>LJUR01000078.1 GCA_001304105.1 Deltaproteobacteria bacterium SM23_61
TCCTACGGGTTTACGGTAATCCCCCTGTTCATCTTCATGGGGCAGATCGCCTTCAACGCCGGCATCGCCAAGCGGCTGTACGACACGGCCTACAAGTTCATCGGCCATATTCCGGGGGGACTGGCCATGGCCACGGTGGGCGGGGCCACGGCGTTCAAAGCCATCTGCGGCTCTTCCCCGGCCACGGCCGCGACCTTCGCCAGCGTGGCGGTCCCCGAGATGGACCGCTACGGGTACAGCAAGAGACTTTCCACCGGAATCGTGGCCAGCGTGGGGACCCTGGGGATCCTCATGCCCCCGAGCGTGACCCTGATCGTCTTCGGAATCATCACTGAGCAGTCCATCGGGAAGCTTTTCCTGGCCGGGTTCATCCCCGGCCTGCTGATTGCCTTCTTTTTCATCCTCATCATCGGGGTGTGGTGCCGCATCGATCCGGCCCTGGGCCCGAAGGGGGAAAAATCTTCCTGGAAGGATCGCCTGAGCTCCATCCCGGAGGTCCTGTGGGTGGGAATCATCTTCGTTCTGGTGATCGGGGGCCTGATGAACGGCTTTTTCACCCCCACCGAGGCCGGCAGCATCGGAACTTTCGCCGTTCTCCTGCTTTCGGTGGTGAAGAAGGACCTGACCTGGAAGGGGTATGTCAAGTCCATCCAGGAATCCCTCCGCACCGCCTGCATGGTCCTCATGCTCATCGTGGGGTCCACGATCCTGGGCCACTTCCTGGCGGTGACCAAAATCCCCATGCTGGCCGCCGACTGGATCATCGAGCTCCAGTTTCCCCGGGATATGACCATGGTCATCATCGCCCTCATTTACCTCCTGGGGGGGTCCTTCATCGACGACCTGGCCTTCATGATCCTGGCCACCCCCATCTTTTACCCGGTGGTCCTGAAGCTGGGCTATGACCCCATATGGTTCGGGATGGTGATCGGGATCACGGTCATGATCGGAGTGGTGATCCCCCCGGTGGCCATCAACGTCTTCGTGGTCAAGAACATCACCAAGGTGCCCTTCGGGGTGATTTACCGCGGCGTTTACCCCTTCCTGATCAGCCTGGTCGTCTGCGCCATTCTGCTCTTCTTCTTTCCCTCGCTGGCATTGTACCTGCCCGGCCGTTTTATGGGATAGGCCCTGCTTCAGGCGGGACGCACCCCCTGGGCGGAGAACATCGCGGTAGCTTTTTCACCCACTCGATTGGGAGAAGAGCCTTATGTAAGGAGGCACGACAATCCTGTCGTGTTGGAGATAAGTAGACGAATATAATTCTTTGCCTGGGAGCCAGCGGAAGAGCCGCTGCGCTTGCCAAACGGAAGGGTTCATGGCTTCTTTCCCGCAACACTTAGAACCGCTTTGACGACTTTATTGTAGGTGCCGCAGCGGCAAAGGTTCCCGGCGATCGCTTTTTTCACTTCCATCTCCGTGGGCCGGGGATTTTCATCCAGGAGGGCCTTGGCGGTCAGGATCATTCCCGGTGAACAGTAGCCGCATTGAACCGCCCCATGACGAATGAAGGCCTCCTGGAGGGGGTGCAGGCGGGACCCATCCGCCAGTCCTTCAATCGTCAGGACTTCTTTCTCATCTGCTTCCACGGCCAGAACCAGGCAGGCCTGGACCGGCTGGCCGTTCAGGAGGACGGTGCAGGCTCCGCACTCTCCATGGTCGCATCCCTTCTTCGTTCCGGTGAGTTCCAAATCTTCCCGCAGAAGATCCAGGAGGGTTTTCTTCGGTTCCACGGAAAGATCGTAGCGCTCTCCGTTTACGGAAATCTGAATGCGGTGGTTCATGCCGGGGTTCTCCCTTCCCCAAGGTCCATCCATGCCTGTTTCAGGGCTCGATGCGTGAGCACCCGGACCATCTCCCTTCGGTACTCGCCGCCCGCCCGGATATCGCTGGTAGGGCGAGCTTCCTCCGTCGCCAGGTGAGCCGTTTGAGAGATCAGCCCTTCATCCACCTTTTTCCCCCGCAACATGGTCTCGGCTCTGATCGCCCGAAAGGGGATGGGACCTACCGCTCCCAGAACGATTTTCACCTCCTGGCATTTTTGCAGACCCGGATCGAAAGAGAAGGCCACCGCCACTCCCACCACCGCCAGGTCCATGGCCTTGCGGACACTGTGCTTCAAGTAGCAACACCCGGAATTTGCACTTCGGCCAGAATTTCTCCCGGTTGGAGGTTGCTTCTACCCGGGCCGGCAAAAAAATCTTCCACGGCCATGGAGCGCTCTCCCCCGGCGCCGGCGATTCTTACTTTCGCACCCAAACTGATCAATCCCGGGATCATGTCCGCTGCGGGAGAGGCATTGCAGAGATTCCCCCCGATCGTGGCCCGCCAGCGAATCTGGTAGGATCCCAGAGAAGATGCCGCCTGAGCAATGACTCCAAATTTTTCCTGGAGGAGGGGAGAAGTCTCCAGGCGGTGAATCGTGGTCAGCGTCCCGATGCGCAGCCCGGAAGCCTGGTCGTAGGAAACCTGATCCATCCCCGGAATTCCCTTGAGGTCGACCAGGATTTTCGGCTGGAGAGTCCGGTTGCGCATCTGGATGAAAAGATCCGTCCCCCCGGCGAGAACCTTCGCTCCTTCCCCGTATTCCTGGAACAGGCGAAAAGCCTCCTCCAGGGTGGATACCTTCCGGTATTCGAAGCTCTTCATTTCTTCTTTCCCCCCTTTTCCTTCAATGCCTTCAGGACCTTCTCCGGGGTGATGGGCAGGTCCTTGATCCTGACCCCGATGGCATGGTAAATGGCATTCCCTATGGCCGGGGCGATGGGGGCCAGAGCCGGTTCTCCCACCCCTTTGGCTCCGAAGGGGCCGTCTTTGTGGGTTGCTTCTACGAAAATGGAAGTAACCTCGGGTGAATCCATAGATGTGGGGATCCGATAATCGCGAAAGTTCCGGTTCACCGGCGTACCGTCTTGCACCACCATTTCTTCCAGGAGGGCAATCCCCACGCCGGTAACCACGGCCCCCTCCACCTGTTGCTCGCAATTGAGCGGGTTGATCACCCTGCCGAGATCGTGGGCGGCGACAACCCTCAGGATCTCCACTTTCCCGGTTTCAGGGTCCACCTCCACCTCCACCGCCTGGGCTCCGTAGAGCCAGAAGATGGAGGGAAGAGCGCCCTGGCCGGTTTCCTGATCCAGGGGGGTTGCCTCGGGAACCGAAAAGGTTCCCTGGCCGATGACCGGCCTTCCCTTCCCGTAGGTGACTCCCATGCGAATGGCGGAAATGGGGGTTCCGGGCCCCTTGACCCCTTTGACGTAAAGGAAGCCGCCCCGCGACTCCAGATCTTCGGGCCGCACCTCAAGCTGCTCGGCCGCGACCTCAAAAAGCTGCTTCCTGGCGTCCGCCGCAGCCTGTTTCACCGCATTCCCCATGTGAAAGGTGCTCCGGCTGGAGGCGGTTCCATGGTCGTAGGGAGTCACGTTCGTATCCGCTGAGACCACCCGGACGTTTCCAACGTCCGCTCCCAGCTCTTCGGCGGCGATTTGCGCCAGAACCGTGCTCGATCCCTGGCCGATATCCACTGTGCTGGCTAGGACTTCCACCGAGCCGTCCTCGCTTACTTTGATCAAGGCTGCGGAAGAGGAGGGTGTCTGGGTCATTTTATAAAGAGTACCGAAGCCGATTCCCCGGTACTTCTTTCGCTTCTTTCTCCATTCGATCGCCTGGGCCGCTTTTTGAATGCATTCTTTCACGCCCACGCTGTGAAGAACCTGTCCGGTGGCCGAAAAATCCCCCTCTTCCAGAGCGTTCTTCAGCCGGAACTCAACCGGGTCCATCCCAATCCCTTCCGCAAGGATGTCCATGGTGGAATCCATGGCCCAGGAAAGCTGGGGAACTCCGAACCCCCGGAAAGCCCCGGCCACCGCTTTGTTGGTATAGACGCAAAGGGAATCACTCCACACATGCGGAATTTTGTACGGACCGGTGATGGCCATGCCCGAGCTGCGGGCGACTACTGGACCTGCATCCGCGTAGGCTCCCGTGTCGAACACCATCCGGGTCTTCAAGGCTGTGAGGGAGCCATCTTTCCGGACCCCGGCCTTGATGGTGGTGATGGTTGGGTGACGCACCGAAGAGGCGAAAAACTCCTCCTCCCGGGTCAAGGTGAGCTTTACCGGCCTGGAATTCTTTACCTTCATAGCCAGGACCAGGCAAAGGGGTTCCACCTTGACCAGTACCTTCCCGCCGAATCCTCCCCCTACAAAGGGGACGATCACCCGGACCCGGTTGATGGGCAGGTTGAGAAGACGGGCAACCTCCCTCCGAACCGTGTAAGGGTGCTGGGTGCTCGACCAGAGGGTGACCTGCCCGGAAGGATCCCACTTGGCCACAGCCACATGCGGTTCCAGGTGACAGTGCTGAATCATGGGCGTGGTGAAAGTATTCTCCGTCAAGAATTCCGAACGGCGGAATCCTTTTTCCACATCCCCCTTCCGAATCTTGAAGTGGTTGCATATGTTGGTCCCGGGCTCGGGGAAAACGATGGGACTGGCCCAATATCCATCCAGTTTTTCATGAACCAGGGGAGATCCAGGGCGCAACGCCTCCAGGGGGTCAAATACTGCGGGAATTTCTTCGTAATCTACCCGGATGAGCTGCAAGGCCTCTTCGGCCGTATCTGGATCGACCGCCGCCACCCCGGCGACCGGGTCGCCGATGTACCGGACCTTATCGAAGGCATAGGGAGGCTGATCCTGAATGACCACCCCGTAACGGACCATCAGATCCCGACCGGTGGCCACCGCCCGGACTCCTGGAAGCCGTTCCGCCCGGCTCGTGTCCACATGTAAAACCCGGGCATGGGGGAGGGGACTGCGCAGGACCTTGGCGTAAAGCATTCCCGGGAGCTTCAAATCGGTTCCATAGATCGCCCGCCCCGTGACCTTTTCGAAGGCGTCGATTCGAGGAACGCTGGTCCCGATCATTTCATTTGATTCCATCCCTGACCTCCAGCCAGGCGGCGAGAAGCCCCCGCGCAGCCTCCGGGGAGTCTCTTATTTTTTTCCCAGAGAGCCCAGCAGTTTCAAAGCGTTCTCCCCCATGATCAGCTTCTTGTCGGCATCGGAAATCTTGGCGTATTCAATCCGGGCCATGTCGAAAGCCGGATCATGAAAGGGCATGTCCGACCCATAGAGCACCCGGTGGGCGCCGATCTCCTTGACCGCCTGGGTCACTTTTCCTTCGGCCGAAACGCCGCAGGTTTCCAGGTAGATATTGGGACATCTTCGGGCCATGTCGATGGCCGCGTCGTTGAAAATGACGTCCACGAAACCCATATGGGCCATCACGATGGGAATATCGGGAAAGTCCATGGCCAGCAGACCGATCTGCCAGGGGGTGGCATAGAGGGAAGGATCGGAGTGAATCATCATGCAGATCTTGAGCTCCCGGGCTTTTTCCGCGATCGGATAGACCCATTCCCGGTCGTTGGCCGCCACCCCCAGGAAGGAGGGATGCATTTTGAGCCCCTTGAACCCGTATTTCTCCACCACCATCTCCAGCATGTCGCCTACGTTCTCTTCCCTCGGATTGGCCAGGAAGAAGGGGAAGAAGCGATCGGGGAATTCCTGATAGGCCTCCAGGGCATCTTCATAATACTTGGGCTTTCGTGGAGACGCCGCCGGCAGTAATACTGCCTTGTCGATCTTCCGTTTATCCATCAGCTGGACAATGTCCTTGGCCGAACCCGATTTCCCCGAAAATACCTTGGACTGGCCGATGTGACAGTGGAAATCAATGATCATAGACGAGCCTCCTTCATCAGGATTACCTTTGGTGAAAAAAACATCATGGTGCGGACGGTATTCGAATTCTCCAGCCTGGCTTTTTCCTTCCTCCCTTTTTGATTCCAATTAATGAAACAATGTTTTTGGAATTATTTTTCCTATATCAGATGCCGGATGATGTCAAGAGAGAAATAGGGAGAGGTTATGTTGTAAACAGACATGGGTGACATTTTAAGCCTTTTAACGCGGGTGGTAAAGGAGGATATTTCTTTCCTAGCCCTTTCTCTTACGGGTATAATGAATGAGCCTCTGTTTTCCAGGATGGAAGGGGCATGAAATCACTGTCGGCCGGAACGATGAGAGACCGCTTAGAAATCAAGGTGGTGGTGAAAGGCGGGGGGGAGATGGCAACCGGGGTGGTTCACCGACTGGTCCGCTCCGGGCTCCGGGTCTGCATCACCGAGATTCCGACTCCCCTGGCGGTCCGGCGGGAGGTGGCCTTTTGCGAGGCGGTCTTCGACGGCCAGAAGGAAGTGGAAGGAATGATCGCCCGCCGCGTGGGGGATGAAAAGGAAGTCCGGGGGGCCTGGGATGAAGGGAGGATCCCCCTCCTGGTAGACCCGGAATGCAAAATCCGTAAAGTGCTGAAACCACAGGTGCTGGTGGACGCCATCATGGCCAAGAGAAACATAGGGACGCGGATGGGGGATGCTTCCTTGGTAATTGGACTGGGGCCTGGGTTCCATGCGGGGAAGGATGTCCACCTGGTGGTGGAAACCAACCGCGGCCACAACCTGGGGCGGGTCATCGAAGAAGGGGAGGCAGAACCGGACAGCGGAATTCCCGGCGAGATCCGCGGGTACACCTGGGAAAGGGTACTGCGGGCTCCGGGAAGCGGCCGATTGCTGGCCAACAAAAAAATAGGAGACCCGGTAAAAAAGGGGGAACAGGTTGCCCGGGTGGAGGGGGCCGTAATTGAAGCCGGCATCGACGGGGTCCTGAGGGGCATCCTCCGGGACGGCTTTTCCGTCCATCAGGGGATGAAAGTCGGAGATATCGATCCCCGGGGGACTCGGGCCCATTGCTTTACCATCTCGGACAAGGCCCGGGCTGTGGGAGGAGGGGTCCTGGAAGCGATTCTGATGGGGTATGGCCAACTCTAGGAGATAGAGCCGATGCAAGACCTGTACGAAGAGGTCGTGAGAATCAGGGCGGAAGGAAAAAGGGGGGTCCTGGCTACAGTAGTCCGCACGGAAGGCTCGACGCCGCGGGAAGTGGGGGCGAAAATGCTGGTTCACGAGGACGGCTCGATCTCGGGGACCATTGGAGGGGGGCGCCTCGAGGCGGCGGTCATAAAAGAAGCTTTGGAAACGCTGGACGCCGGAACCCCCCGCGCGGTCCACCATGATCTTGCCGGCCCGGAAGCCTCCGAGGCGGGGATGATCTGCGGGGGGGCGCTGGAGATCTACCTTGAACCCATCTTTTTGGGTCCCAAGGTTTTTCTTTTTGGGGGGGGCCATGTAACTCTGCCCTTGGCCCGGCTTTCGAAAATGGCGGGGTTCCGGGTGGCGGTGATCGACGACCGGCCTGAATTTGCCAGCCGGGAGCGGTTTCCCGAGGCGGAAGAGGTAATTGCCGAAAAATTTTCCTCGGCCCTGAAAAAATTGAAGACCCAGCGCGAGAGCTACCTGGTCATCCTTACCCGGGGCCACGGCTACGATCAAGAGGTCCTGGAGTGGGCTTTGGGCACGGAGGCTTGCTACATCGGCATGATCGGAAGTCGGAAGAAAGTCGAGACGATTTTCAGCAACCTCAAGAAGAAGGGCGTATCAGCGGAAAAGCTGAACTCCGTCCATGCGCCCATTGGCCTGGACATCGGGGGCAAGACCCCGGAAGAAATCGCCGTGAGCATCGTGGCGGAAATGATCCAGGAGCGGCGCAAAGGGAAGGGCAGGGGGGTATGATTTCGGCCATCGTCCTGGCGGCCGGGGAATCCAGAAGGATGGGGGAAACCAAGCTGATCCTGGACTGGCAGGGGAAGCCCATCCTGCAACATGTTCTTGACGCTATGCGGGATTCTCCCGTGGGGGAAGTAATCCTGGTCCTGGGACATGAAGCCGAGCGGATTCAGGGAAGGATCCAAGCTCCGGAGGTCAAGATCGTCATCAACCCTGATTATCGTGAAGGAATGAGCACTTCTCTCCGCCGGGGCATCTTGGCGGCAGACCCAGACACCCAAGCCTTTCTGGTGGTCCTGGCCGACCAACCGGGAATCAATCCGCAAATCATCGCTGAGTTGATCCTGAATTTCCATCAGGGTTATCCGGGGAAGAACATCATCGTCCCTGACTTCAGGGGACGCCGGGGACATCCGGTTCTTTTCGGGGCGAAATACCGGGAAGAAATCCTGGGCTTAAAGGGGGATGTGGGCGGACGGAAAATCCTGGCCGAGCACCCGGAAGACATCCTTACGGTGGAAATGAATGGCGATGACGTTCTCGTGGACATTGATACCCCCGAAGATTATAAGAGGCATCTGCCTTCATCGGCGTCCCCTAAATAAATGAACCTGAAACAGGCCTTTTCTCTGCAGGACCGTGAAATCATCAGCCTTGTGGGCGGGGGGGGGAAAACAACCCTTTTGTTTGCCCTGGCTGATGAACTCTCGATGGAACGGAAAGGAGTCATCGTAACAACCACCACCAAGATCTGGGAGCCCGCTCCCTCGCCTACTTTTTCCCTATTCTGTTCCTCTCAATTTGCCCTGGTAAAGCAATGGGTCATCGAAAAGCTGGGAAGTGTCCCCTATCTGGTCATTGCCCGGGAGAAGCTAAGCAACGGAAAACTGAGGGGAATTCCTCCGGCATGGGTTGAAGAACTCGATACCTTGCCCGGGGTCTCTTTCCTAATGATTGAAGCGGACGGAGCTGCAGGCCATTCTCTCAAAGCTCCCCGGGAGGACGAACCCGTTCTCCCGGCTCATTCCAGCCTCCTGGTTCCGGTGGTAGGTATTGATGCCTTAGGCTGTCCCCTGGATGATGAACATGTTTTTCGGACGGAATTGGCCATTCGTCTTCTTGGCTTGACTCCGGGGACCGAAGTCACCGGAGAAGTCGTAGCCCGCCTTCTGGCGCATCTCTTGCGGGATAAACCCCCGGGAGCCCGGGTAATCCCCTTTCTCAACAAAGCGGATCTGCCCGGCGGTTTGGAGAAGGGCAGGGCCTTGGGTCAATGCCTTCTATCCTCCCAGCTGCTGGGGATTCAGCGGGTTGTCCTCGGATATGCGCAACGATCCCCGCGGGTAAGGGAAATCCTCGAAAAGCCAAGAGGCTGAAGATCGAATCAAAGAAGGATTCCTTAGATCCGCAATGGGAAGGGAGATTTTTCCTTGACCCTGGCCTGCCGGTCCCCATATACTTTCCTGGAGAAGAGATCCTGAACCATCGTCGAGTCGGCCGATTCTCCTGCGAACCGGGCAGCATTCGGTTCCGGGCGGGCGGGTCGGGATTGGAGAATAGAAAATGGGAAAAGCATCCCGGGTCTTCAAGATTCAAGAAATGAAACCGGTGGACCGCGGCCCCGGTTTGAGGGGCTGGCCGTTGGTGACCGGCGAAAGCGGTTCGGAGCATCTGACCACCGGGATCACCGAATTCCAGCCGGGCGCCTCCCTGGCCATGCATACGCACAATTGCGAGGAGCAGGTCACGGTCATCGAGGGGGAGGCCACCGCGGTCATTGATGGAATCTCCCACCGGGTAACCCCTCCGGATACGACATTCATATTCCCGGGGGTGCCCCATCGGTTCATCAACGCCGGCGAAAAGCCCATGAAGATTTTATGGGTGTACACGACCACGCATGTGACTCGAACTTTTGTAGACCCGGGGAAAATAGAATAGGAATTCTTATCCGCGTGTATCCGTGTTCATCTGTGTTTATCTGTGTCCCAATATAAAATTGTGCGTTTGCGGTTCCGCCGCTCCGGGATCTCGGTGTGCCCTGCGGTTGAATAATATCGAAAAAGGACCTGCCCGATCATGGATTACGTCCGACCTTCCATCGCCTCAATGAGAGGCTATGTTCCGGGGATCCAGCCGGATCCCTCCCAAAAATACATAAAACTCAACAGCAACGAGAACCCCTATCCGCCCTCCCCGCGGGTGAGAGAAGTGCTTCAACGGGTGAATTTCGAAGATTTGCGGATCTATCCCGACCCGATGAGCCTGGAACTCCGGGAAAAACTGGGCCGCCTGCACGGCTTCTCAGCGGGAGAGGTCATCTGTGGAAACGGTTCGGATGACATCCTGAACATGGTCGTGCGGACTTTTGCCCAGCCCGGCGAAGGGATCGGCTTCTATGAGCCCACTTTTCCCCTGTACAGAGTGCTGGGCGTGATTCAGGGGGGCCGGAACCTGGCCCTTCCGGTGGCCGAACCCTATGACCGGCCTCCGGACCCACCTTCGGAAGCAAGAGTCTTTTTCCTGGCTAACCCCAACTCTCCGGTAGGATTCCTGTACCCCCTTTCCCTGGTCCAGGACCTGGCCCGGAAGATTCGGGGGATCTTCGTGGTGGATGAGGCCTATGTTGAATTTGCCCCGGAAAATGCGTTGAGCCTTGTCCGGCAGATGGAGAACGTAATCGTGACCCGCACGGTCTCCAAATCCTACTCCCTGGCCGGTGTGCGGCTGGGTTATGCCATCGGAAGGGAGAGCCTGATCCGGGAGATGTTCAAGGTGAAAGATCCTTTCAACGTGAACCGTTTGACCCAGGCGGTGGTGTCGGCGGCTCTGGAAGACCAGGATTACTTCCGAAAAAATATTTCCCGGATCGTGGAAACCCGGGACTGGTTCACCCGGGAGGCGCGGGCCCTGGGATACCGGATCATTCCTTCTCAGGGTAACTTCGTGTTCCCTCAACCGCCGCAGAAGGGGAGGGGGGGCCAATTTTTTCGAGCCCTCTTCGATCGAAAAATTCTAACCCGTCACTATGATGAAGAGGGGCTCCGCGACGGGGTTCGGATGACCATCGGCACCCGCGAGGAGATGGAGATCACCCTTCAGGTAATGGGCGAAATAAGAAAGATACTGGAATAATGGAAGTTTGAAAAAAATCAAGAACTTGTGAGCATTATTCCATCATTCCACCATTCCCTTATTCCCTTTTAAGGAGATTCTATGGCCATTTCAGCGAAAATCCGGGATCACATGGAGCGGGCTTCCTGGATTCGGAAGATGTTTGAACAGGGTTTGGAGTTAAAAGCCAAAATCGGGGCGGAAAAGGTCTTCGATTTTAGCCTGGGCAACCCGAACCTGGAGCCGCCGGAGAAGGTACGGAAGGCGATTCTGGAGGTCATTGGAGACGAGCGCCCGGGGAAACATGCTTACATGCCCAACGCCGGGTTGAAGGAGACCCGGGAGGCAGTGGCCGGGTTCCTCGCCAGGGAGCACGGGGTTCCCATCACCTGGGAGCAGGTCATCATGACCTGCGGGGCCGGCGGTGCCCTGAATGTGGCCTTGAAAACCATCCTGGACCACGGGGATGAAGTGATCGTTCTTGCCCCTTATTTCGTCGAATATTTCTTTTATATAGATAATCATAATGGTATCGGTAAGTTAGCTAAAACAAACGAAGATTTTACTTTAAATTTGGAAGAGATAGAAGCGGCCATTACTACCAAGACCAAGGCTATCATTTTGAACTCTCCAAACAACCCCTCGGGCCGAATTTATGATGAAAACAGCTTAAGGAATTTGGGAAAGCTCTTCGAAACAATCAAACAAAAAAATAATCAGACCATTTACCTCTTATCCGATGAACCCTATAGCAAGATTGTTTATGATGGGGCGAGGGTTCCGAGTATCTTCCAGGCTTACGCCGACAGCATTATGGCCACTTCTTATTCCAAGGACCTATCTTTGCCCGGGGAGCGGATCGGATACCTGGCTGTAAATCCCCGGATGGAAAACTGGAAGCAGGCCATCGACGGCCTCACGTTTTGTAACCGGATTCTTGGGTTCGTGAATGCTCCGGCGCTCATGCAGCGGATTCTTCCCCAGCTTCAAGGGGTCACCGTAAATGTTTCGGAGTACAAAGGGAAGCGCGATCATCTGTGCCGGGGGTTGGCCGAAGCCGGGTATTCCTTCGTCAAGCCGGAAGGGGCCTTTTATCTGTTTCCCAGGTCTCCCATCGCCGACGACGTGAAGTTCGTGAATATTCTCCTGGAGGAAAACATCCTGGCCGTTCCGGGGAAGGGTTTTGGAACTCCGGGGCATTTCCGTCTCGCTTACTGCGTGGCAGACCGGGTCATCGAAGGGTCGCTTGAAGGCTTCCGCCGGGCCATTCAGAAAGCCACAACCTAAGCCTCCTCACGATTTAATGACCAAAAGGGGCCAGACTTTTGGCGTGCCTTGAGGAATTACTTTAGATCCTTATAACGTCCGATAATATATATTATGTAAACTTGGAAGAAAAAGTTTACATAATATAACAGGAGTCTAGAAATCCCTTGAAGTCTGGCCTTTTAGACCTCTCAAGCGCGAGCTTGAATAAATTAGCCACAAAGCCCCTTGAGGCGCCTCCCCTTTTAAACATGGTAAACAGCCCGGGGCCTGGCTCCCGCGACACCAGGGTCCAGCTTTGGCAATGTATTTCTAAAACGCCGCCCTGGAAAAACCAAAATTTACCCATATAATCTCAGCGGCGCTTGAAAGGATACAGCTTTCTCGGCAAAGGCCTAAGGAAACCTTCCGGACCGATGTTCCCCTCCCCTTTCATCCCTTTTATCGGGACACGGGTACACTTGGTTCGTTCACCTTTGTCAAGCGATCCATTCGCTCCCCGGCGGGAGCCAACCCATTCGAATTTACAGGTTGACAAATTAAGCCAAATTCTATAAGAGTTTTAACCTTGAGAAACGATGAACAGCAAATTTTGGCTCATCTTCAAAATCGTTGAAAGCCAAAGAGCTGGTCTTTTCAGAATGCCCTGTGATTTCATGGGCCCGGAAGAAAAGTCATCTTGCTCGCAATCATGAGGCGCATATCTCTCCCCACCGGTGGCGGGGGTATCGGCTATTTCTTCGAAGCTTACTTATTCCGCCCCCGCTGGGCTTTGCGGATGACCAAAAGGGGATTCCTGGAAAGCGGATCTCCCGCCGATGCTTGCTGCGCAATCTGACTTTCCTTCCGGACCCTTGGCAAGCTTTCATGAAAAATTCGGTCAACGAATTTGGAGATGACCCTAAATTTTTAACTTTGCAAAAGTTTGATTTTTTAATTAGAATTTGACGGAATAGCAGGAATCCGCCGCCGGCCCGGGGCAAGCCGGCTGACAGCGAGATGGAGTTAGGGTTCTCAACCAATTAGAGGCCGAGCGGAAGTCCGGCCTGAGTTCAGAAAGGGGGACTGTATGAGTAAGAAGGTATTCGTAGCCGTAGCGATTCTGGCCCTTTGCGTGGTGATGGCCCTTCCGGGCCCGGCCAACGCACAGAAAAAACGTTTCTTCGGCATTGCCACGGGTGGTATAGGAGGGGTTTATTATCCTTTAGGAGGCGCATTGGCGCAGAGCTTGACCAACAAGATCCCGGACATGGTAGTAACCGCTCAGACAGGGAACGCCTCTGTGGCCAACGTAAACCTGATCTCCCGGGGGGAGGTGGAGTCGGGCATTGCGCAGAACAACGTCGCCCTGGCCGCCTACCGCGGAGACAAGGCATCCTGGAAAACTCCCCAGGTGAAAAACCTGAGATGCATCGCTTCTCTTTACCCTGAGACGGTCCATACGGTGGTCCTTTCAAAAACGGGGATCAAGTCGGTCCTCGATATGAAAGGAAAACGGATCATCGTGGGGGACAAGGGGAGCGGAACGGAATTCGACTCCCGCAGGTTCCTGGAAGCCATGGGTTTAACCTACAACGATATTAAACCCATTTATGTCTACTACGCAGCCGCCGTGCAGAGGATGCAGGATGAGCAGGCCGACGGCCTTTTCTGGACTGCCGGAGTTCCCACCTCCAGCATCATAGAAATCGCCACCACCAAAGATGTAACCTTCCTGGCTTTCCCGGACAACGTGATCAAGAAGCTCCAGGCCAAATATCCTTATTACACCGCGGTGACGATGCCGGCCAATTCCTACCCGAAGCAGAAAGAGCCGGTAAAGACCGTCGCCATGCTGGCCATCTGGGTGACCCGGTCCGAAGTACCCGAGAAAGACGTATACGACGTTGTCTACCAGTTATGGGAAAAGACCCCCCTCATCTACCGGGAGAAAAAAGAGACAGCCAGCGGGGCGGAAGTGTTGGCCAAGGTGCACGAGCAGGGAAAGAACGTGAAACTGGAGAACGCCCTTCTGGGGGTTACGGTCCCGCTCCACAAGGGCGCCTATAAGTACTACAAGGAAAAGGGAATCAGCATTCCCCCCGCCCTGGTCCCTCCGGAAGCGAAGTAACCGGTTGGATACCGAAGGCCCGGAGACGAGCGGGATTTGCGGAAGGCCCCGCATAGCAAAGAGTAATCCCCTATGCGGGGCTTTTTTTGGATGCGATGCGCAAAGGGGTCATCTTTTTTCTTCTGCTCCTCCTGGGGTTGGGGTTTTTTGCCAGCCAGCACTCTTTTTGGGTTCTTTCCCTGGCGACTGCGGACAAAATTCTCTGGCTCCGGGCCGTCGAACCCGGCGACTCCTTTCGACTGAAGTACCTTCACTCCATCGCCCTGAGCGATGTCTGGGAAATTTTCCAGATCGATCCGGAGCATCGAATCGTGCTCATCGAAACTCGATTCCAGGGTCAGGGGGCCGGCCTGCCTTACCAGTTGGCGCCCGGGGAGCGGCTTACCCGGGAGGGCCGTTGGTTCCGGATTTCGGGGATGAAGCGCGTGGTCCCTTCTATATCCTGGAGGGTCCAGAAAGAGTGGCGGGATCGGTTCCGTTTCCAGGAGGAGCCGGAGATCAATTTTTCCTCCCTTGTGGGGAACGGCCTGATCCTGGTTCGG
>LJUR01000079.1 GCA_001304105.1 Deltaproteobacteria bacterium SM23_61
GCATCGTTGAAAAAGGAAGTGGGGCAGGGCGCGGCCATCAACGCCCTCAGCGGCGGGGGGGACAGCTCGGTGGTCACGGTTCTTGGCCATCGGGCGCTGGGAGACCGGTTGAAAACCGTCTTTATCGACAGCGCCCTCATGCGCGAGGGGGAGCCGCAGCGGGTGGTGCAGACTTTTGCCGCGATGAAGATCCCGGTCCGGCTGGTGGATGCCCGGGCGGATTTCCTCCAGGCGTTAAGAGGATTGACGGATCCCGAGGAGAAACGGAACGCGGTTACCAAGACCTTTTATTCAACCGTTTTCGGCAGGCTGGTCCGGGAAACAGGGGCCAAATTTCTCCTCCACGGAACGATTCTCACCGACATCGAAGAGACGGTGGCGGGGATCAAACGACAGCACAACATTCTGTCCCAGCTGGGCATTGACCCGGAGAAGGAATACGGATACAAGGTCCTGGAGCCGCTGAAGACCCTGCGCAAAGACGGGGTCCGGGAGGTGGCCAAGGTCCTGGGCATGCCCCCGGAGATCACCCAGCGGATTCCCTTTCCGGGGCCGGCGCTGGCCACCCGGGTGGTGGGCGAAGTCACGGAAGAAAGGCTGGCGGTGGTCCGAGCGGCCACGGCCATCGTCGAAGAAGAACTGAAAGACACGGGGGCCTTCCAGTACCTGGCCGTCCTCCTGAACGACCGGGCCACCGGGATCGTGGAAGGGAAGCGGGAATTCGGGCAGATCATCGTGGTCCGCTGTCTCCACAGCGTGGATGCCCGGACGGCCACCCCCGTGGATCTACCCTGGGAGAAATTGCACCGGATCTGCAAGCGTATCACCGGCATCGAAGGGGTGAACCGCTGCCTCTACGACCTCACCCCCAAGCCGCCGGCGACGATCGAATATATTTGATGAGTTGAAAAGACATGGATGAGAAGACCGGGTCAAATCCATGACTTCCTTGCTTCGACCCCAGACGGCCGGGGATATTGCCAATCTGGCGGCATTCCCCGTTTCGGGCGAAGCGGGTAACCTGACCGGTCAGTCCATCAACCTTGACGGGGGGACGGTGATGCATTGAGAGGAGAGGAAAAACCCAATGGCAACCGAGAGGAAACATAGGCAGCCGGTTGAAAATCCGAATCGGTCTTCGCCCCCAGGCTGCACGATAAAGATGTTGACTTGATGCCGCAGCTATGGTAATTGACTCACGAAAATGCTGAGAAGGCCGAGAATCCGAACTCGGCAAGACAATGACCAATCAAAGGAGGTGCCAGATGAGAAAAAATGCAGGATGGGTCTTTCTCTTGGGCATGTTCATGCTGTCTTGCGTCTTTTGGGGGTTCGAATCTCAGACCGCTTTCGCCGCCCCCGCGAAAGTGTACAAATGGAAATACGTCCAATGGCGAATCGCCGCCGAATTGGGGATGGCGGGCTACAAAGATTTGTTTGAAAAAAGGTTGCCGGCCATGAGCAACGGACGTCTTCAGATCAAGATGTACTGGGCCGGGGATTTGGTTAAGAGCGCGGAAGCCCTCGACGCCGTCAAAACCGGAATGGTTGAAATCATCGGGATGCCCAGCATCTATTTCAAAGGTGCGATCCCGGAAGCAAGCATTGAGTATGGACTCCCCTTTGGCATTCGGACCCCCGACGAAATGTACAATTTCTTGTATGGCGCTACGATGCCCGGCTTGTTCGGGGGTTGGAAAGGCGCTGATTTTATGCGTAAGGTGTACGCCAAGCACGGAGTTCACTACCTTGTGGGAGGGATCGACTGTTGGCCCGCTGCCTACATGTTTACCAAACCCATCAATAGCATCGCGGATATCAAGGGGAAAAAAGTGAGAGCCGCGGGTAACATGATTACCTGGATCGAGAAGCTCGGCGGGCAGGGTGTCTATATTCCCGGCGAAGAGGCTTATACGGCCCTGCAAACCGGGGCCTTGGATGGAATTACCTGGGGAAGCGCGATGGGGATGTACACTATGAAATTCCATGAAGTCTGTAAATATTTCCTGTATCCTCCGCTGATGCCGGTCAACCACGGGACCATCCTTGTGAACAAGAAAGTGTGGGATTCGCTGACTGATGACCTCAAGCAAATGCTGGAGTTCGGCTTCATCAAAGCCGGTTTGGATATGACCAACAATCAGAATTTCACGGGGGAACAATGGGCATTAAACGTCATGCAAAAAAAACATGGCGTTAAGATCAACACGCTAACGGGCGAGGACCTGAAAAGAGCCCATCAAGTGGCCTACCAAATATGGGATGAGGAGGCCAAAAAAAGCCCCAGCTGCGCGGAGCTGGTCCAGAAGATCAAAGACTTTATGAGGACGATGGGGCACATGGATTAAGGCCTTTTCAACCGGAGAGCCCCCCGGACGAGGGAATGGCTAAAGAGTGCCCAGGACCTGAATTCCGGGGGGCTTCTCCGGTGGGTCCCAATCTTGGAAGGTCCGGAAAAGACAAATCCAAACCCCCAAAGACCAATTCACGCCATTTTTCCCTTCGTACCGATAATCCGGGAAAACGGTTTCTTTTGGGGCTCTGCCTGCCTTGGGATTAAAGCAGAGGGAGAATTTCATGCGGGATTTGATCCGCGCGATTAATCGCGTCACCGAGTGGAGCGGTAAAATCTTGTTGTGGTTTCCCTGGATCGTGGCGGGAATCATCCTGTGGGAGATTATCTTAAGAACCTTTTTCAACCTGCCGACCATCTGGGCTCATGAACTGAGCCTCATGGTCTTCGGGGCGCTGAGTATTCTTGCCGGAGCCTATGCCCATAAGTACCGGGGACACGTAAATATGGATCTGTTTTATTCCCGCCTTTCGCCCCGGGGGAAAATGATCATGGACCTCATTACTTTTCCCTTCTTTTTATGCTTCTGCGGCATCCTGTTGTGGAAAGGATGGAATTTCGCCTGGAGGTCCATCGTGATTTGGGAATATTCGCAAAGCAACTGGGCCCCTCTTATCTGGCCAATCAAGCTGACCATTCCCATCGGGGCTCTATTGATCATCCTCCAGGGGGTGAGCAACCTTCTCTCCGATATTTCCTCCGTCTTGGCTAGGAAGGGGGAGGGGAAATAGATGGATGAGAGCTTGGTTACGCTGTTATTGTTCGTCTTTTTGATGATCGGTCTGATCAGCGGGCTGTCGGTGGGGTTTGTTTTGGGTGCCATCGGGGTCCTATTCGCATTTTTTTTATGGGGACCTCATTCGCTGGGGGTGATTCCATCTTTAATCTTCGGCAAAGGGATGCTCTCCTTCGGCCTGATCGCCATTCCCTTATTCATTCTCATGGGAGCTATCTTGCAGGAGTCGGGAATGGCCGACGGGCTCTTTGCGGCCATTCATTACTGGGGCGGGCGGCTGCGCGGGGGGCTGGCGGTTGCCGCGGTGCTCGTCTGCACCCTCTTTGCGGCCATGACCGGGATCGGAGGGACAGGAACAGTGACCATGGGGCTCATCGCCCTTCCGGCCATGCTTTCCCGTAAATACGACCGAAAGCTGGCGCTGGGATCTATCGCGGCGGCGGGTGCCCTTGGGATTCTCATCCCCCCCAGCATCATCATGATCATCTATGGCATGATCTGCCAGGTTTCCATCGGGAAGCTGTATGCCGGGGGAATTTTACCCGGCCTTCTTCTGAGCAGCCTGTACATTTCCTATATCCTGATCCGTTGCAAAATCAACCCCGAACTGGGCCCCGTCCTCGAAGGCGGGGAAAAAATCACCTGGGGTCAGAAGCTGCGGGCCACCCGGAATATCATCCCCGCCCTGGTTCTGATCCTGGCGGTTCTGGGGTCGATCTTTTCCGGGGTCTGCACCCCGACGGAGGGGTCGGCCATCGGGGCGATCGGCAGCCTGGTGTGCATGGCCTTTTATGGCGGGGTTAAATGGGAGGCCTTCAAAAGAGCCTCCCTGACTGCGGTGCGCTTAAGCGCCATGGTCATGTGGATCATTTTCGGGGCCTACGCTTTTGCCACGGTTTACACCGCCCTAGGCGCCCCGGATTTCATCCAGAGTGTGGTTAAAGCCATGCCCATCGGATACTGGGGAATCTTTGGTCTGATCCAGGCCATGTACTTCATCCTGGGGATGCTCCTGGACCCCGGGGCCATCGTCATGATCACGGCGCCCATCACCATGTCCGTCTGCGCGGCGATCGGCTTTGATGAAATATGGTTCGGGGTCATTTTCGTCATGAACATGCAGATGGCCTACATCTCCCCACCCTTCGGGTACAATCTCTTTTACATCAAGAGCATCTCTCCCGATACCCCCATCCAGGAAGTATACCAGGCCATTATCCCTTTTATGATCCTTCAAGCCATCGGCTTGGTCGTCGTGTGCATCTTTCCGGAAATGGTTTTATGGCCGTCCAATTTGCTTTTCGGGAAATAGCATCCAGGGGGAAACAGCATGTTCATTCCGTTGCTGATTACTGATCTTCTCCGCCGTGCCTTGAGACAGTACGGGGAAAAAATCGCGGTTGTGGATGAAGAGAAGCGGTTCACGTACGCCCAATTTGGAGAAAGAGTCAACCGTCTCTCCAATGGCCTTCTGAACCTCGGAATCCGGAAAGGAGAGCGGGTGGCGGTCATCGACATCAATACCCACCGCCTGCTGGAAATGTATTACGGTGTGCCGCAGATCGGGGCCATCCTTCTGCCCATTAATATCCGTCTCACCCAGAAGGAAATTTCTTACGTGCTGAAGGATTCCGAAGCGACCTGCCTTTTTCTGAATGAAGAGATGGCTCAGCTGCTGGATCGGGATTCGGTCCGAAGCCTGAAAAAATTCATTCTCCTGAAGGATCAGGAGGAACAGACGGCTCCCGCCATCGAAGGGGAGGATTACGAGGCGTTTCTGGCTCATTCCTCTCCCGTCTTTGAAAACGAAATCAGGATCGAGGAGAGCGATCCGGCCGAAATGTTCTACACCAGCGGCACCACGGGGAAACCCAAGGGTATGCTGCTCACCCATCGCATGTGCTGGATGGCCGCGATCAAGGATCTTTTCTTCGGCGGGGTCGACGACCGGACCATCTATCTTCAGGCGGTTCCCCTGTTTCATGCCAACAGCTGGAGAAAGCCGCATACGATCACCGCGGTTTGCGGTCGCCATGTGATGCTGCGCCGTTTCCGACCGGAAACGGTTTGCGAGCTCATTCAGCGGGAGAAGGTCAATTATTTCGAGATCGTCCCCACCATGGGCGACACTTTGATCCACTTTCCGGACATCAACCATTATGATTTGAGCAGCGTGAAGCGGATCGTAATCGGGGGATCCTCTTTATCCAAAGCGACCCACGACGGTTTGTTTCAAAAATTTCCCAATTGCTCCATTTACTGCGGATACGGACTCAGCGAAACCGCCTCGACCGGAACGACTTCTTCTTCCAAGGATTTTCTGGGTCATCTCCCGGAGGAGGAGAAGAAGTATAACATGCGGAAAGCTGGGTTCGAAGACCCGGTTTCGAGGGTGCGCGTGGTGAACGACAAAGGGCAGGATGTGAAATGCGACGGACAGGAGGTGGGAGAAATCATCATTCGCGGGCATGCGGTGATCGACCAATACTGGAGACTGCCCGAAGAAACGGAAAACACCATCGTCAATGGATGGTTGTATACCGGGGATATGGCCACCATGGATGAGAATGGGTACATCGAAATCGTCGACCGGAAAAAGGATATCATCATCAGCGGCGGGGAGAACATCGGCTCCATCGAGATCGAAGACGTGATCCGGGACCACCCTGCTGTCGTGGAAGTGGCCGTTGTGGCCGCGCCCCATGAGAAATGGGGGGAAACGCCGGCGGCTCTGGTGGTCCTTAAGGAAGGCCAAAGACTGACGGAAACGGAACTCCTTGCTTTCTGCAAGCAAAGACTGGCGGGCTTCAAGGTCCCGCGGATCGTGGAATTCTGGGACAGCCTACCCAAAGGTGGGACCGGAAAAATTTTAAAGAGCAAGCTCAAAGAGAAGTTTTGGCAGGGAAGGGCCAAAGCAGTCTAACCCCAGATCCCGGACACATTTTTTACGGGTATCTTTTTTCGGGACCCGGGGCCGGGCCTTTTCAGGGATTGCGGAAGCCTTCCGCCGCTTCTCAAAGCAAACATTTTTTGCTTCCAAATCTTTCCCCGCTCTGGGTTTTTGTTTTTTTCCCGTACCCGGCAATTTCCTTACCGAGATCCCGGTTGACAGGAATAAGGAGTGCTCCCTAAGATAATGGGGGTCCATTCGCAGGAGCAGCGGCAGAACGGTTCCTCAGGAGCGACCGTTTATGGCAGATGAAGAACTGTCCAAGTTGAAGATCGACAAATCGAAGGTAGCCTTTCGGGCGGGCAGAGGGAAAAAAGTTTTCTACCTGGTATTCGCCGCCCTTGGCCTGGTGGCTGCGGGGTTTTTATACCGCATGGGTTTTTTCACTCCCCCCGTCCAGGTTCAGCTGGCCAATGTGACCCAGGTCTACCCCTCGCAGGCCTACACCGTGCTGACGGCCAGCGGCTATGTGGTCCCCCAGCGGAAATCGGCCCTGGCCTCCAAGGTAACCGGCCGCCTGGTCTGGCTGGGGGTGGAGGAAGGGAACCGGGTCAAGAAGGGCGAGGTGGTGGCGCGCCTGGAAAGCCAGGACGTGGAGGCGGCCAAGGTCCAGGCTGCGGCCAACCTGGAAACGGCCCGTTTCAACCTGGAGAATGCCAGGGCTGAGCTGGTCGACGCGACCCTCAACCTGAACCGGAACAAGGAACTGGTGGAAAGAAATTTTATCGCCCGCGGTGAGTATGATACCGCCGTGGCCCGGCACAAAAAGGCACTGGCGGCGGTCAAGGCCGCCGAGGCGGTCATCAAGGCGAATGAAGCGGCCCTGGAAGCGGCCGTCATCCAGCTGGAATACACCCTGATCCGGGCCCCCTTCGATGCCGTGGTTCTGACCAAGAACGCCGACATCGGGGACATCGTGACCCCCTTCAGCGCGGCGGCGGAGTCCAAGTCGGCGGTGGTCACCATCGCTGACATGGACTCCCTCCAGGTGGAGGCGGACGTCTCCGAATCGAGCCTTCGGCTGGTGAAAATCGGGCAGCCCTGCGAGATCCAGCTGGAGGCGCTGCCGGACCGGAGACTGCGCGGGGCCGTTCACATGGTTGTGCCCACCGGGGACCGGAGCAAAGCGGCGGTGATGGTGAAGATCCGCTTCGTCGACCGGGACCCCCGCATCCTGCCGGAGATGAGCGCCAAGGTTTCTTTCCTCTCCAGACCCGTGTCCAAGCTGGATCAAGTCCCCAGGACCGCGGTCAACCAGAAAGCGGTGGTGGCCCGGGGGGAAGGGAAGGCTGTATTCCTGGTGAAAGGGGACGGGGTCGTCGAGACATCGGTAAGGACCGGGGCCCGGATCGGGGACATGTTGGAGGTGCTCACCGGCCTGAAGGCGGGGGACCAGGTGGTGCTGGAACCGCCGGCCAGGTTGAAAAGCGGGGCGAGGATCAAGGCGGGAGAATGAGAAATAAAGGGGGCAGGGTGCAAGGTGCAGGGTGCAGAAGGCAAAATGCAGGGTGTCGGGTGTTGGGTTTTGGGTGTAGGGGCGCGCTGCGGCGCGCCCGTCGGCGAGCGAAAGAAAAATGGTGTTCAGGCCAGAAGATCGCCTTTTTAAAATGATCGCGCGACGGTTAAGCGTTTGAGTTCTTTAAGGTATGTCTCCCATCGTTGAAGTCCAAAAGGTGAGCAAATCCTACCGCCGGGGTGACCGGCGGGTGGGGGTGCTGCAGGATATCAACCTGGGCATCCAGGAAGGGGAGTTCCTGGCTCTCATGGGACCCTCCGGGTCGGGGAAGAGCACGCTCCTCAACCTGATTGCCGGCCTCGACCAGGTGGACAGCGGGACCATCACCGTGGGGGGCGTGGACATCACTTCCCTGTCGGAAAGCGAGCTGGCCGCATGGCGGGCCACTCACGTGGGTTTCATCTTCCAGTTTTATAATCTAATTCCGGTCCTAACCGCCTTCGAAAACGTGGAACTCCCCCTTCTCCTCACCGGCCTGTCGCGGGGGGAGAGGAGGGAGCACGTGGAGCTGGCCCTCCGCGTCGTCAACCTGGAGGCGCGGATGGACCACCGTCCGCCCCAGCTCTCCGGGGGGGAGCAGCAGCGGGTGGCCATCGCCCGGGCCATTGTGACCGACCCGACGATTCTGGTCGCGGACGAGCCCACGGGGGACCTGGACCGGGTTTCCGCCGAGGAGGTTCTGAACCTGATGGAAAGGCTGAACCGGGAATCCGGAAAGACCATCATCATGGTCACCCATGACCCGCGGGCCGCCAAGCGGGCGGCGGTGATCCGGCACCTGGATAAGGGATTCCTGAACGATGTTCATCCTCAAGCTCCTGTTTAAGAATGCCTTCCGGCGCCGGCTGCGCACCTCGCTGACCCTCCTCAGCATCGCCATCGCCATCATGGCCTTCGGCCTCCTGCGCACGGTGGTGAGCGCCTGGTATTCGGGGGTGGAAACCTCCTCGGCCAGCCGCCTAATCACCCGGAACGCTGTGTCCCTCGTTTTTCCCCTTCCCCTGGCCTACAAAGACCGGATCCGCCAGGTCGAAGGCGTGACCCAGGTCTCCTACGGCAACTGGTTCGGCGGCATTTACATCGACCGGAAGAATTTTTTCCCCAACCTCGCGGTGCAAGCCCGCACCTACCTGGACCTGTACCCCGAGTTTATCCTTTCGCCGGCGCAGCGCCAGGCTTTTCTGCGCGACCGGAAAGGGGCGATAGCGGGGAGAAAGCTCGCCGAAAGGTTCAAGTGGAAGATCGGGGATTTGATCACCCTGCAGGGAACCATCTTCCCGGGCAGCTGGGAGTTCGTCCTCCGCGGGTTGTACCGGGGGAGGGATGAGAACGTGGATGAAAACCAGTTCTTCTTCCACTGGGACTACCTGAACGAGACCCTGAGGAAGACGTTCCCCCGCCGGGCGGACCGGGTGGGATTTTACATGATCGGGGTGGACCACCCCAACAATGCCCCCCTCGTGGTCCAGGCCGTGGATCGGACCTTCAGGAACTCCCTGGCCGAGACCCACACCGAGACGGAGAAGGCCTTCACCCTTTCCTTCATCTCCATGTCGGAGGCGATCATCGTGGCCATCCAGGTAGTATCCTTCGTGGTCATCGGGATCATCGTGGCGGTGGTGGCCAACACCATGTCTATGGCGGCCCGGGAGCGGAGCTGGGAATATGCCGTGTTCAAAACCCTGGGGTTCGGGGGCTGGCATATCGCCGGCCTCATCCTGGGGGAATCCCTGCTGATCACCCTGATGGGGTGCGCCCTGGGCGTGGCCGTTACCTTTCCCGCGGCGTATATTTTCAAAAAGACGGTCCCCATGTACCTGCCGGTCTTTCAGGTGGAGGAAACGACGCTGTACCTGGACCTGATCGCTTCCCTGGGGGTGGGGATTCTTTCCGCCCTCATCCCCACCTGGCGGGCGATCCAGGTGCGCATCGCCGACGGTCTCCGGAGGGTCGGCTGAATGGGGCTGCCCCTCTCCTACAGCATCCGCAACCTCTGGACCCGCCGTCTTACGACGGTTCTCACCGCCTCGGGCATGGCCCTGGTGGTTTTTGTCTTCACCGCCATCCTCATGATGGCCGAAGGCCTGAAGAAGACCCTGGTGGAAACCGGCTCGCCGGATAACGTCATGGTTCTGCGCAAAGGGTCCAATTCGGAGGTGCAGAGCGGGGTGGAGCGGATTCAGGCCTCCATCATCGAGACTCAGCCGGAAGTGGCCGTGGGGGCCGGCGGGAAGCGCCTCCTGGCCAAAGAGGTGGTGGTGCTCATCAGCCTGCCCAAGCGGGAGAACAACCGGGCCGTTTCCAATGTGGTGGTGCGGGGAATCGGGGAGAGCTCCCTGGCCCTTCGATCCCAGGTGAAATTGATCGGGGGAAGGATCCCCCGGCCGGGGTTGCCCGAGATCATGGCCGGTCGGAAGATTGCGGAGCGGTTCCAGGGAGGAGGGCTGGGAGAGACGCTCCGCTTTGGCCTGCGGGACTGGACCGTGGTGGGGGTCTTCGACGCGGGCAATACGGGATTCAGTTCGGAGATCTGGGGGGACGCGGACCAGCTGATGCAGGCCTTCCGCCGTTCGGTTTATTCTTCGGTCGTCTTCAAGCTCCATGACCCGGGCGAATTTCTCCCCTTCAAGCGGCGCATCGAAAGGGATCCCCGCCTGAACCTGGAGGCCAAGCGGGAGAACCGCTATTATGCCGAGCAGTCGGAGGTCATGGCCAAGTTCCTGAACATCCTGGGGCTCTCCCTCACGATCATCTTTTCCTTCGGGGCCATGCTGGGAGCCATGATCACCATGTACTCCTCGGTGGCCAACCGGACGAGCGAGATCGGAACCCTGCGCGCTCTCGGATTCCAGCGGGGGAGCATCCTGCGGGCTTTCCTCTATGAAGCTCTCTTCCTCGGGCTGATCGGCGGCCTGGTAGGGCTCTTCCTGGGTTCCTTCATGCAGCTCATCACCATCTCCACCATGAACTTCCAGACCTTTTCCGAGTTGGCCTTCTCCTTCGCCCTGACCCGGGAGATCGCCTGGAAGGCCATCGCCTTTTCATTGCTCATGGGGTTCGTGGGAGGCTTCCTCCCCTCTCTCCGGGCCTCAAGAATGAACATCGTAGAGGCGCTCCGAGCAGAGGGATGAAAACCGGGTCAGGCCTTGAATTATCACTCTTTTTAGGGTAAGAACTCAAATGAGGTCCGGGCCAGCCGCTTCGACCCGCATGACCCTACGATCAGCGGGCTTATCGATCGGCAGAGAAAGAGGGCAGGGTTCAATCCCCGGCCCCGGAGGCGCAGAATGGATGAGAAGAATGAAGAAATGTCCGAGAGGAATGCCCACCCCGGGCGGGACCTGACCCGCACGACGCTGGGGGTGCTGTTGATCGGGATGCTCATCGCGGGCAACTTCTGGATCCTGCGACCCTTCCTGCCCTCCTTGCTGTGGGCGATCATGATCGTGGTGGCTACCTGGCCGCTCATGCTGGGAGTGCAGGCGCGGCTTTGGGGCAAGCGCGGGCTCGCCGTGGCGGTGATGACCCTCGCTCTTCTGCTGGTTTTTATCGCTCCCTTCTCCCTTGCCGTGGGGACCATCGTGGGGAACGCGGAGCAGATCTCTGACTGGGCTAGATCCCTGAGAACCCTGGCCCTCTCGGCCCCGCCCGAATGGGTGGAAAGGATTCCCCTGGCCGGGCCGAAGCTCTCCGCTATCTGGCAGGAGATCGCCTCCGCCGGCAAGGAGGGTTTATTCGCCCGTCTGACGCCTTACGCGGGCAAGCTGGTTCAGTGGTTTGTGGGCCAGGTCGGAAGCATGGGGAGGATATTGATCGAATTCCTCCTCACCGTGGGAATCGCCGCGATCCTGTACTTAAAGGGAGAGACCGTCGCAGGGGGAGTGCGCCGGTTTGCCCACCGGCTTGCCGGACCCCGGGGAGAGGAAGCCGTGACCCTCGCCGGAAAGGCGGTGCGGGGCGTGGCCCTGGGGATCGTCGTCACCGCGCTGGTCCAGTCGGCCCTCGGCGGATTCGGCCTGGCGGTGGCGGGGGTTCCGGCCCCGGCGCTTCTGAGCGCCATCATGTTCTTGCTCTGCGTAGCCCAAATAGGAGCCGGGGTGGTCCTGATCCCCGCGGTGATCTGGCTGTATTGGAGTGGGCAGAGCGTCTGGGGTACGGTTCTCCTCGTGGTGACGGTATTGGTTTTGAGCCTGGACAATTTTCTGCGCCCCATGCTCATAAAGAGGGGCGCCGACCTGCCGCTGCTCCTGATCTTTGCGGGGGTGATCGGCGGCCTCATTGCCTTCGGGATCATCGGAATCTTCATCGGCCCGGTGGTGCTGGCCGTCACCTACAAGCTGATCGGGGCATGGACCGAAGGGGCGATGGACGGGGTCCGGGCAGCCGGTATTGGGAAGGAAACCGGGAGATGAGCTTCGGCCGTCAGGTCTTGGTTGCGGGAGAAATGGGATGGCGAGAAAAAAGGAAAGCTTTTATAATAAATTTCTTTGAGCCTTATTTGTGATCCTTGCCCTGGCATGCAAAACCAGGCCGGAAAGGAGAAGGAGATGGATGGCAAGAGGAGAAAGATCCTTCCTTTTTTTGTGATTGCGGCGGTTTTGGGGTTTCTTCTGGGAGGGTGCGCTTCCAACGGTACCCTTGCCGCGCAAAAGATATCGACGGGAGAGAAAGCCATCAACGATGCCAAAGTGGGCAACGCATTCCTGAACGCCCCTGCAGAACTGAATCGGGCCGAGGGAAAGATGGTCCAGGCCAGGGAGGCTCTGGCCAAGAAGGAATATGAAAGAGCCGCCCGCCTGGCGGAGCAGGCCTCGATCGACGCGGAGTACGCGCACACCAAAGCGGCCACCTCGAAGACCAAGAAGACGGCGGAGGAGATGCGGAAGAACATCGATGCCCTGCGCCAGGAAATCGAGCGCCTCTCTCAGAAGTAACTCGAAAAGGAGGAAACAGACCGTGAAATATATCGTCTCCAGATGGATGAAAAGAGGTTTGGGACTGCTGATCCCGGTTGCTTTCCTGATCGCCGGATGCGCCAATTCCC
>LJUR01000080.1 GCA_001304105.1 Deltaproteobacteria bacterium SM23_61
TGGGGATCCGGCTGGACAGCGGGGACCTGACTTTTCTCAGCCGCGAAGCCCGCAAGCTGCTCGACGAAGCCGGTTTTGAGCGAACCCACATTCTGGGCTCCAGCGACTTGGATGAGTGGCTCATCGAATCCATCAAGAAGCAGGGGGCGGAAATCGACTCCTGGGGGGTGGGAACCCGGATGGTCACTTCCTATTCCTGTCCGGCTCTGGGCGGGGTGTACAAGCTCTCGGCCATCTTTGAGGACGGAGAGATGAAGCCCAAGCTGAAGGTCTCCGACGATCCGGAGAAGACCACCAACCCGGGAATCAAGAAAATCACCCGTTTTTTCGATGAAAAGGGGTTCATGCGCGGCGATGTCCTCTTCTTCGCCGACGAAAGTCTCCCTCCCAACCAGCCGGTGCAGGCCTTCCACCCCATGCTGGCCCACGTCCATAAAACCTACCCGGCCATGTACAAAAGGGAGGAGATCCTGGTCCCGATCTTCCAAGGGGGAAAGCTGGTGTACTCCAAACCCGCCCTGCAGGAAATTCAGGCCCGAACCTTCCAGAGCCTTCATCACCTCCGCCCGGAACACAAGCGGCTCCAGAACCCCCACCTCTACCACGTCAGCCTGGGCGAAAAGCTCTTCCGGCAGAAACAGGAGCTGATCAAAGCGGCGGTGGGATAAAAAGACTGCAGCTGGTTGCTGGTCGCTGGTTGCTGGTTAAAGAATTAAAGGCAATAGCGATGAACGAGTAACCAGTAACGAGTAACCAGTTCAGACGGGCACGATTTTGAGGATCCCCTGGCGGGCGTTGGATTTTTCGATGCGCACCAAGACCTGATCCCCGGGAACGAACTCCCGGCCCGGGCCGCCGGGCATATCTACTTCCAGAAGGTACTCCTCCAGGTGAATGTGGTATCGATTGGGAAACCGGTCCAGAATGACGGCAGTGGTGGTGGAACCGATTTTTTTCTCCAGAAAGCGCATAATCCAGTACTGTTCGGTCAGTTCCTCCACCAGCCCCACTCGGGAAAGGATGGGCCCCACCTGAGAAATGATCCCTTCCAGCTGTTCCTGCGCCATTACCGCGGTTCCCCGCAGGACGCCCAGCATCTGATGCTCCACCAGGAGGTCGTAGAAGCGGCGGATCGGTGAGGTCAGGGTGAGATACGCTTCCGCCCCCAGCCCGGCATGGCGTGAGGGCCGGGTGCTCACTTCCACTCGGCTCAGGATGCGCCTCAGCCGGTATGCCTGGAGGGCTTCGAACTTCTCCATGGGGGGGACTTTTTCCCTGGGCTCCATCTGCCCCCGGTAAATGGCTGGAACTTCCTTTTCCTTCAGGAAGAGGGCCGCCAGGGAGTTGGCCAGAATCATGAACTCGGAGACCATCTTTTGGGCAGGACTCTCCCGGTCTCGCTTGTAGAGAAGGATCTCCCTGTCCCGATTCACCCGGATCACCCGTTCTGGCCGGGGGATGAAGAAGGCGCCCATCTCCGTTCTCCGCCGCCCCAGCCTTTCGGAGATCCGCTTGAGGAGGGTCAGCTCTTCATCCATCTCCTCCAGGAGCTGATCCGCCTGGTCGTAGGAAAGCCTCCGTTCCACCTGTATGATGCTGGGCACGATCCGGTACTCCAGCATCCTGCCCTCGGGGTCGAACCGGACCAGAAAACTCAGCGCCCGCCGTTTCTCGCCCACGATCAGGCTGCAGGCCCCCTCGGAAAGAGCCGGGGGAATCATGGGGATGCGCTGGTCGGGAAGGTAGATCGAAGTGGCCCGGGCCATGGCCTCTCGGAAGGTCTCCTCGAACCCATTCAGGTAGCTGGCCACGTCGGTGATGTGGATTCCCACCTCAAGGTCATTCCCCACCCGCTGTACGCTCAGACCATCGTCAATATCCCGGCTGAACTCGCTGTCGATGGTCAGGGGATGCAGGAAGGTCAGGTCGCAATCCTGTGGCTGGGGAGTGATCCCCCGGGAAGAACGGGCCAGGATTTGTTCCGCCTCGCTGAGAACCTTTTCGGGAAAAGCTTGGGAGATCTGGTAACGGTGGAGAAAGAGGTTTTCGTCCTCCCCCCAGACTCCCATACGAACCAGCAATTCGAAAGGCGCATGGGGGGGAGAAATCTGGGCCGCCTGGAGGAGTGCCCTGGCCTTGGCCTGGTCCGGGGCCTCGGTTCCCAGGAGGGCGAATTCCTTCAGCACCCGGATGATTTCATCCTTCCCGGAAGGGGGAGCGGCGGGTTCCCCCGACCAGATTCTTGCCAGCCACCGGCTGCCCTCTTCAATTTCCCTGGCCTGCTCCGCCTCCCGCTCGATCTGCAGGAGGATCTCCTCGATCTTTTCCGGCTCCCGGGGCTCGTACAGGTCCGCCTTGGGCTTGAAGTAGAGCCGGTCTTCAAAAAGAGCCCGGAAGACGGCCATTTCCTGGTCAAAGGTGACTGGAGGATTAAAAGTGAGTTCGGCCAATTCTCGCAGGCCGAACTCTCTCCTCTCTTCCCAGACCAGTTCCCAGAGTTCCCGGAGAAAGAAGGTGGAGACGAGTTTTTTCTGTCGCTCCACCGCGGACTTCAAGGTTTGCAGATGGGCTTCACGGGAGGAATTGGGATTCAGGGTGGGCCCAGAGGAAAGGACGATACGGTTGGGCCCCAGGGTCATCTCCCGATTTTCCTCGGCCAGGAGATGGAGTTTGTTTCCTTTGACCTCCAGACAAACGGCCAAAAGGATTTCTTTCTGTTCAAAGAAGGCAACGACCTTCCCTGGTTCCATTCATACTCGTTTCTAACCTTCTCCCCGTGCCGGGGGGAGAAAGCAAGAGGCAGGAAATCGAAAGGCAGAAAAGATACTGGATTCTGGATGCTGGATACTAGCAGGTTGCGGAAAAACTCTTTTTCAGCCCCGAATTGTCATTCCCGCGGAAGCGGGAATCCAGTGTTTTCAAGGCCTTCTGGGCTCCCGCTTTCGCGGGAGCGACGGATCAGTGAAGTTTTTCCGCATCCTGCTAGAGAAAAAAAACAATATCCAGGATCTAGGTTTTTATCCAACATCCAGTATCCAGTATCTAGTATCATTTTTTTTAGGAGATCTTATAGCCGATCTTTCGCAGAAGGTCTTTCCTCCACTGAACGTCCGCCTGGGCCTCCACTCCTTTGGGAGAGTAGCCGTCGATGACCCCCAGGATCCCACGGCCCTGGGAAGTTTCGGCCAGGATGACTTCCACGGGGTTGGCCGTGGCGCAGTAAATGGAACAGACCTCCGGACAGCTCTTGACCGCGTTTAGAACATTGACCGGGTAGGCATCGCCCAGGATCAGAATGAAGGTGTGCCCGGCCCCTACGGCCTGGGCATTGCGGGTAGCCGTTTTTTTCAGTTCTTCGTCGTTCCCCTCCACCCGGATCAGGCAAGCTCCGGAGGCTTCGCAGAAAGCAATGCCGAATCTGGCCTTGGGCATGGCCCCGACCATGATTTCATAAAGGTCCTCGATCGTCTTGATGAAATGGGTTTGGCCCAAGATAAGGTTCGTTCCTTCCGGAATCTCCAGTTTTACCGACTTCAACTCCATGTTCCACCCCCTCCCCGACTTCACATCTTTTTCCCAGATACCGGATGTTCGCTACTGAAAAACGATATTAAATACTGGATACTGGATAACGACCTAGATACCAGATATTGTTTTTTATCCAGCATCCAGCATCTGGTATCTGGTCGTCATCCTCTAGTATCTAGTATCTGCTTTTCCAGCTTCCTGTCCCACCCTCAGGCTCCCGATCAGGGAAGAAATGTGGGGAATCCCCTGGGCTTTGAGGTAGCTCTGAATCCCGTCCACGATTTTCAGGCAAGCCCGGGGATCGACAAAAAGGGCCGACCCCACTTGAACAGCGCTCGCCCCGGCGATGATATACTCCAGGGCGTCCTCCGCGGTCATGATCCCCCCGATTCCCACCACGGGGATGCGAATGGCCTGGGCTGCCTGCCACACCATGCGCAGGCCAATCGGCTTGATGGCCGGCCCGGAGAGCCCCCCGGTGATATTTCCCAGGACGGGAGTCCGGGTTTTGATATCGATGGCCATGCCGGTCAGGGTGTTGATCAAAGAGACGGCATCTGCTCCGGCCTCTTCCGCCGCCAGGGCGATTCCGGCAATGTCGGCCACGTTGGGAGACAGCTTGACCATAAGGAAAGCAGAAGTGGCCTCCCGGATTCTGGAGACCACCTGATACACCGACCCAGGATCGGTGGCAAAAATGACCCCACCGGCCTTCAGGTTCGGGCAGGAGATGTTAATTTCCAGGCCGTCGATTCCATCCACATCCGCCAGCCTTCGGGCCATCTCGGCGTACTCGCTCTCCGTACTGCCGAAAATGTTGACCAGCACCGGGCACCCGGCCCTGCGCAGGAAAGGCATTTTGTCCCGCAGAAATGCCTCCAGCCCCACATTCTCCAGCCCGATGGCGTTCAGCATTCCCGCCGGGGTCTCGGCGAGCCGCGGCGGGGCGTTTCCCCTCCGGGGTTTGAGGGACAATCCCTTGGTGATCAGGGCTCCCAAACTCCTCAGGGGAATGATTCCCGAGTACTCTTCCCCATAGCCGAAGGTTCCGGAGGCCACCAGGACCGGGTTTTTTAACTTGAGCGGACCGAGTTCAACGGACAGGCCCGTGCCTTCCTTTTTGGAACCCATGGTGATCCTCAATCCCAAAAAATCTTCCGGGCGTCAAAAACCGGGCCTTCCTTGCAGACCCGGGCGTAGCGGAAAGGAACGGCTTCAGAAATGACCGGAATCGTACCTTCGCGTCGTGTTTTCTCTTCTCTCTCCGTGCTGAGAAGGGAATTCGCCCGGGGAAGAGCCGATTGTCGTTCCTGATTTTCCACCGGAGGAACCCCCTCGCGGAATTTCACCGTGCAGCCGAGACAGGCTCCCACCCCGCAGGCCATGTGCGATTCGAGCGAAACCTGGCAGGGCAGGTCAAACTGCTCGGCCACCTGAGCGATCCGGGCCAACATGGATTTTGGGCCGCAGGCATAAATGGCCGTGGCTTCATGCCGTCCGGTCATTAATTCCTTTTCCAAAAGGTCGGTAACCAGCCCTTTGGCCCCCAGGCTTCCGTCTTCCGTCGCCACCTGGGCCTCGATCCCCCATCTCCGACACTCTCCCGCCCCCAGGATTTTTTCCTTGTTTTGCCCCCCGATCAGGAAGGTCAGCTCCGGGGCACTGATGAATTTCTTCTTTCCCGGCCCTTTCTTTTTCAACTCCTGGGCCCAGGCGAGAAGAGGCGGCACGCCGATCCCTCCCCCCACCAGAATCACCCGGCTGCATCCCTCCTCGGGCCAGAACCCGTTCCCCAGCGGGCCCAGCAGGTCGAGGCGCTGTCCTTCCTGGACCCGGCTCATAAGGAGCGTTCCCCGCCCCACGGTCTGGTAACAGATCTCCACCCCCCCCTCGTCCATGGGCTTCCTTTTTTTCTCCCGGGGCGGAAAGATCCGGGAGAAACTAAAGGGGCGACGAAGAAAGGGATCCTGCAATTCATTTACCCGCACCATGAGGAACTGCCCCGGACGGGCCAGGCGGGCGATCTCCGGACAGGAAAGCTGGAGCCGGAAATAATCGGAGCTGATCCGCCGGTGGAGTAAAATCTTGGCTTTCACTTCTTTGGGATTTTTTCTCATAGGGTTGATAGGGGCTTCCCGTCGCCGAAGCTCAGTCCCATGACAATGGCATCCTCCCCGCTGTCGGCGTAGTAACGGCGGCGAATCCCCTGGGGTTGAAATTGAAAACGCTGGTACAGAGAGATGGCTCGGTAATTGGACCGCCGCACCTCCAGGGTGATCAGCCGGACCCCCTGCTTCCGGCAAAACTCCACCGCGAATCCCAGCAGCTGGCTCCCGATCCGCTGACCGCGGTATTGAGGATGCACGGCCAGGTTTAGAACATGACCTTCCTGATCGACCAGCCAGAAGCATAGGTATCCGACAAGCTGGCCGGTTTCTTTCCACAGCCCTACAAAGGACCGGGCAAAAGGGGTCACCAATTCGCGTTCGAAAAGGGCCCTCGACCAGGGAGAGGGAAAGGTGATCCTTTCGATTTCCAGGACCCCGTCCAGATCTCCTGCGGTCATTTCCCGGATTATGACCGGCCCATCCATTTCCGCTCGCCGTTCATTTACTTGTACTTTGCTTACTCGTTGCTGATAACTGGCTACGGGTTACTCGTTCCTCGTTGCTCGTTAGAGGGACTTTTTAAAACGAGTAACGAGTAACCAATAACGAGTAACGAGTTATCGCAACTAGCTTTTCTTCCGCAACACTTCACTGGCCAGGTTGATATTGCGTTGGCCCGCCTCTTTCACCATCTTGGCCAACTCTTGCAAAGATCGCCCCTCCCGGCAGTTGGAGATTTTAATGAGCATGGGGAGGTTGAGGCCGGTCACCACCTCCACCCGGTTCTCGCTGAGAAAGGCCAGACTCATGTTCGAAGGGGTTCCTCCGAACATGTCCGTGAGAATCAGGACTCCACTGCCCGAGTCGACGCTTTTGATGGCTCGGGAAATCTCCTCACGCAGCGCCTCGACCCCTTTGCGCGTATCGATGGAAACATTGGTTAAAAAAGGAAGCTTACCGCAGATCAGTTCTGCGGAGCGAATGAACTCCTCTCCGAGATTCGGATGGGTAACCAAAATAACGCCAACCATTTGCCTCTGAATCCTCCCTTTTCCTTCCCCCTGTCTCTCTTCAGGCGGAATTCTTCAGGTCACGATGTCTCAGCCTCACCGGGAATTGGTTCTGGAAGAGGCTCTTCATCTTTTCCGCAACAGCAACCGAACGATGGCGGCCTCCGGTGCATCCGATGGCGACAGTCAGGTAGGCTTTGCCTTCCCGCTCGTACCGGGGAAGGAGGTAGGCCAGTAGATTTTCAAAATGGGAGAGAAAGTCTTGCGTTTCCTGGTGGCCCATCAGGAAATCGTGAATCTGGGGGTCGGAACCGGGCAGATCCTTCAGCGCTTCCACAAAATACGGGTTGGGCAGAAAGCGCACGTCAATCACCAGATCCGCTTCCTGGGGAATCCCTCGACTGTATGCGAAGGAAAGAAAAGTCAAAGCCATTTTCCTTCCCAGGGGCCTCTGGGAAAAGAGCTCGCGCATCGCCAGCTGGAGTTCATGGACATTGTAGGTGGAGGTGTCTACCACCAGCGTGGCCATGGACCGAAGGGGAACCAGCATTTCCCGCTCCTGCCGGATTCCTTCGCCCAGGCTCTGTTCCTCCGCCAGGGGATGGGTTCGCCGGGTCTGGCTGTAGCGGCGCACCAGGGCATCGTCCGAGGCTTCCAGGAAAAGAATTTCCAGCTGATAGCCTTCCGCGGACAGCCGGTCAAAGACCTCCCGGTAGGTCCGGAGGAATTCTTTCTCCCGCAGGTCCATGACCAAAGCGATTTTCGTGTACTCCCCCACGGAAGCGGAAGAGAGTTCCAGGAGCGTGGGTAGAAGGGCAATGGGGAGGTTGTCCACGCAGAAGAATCCCATATCCTCCAGCGCCCGGCTCGCGGTGCTCTTCCCCGATCCCGAAAGCCCGGTGATGACCACGATCCGCGAGTTTTTCAGCCCCGGTTTGTCCTCCGCCGCGATCGGCAAGGCCCTTCCCTCTCCCCTTTCTTCTCCGAACCGCCCCGGTGGAAGCCAGCGCCGGAATCAGCCCGCCTGACTCGGTCTGGTTTCTCGGGAATCCGTTCTGAATGACTGCCGGGAAAGGACCCCCTCGAGGGTTCCCCTTACATCTTTTCCTCCCCCTCGGAAAAGAGGGAATAGATTTCCTCCGCGGAGGGGGCGTCCATTAGGCGTTTGCGAAAAGCCTGATTCTTCATCAACCGCGAAATCTCGGCCAGTGCTTTTAGATGCATTCCGGCCGAATTCTCCGGGGCGATGAGAAGGAAAAACAGGTGGGTCGGTTTCCCGTCCAGCGACTGAAAGTCCATGCCGGGCAGGCTTCTCCCGAAGGAGGCCAGAATTTTCTTGACCTCCTTGCTCTTCCCGTGGGGAATGGCCACCCCTTCTCCGATTCCGGTGCTCCCCAGACTCTCCCGTTCCAGCAGGATCTCCGTCATCCGGTCTTCATTGATCTTTCCTTCCACCCGCGCCAGCACATGAACCAGTTCCCGCAAAACGCCCTCCTTGGTCTTGGAGGCGATTTCCGAGAGAATCAATCTCTTGTCCAGGATGTCCAGGATTTTCATGGTCTCAAATGATCAGGCGAAGACCCCCTTCCCTCTTCTGCCCCGAAGGGGGGCTCCTCGGACTTCTCTCCTTCCAGGCCCGCGCTTCCCCAGCGGCCTCTTGTCTCCCCGGTTCAGGGCATGGAGGCCGGTAGCAAAATCACCCTCCCTGGGGCTCAATCAGGCCGTAATGACCGTCTTTCATCCGGTAAATAACGTTCAGGTTTTTGGAGCTAATATTGGTGAAAATATAAAAGTCGTTGTTCAACAGGTCCATCTGCAGCGCGGCCTGCTCCACCGACATGGGCCTGGCCTGCAGCTTCTGGCTTTTGATCAGCTTCGGTTCCCCGCCTTCCTCAAAACTCTCGGCCGCGTACACGTTCATCCGCAGGCTCGATTCCGGCAGGCTGGAGTTCACCTTGTGGCGTTTGATCTTCTCCTTGTATTTCAGCAGCTGCCGTTCCAGCTTGTCCATCACTCCATCGATGGTCGAAAACATGTCCTCGGTCTCTTCCCGGGCGTTGACCGTCAGCCGATTGGCCACCAGGTTGATTTCGGCGATCTGGCGGTGTTTTTCCGTGGTGAGAACCACGCTGGCCTCCAGGGGGGAGTCCAGATATTTTTTCATTTTCGATATTTTTTCCTGTACGTACTCGCGCCATACATCTTTGGATTCCATGTTACGGAAGGTGACGGAAACTTGCATGCCCCACGCCTCCATTCTCTGGATTAAATGATTTGTTTCCTCTGGGTGGATGGAAGAACTCCCAGCATTTCCCGGTATTTGGTCACCGTCCGGCGAGCGATCAGGATGTCCTGCTTCTTGAGAATCTCCACGAGCTCCTGATCGCTGTATGGTTTCTGGGGATCTTCCTCGGCGAGAATTAGACGGATCTTTTCCTTGACGCTCTCGGAGGCCACGTTTTCCCCCCGAGAGGTGTTGATGCTGCTGTTGAAGAAGTATTTAAGCTCGAAGATTCCCTGAGGGGTATGGACGTACTTATTCGAGGTCACCCGGCTGATGGTGGACTCGTGCATCTCCACGTCCATGGCCACGTCCTTCAGAACCATGGGTTTCAGGTGGGCTACCCCCTTGTCCAGAAAGTCACGCTGAAATTTTACGATCGACTTGGTCACCCGGTAGATGGTCCGCTGGCGCTGATGGATGGACTTGATCAACCAGAGGGCCGAGCGGATTTTGTCGTTGATGTAATCCTTGGCCTCCCCGGAGAATTGGGTCTGTTCCCGCAGGATGCTCCGGTAGTAGGAATTGATGCGCAGCTTGGGGAGACCGTCTTCGTTCAGCATGACCAGGTAATCATCCCCCATCTTGAAGACATGCACGTCAGGGGTGATGTACGGGATGCTCTCATCGCTAAACCGGTGTCCGGGACGGGGATCCAGTTCGCCGATCAGGCGGGCCGCCCGGATGACCTCTTCCATGGGGGCCCCCAGTTCGCGGGTCAAGGTTTGGTAGTTTTTTTTTGCCAGGAGAGGCAGATGTTCGTCGATGATCCTATGCATGAGCGATTCCTGGGGATAAAGCTGCTGCGCCTGGAGCAGCAGGCATTCCCTCAGGTCCCGGGCGGCCACCCCGGGAGGATCGAAGGCCTGGATTTTCTGGATCACCTTCTGGACGGTTTCGGGGTCGAACCCGCTCTGCACGGCCACCTCCTCAGGGGAGACCTGCAGCAGCCCGTCATCGTTCAGGTTACCGATGATCAGCGTCCCGATGAGACGCTCTTCTTCGGTAAGGTGATTCAAACGGAGCTGCCAGAGAAGGTGGTCCGCGAGGCTGGCTTTCTTGGTCAGGAAATTTTCGAAGGTCGGACGGTCATCGTCCTCTTCGGATGCCCGCGTCCCCCAGGAAGCCTCCTCCGCCCGCCAGTCCATTTCCGGAAGGTTCGGTTCTTCCTCCCGGCCATCCTTGGGTTCGGTCGCGGTGGGGCCGAGGCTCTCGTAACTGCTTTCCAGGGGCTCGATTTCCTGGGCGGGCTCGGAGAACTCTTCGATAACCGGGTTCTCTTCCTGCTCCTGCCGGATCAGGTCCATCAACTCCATCCGGGAAAGCTGCAGCAGCTTGATCGCCTGCTGGAGCTGGGGAGTCATGATGGGCTGCTGGGCGAGCTTGAGACTTTGACGGATTTCTAAGGCCATAAACCCTTCAGGCTTTTCGCACGACCCTGGAGGCCGTTGGATTCTCTAAGGCTTCTCCTTCTGTATCGACAGTCCCGCCGCAATCCTTCAATCCCTTAAAAATGAAAATTCTCTCCCAGGTAAATCTCCCGGGCCTTGCGGCTCCGGGCGATCTCTTCGGGAGTCCCGGTCTCCAGAATCTTTCCCTCGCTCAAAATGTAGGCCTGGTCGCAGACTCCCAAGGTTTCCCTCACATTGTGGTCCGAGATGACCACCCCGATTCCCTTGGCTTTCAGCTGAGCGATGATATTCTGGATGTCCACCACCGCCAGGGGATCGATCCCGGCAAAAGGTTCGTCCAGCAGAATGAACTGCGGGGACGTTACCAGACTCCGGCTGATCTCCACCCGGCGCCGTTCCCCGCCCGAGAGGGAGAAAGCCTTTCGTTTGGCCAGGGCGGAAATCCCCAGCTCCTCCAGCAGCGTGGTCAGCCGCCGGTTCCTCTCCTCCGCGGATAGATCCAGCGTCTCCAGGATAGCTTTCAAATTCTGTTCCACCGTCAGCTTGCGGAATATCGAGGGCTCCTGTGGAAGATAGGTCACCCCCTTACGCGAGCGGAGGTACATGGGATCATGGGTGATCTCATCGCCGGACAGAAAGACCTGGCCCCCCTCCGGCCTGATGAGGCCCACAATAATATAAAAGGTAGTCGTCTTTCCAGCCCCGTTCGGACCCAGAAGACCGATCACTTCCCCTGCCCGCAATTCCAGGTCAACGGAATCGACGGCCCATTTTTGGTTATACCTCTTTTTCAATCCCCGGGCAACCAGGGTGGGGGCCGAGGTCATGGTCTTCCTTTTTTCGGTCCCCCTTCCTCCCGGGGATATAGAATGACCTCCACCCGCCGGTCGGGGCCACCCTCCACCAGACTCTTGTCTTCCTCCAGCAACACGGTGATCTTTTCCCCACTCACCATGTCTTTCCCCTGCCAGACGCGGGGTTCTCCTGTGAGGATGATCTTCTGCTCTCCGTTGAAAAAAATGGCCTTCTGCCCCGTGGCCACTCGGTCCTCCTGGTGGATCTTCACGTTCCCTTCGGCCACAATCTCCCGGACTTCGTTTCCTGCTTCCTTCTTTTCGTAAAAAACCCGGGCCCTATCGGCGTGAATGGTCAAGTCCCCCTGCCGGGCGATTACTTTTCCTCGAAAGGTGATCACCTGGTTTTTATGGTCCGCCTCAAGCTGGTGGGAAGTGATGCGCAGGGGCTGCGCGGAGGAGGCCCCTCCCTTCCCGGCCCTCCCCGAGAGGAGAGACTTCTTCTCCGCGGCCCAGCCGGGAATCAGTAGGGGCAGGAGCCACACGAAAAGCGCCATTGCCAGGAGCAGGAACCTACTTCTCATTTCACATGGCCGACCGGGAGGGTTTTTTCCAGTCCCAAGAAAAAAGGGTCGTAGTGACCCCCCCGAATACTCTCAAACACTGCCGGTTCAACTCCACCACCATTCCCACCCCCTCTACCTGCATATCCGGCCCCTTCATCTCCACCGGATCGGAGGTGCTCAGTTCTCTCTGCTCAGCCTGGTATCTGAGGCCTTGCGTCCGCAGCTGGTAGCCGAGGCTGGAATCCACCTTGACTCCATCGTATACTTCGATCACTTTGGTCTCGGTATTATATCTCCCCCTCCCTCCTACCAGCACGTAGGTTTCTTGGTTTTTCCCGTAGAAAGTGGCCCGTACCTTTTCCAGGGCGAGGGTGTTCTCTTCCCGGTAATAGACCGCGGAAGCCGCCTCCAATTCCCATTCTTTCATCCCTTCCCGGGTCTCCGTGTAATGAACCCGGTCCAGTTTCACTTCCGCGGCGATATCCGTTTGGGGAAGAACGGGGCGATCTCCCGGAGCGGGAGCCAGGGCTTGCCAGACAAAAAAGGCCACTCCTCCCAGACACCCTAAAATTATCAACCCCACCAGGGATCGAAGAGTGATCTTGCCTCTCATCCCCTTATCTCCCAGGTCATTCTAGCATTGTGCCGGAGGGGTGTAAAGGTCCATTTTGGCCGGAAGAAGCCCTGAAATCCGGAGAATCATCCCGGTGAACTTGGGAAAAGAAAAAACTTTTCATTCCGAAGGGGTGGGAAAAAACTTCTGGATTCTGGCCTGCCATTTTCCCTGGGCCCGCAAAAGGATCTCGCAGACTTCACGGACCGCTCCCCTCCCCCCCCTCTTCCGGGTAATGAAATGAGCCGCTGCCTTTACCTCCGGGCCCGCGTCGGCCACGGCCACCGCGAGTCCCACCCGGGTCAGAACTGGAAGGTCCACCAGGTCATCTCCCACATAGCAGATTTGTTCCCGACGCAGTTTCTCTTCTTTCAGGATTTCCTCCAGAACCCCAGCCTTATCCCGGATCTTCTGCCGGAGAAGATCGATCCCCAGTTCCCTGGCCCGGAGCTCGACGACTTTGGCCCGGCGCCCGGATAAGATCCCTACCTTGAGCCCCGCCTCCTGGAGGAGCCGGATCCCGATGCCGTCGCGGGCGTTAAAAAATTTGAATTCTCTCCCCGCGCTGTCAAATCCCAGCCGTCCGTCGGTCATCACCCCATCCACGTCCAGGAGCAAGAGACGGATTCTTTTTGCTCTTTCTTTCCAGCCTTTCCGTGCCATTCTTCCCCGCTTCGCCTTTCTTTTCCTTGTGCTCTCCGCTCTCTGCTCGCATGGCTGATAGCCGATCATCTATGAGCTATGAGCTATCAGCTATGAGCTTTTTTTTGCGCGTTGCGCTCTTCCTATGACCATCTTTACTCGTTATACGTTAGACGTTATTCGTTATTCGTTATTCGTAACTCGATGCTCTCGCCCTTTTTAGGTATGAGCTACGGGCTATGAGCTATGAGCTACGAGCTTTCTTTTACTCTCTGCTCTCCGCTCTACGCTCCCGGCTTCTTTACGATTTTATCCAGGGCCATCAGCTGTTCCAGAAGAGGACGGAGATCTTTCAGGGGCTGCGAGTTGGGCCCGTCGCAGAGGGCCGAATCGGGATCGGGGTGGACTTCCATGAAAAGCCCATCGATCCCCGCTGCAACTCCCGCCCGGGCCAGGGGAGGTATGTATTCCCGCTGTCCACCCGAGGAGGTCCCCAATCCCCCGGGAAGCTGGAGGCTGTGGGTCACATCGTAGATCACCGGGCAGCCCGTTTGCCGCAGGACGACCAGGGACCGCATGTCCGCCACCAAATTGTTGTACCCAAAAGAGGCTCCCCGCTCCGTGAGCAGGATGGAGGCGTTTCCGACGGACTCGATCTTCTCCACAATGTTCCGCACATCCCAGGGGGCCAGAAACTGGCCCTTCTTTACGTTGACTGCTCTGCCCGCTTGGGCGACGGCCAGCACGAAATCGGTCTGGCGGCAGAGAAAGGCGGGCACCTGCAATACATCCAGGACCCCGGCCGCTTCTTTCACTTCTTCGAAGCGGTGTACATCCGAGAGGACCGGAACCCCCAGCTCGCGTTTTACCCTGCCCAGGATCTTCAACCCCAGGTCCAGCCCGGGGCCCCGGTAGGAACGGAGGGAGCTGCGGTTGGCTTTGTCATAGGAGGACTTGAAAATCAGGGGAATGCCCAGCGAGCGGGTGATCTCCTGCAAAGTTCCGGCAGTCTCCAGACAGGCTTCTTCTGACTCGATGACGCAGGGTCCGGCGATCAGGACCAGAGGCTTTCGTCCCCCGACGGTTACCGGGCCGACCCGGACCTCTCTAACCGCCGGAAAGGAGATGGAATTCATGATTTCTTTCTCCGCTTCTTGCGTTTTTCTTTGTAAGCAGCCGAGATGAATTCGCGGAATAAGGGATGGGGGGCATGGGGCCTGGATTTCAGCTCGGGATGAAATTGGCATCCCAGGAACCACGGATGGCCGTCCAGCTCGGAGATCTCCACCAGATTCTCGTCGGGCGAGAGCCCGCTGAAGATCAAGCCCTTCTCCGACAGCGCTTTCCGGTACTCATTGTTCAGTTCATACCGGTGCCGGTGGCGCTCCGAGATCTGGAGCTCTCCATAGGCCTGGTAGGCAAAGGATCCCTCCTTCAGGACCGCCGGATAGGCCCCCAAACGCATCGTCCCGCCCTTCTCCAAAATGATTTTCTGCTCCTCCATGAGGGCGATGACCGGATGGGGGGTCTCGGGGTTGAACTCGGTGCTGTTCGCCCCCGTCAGCCCGCACACATTCCGGGCGAATTCCACCACCGCCAGCTGCATTCCCAGGCAGATCCCGAAGTAGGGGACCCGGTTTTCCCGGGCGTAGTGGATGGCCTGGATCTTCCCCTCGATTCCCCGCTGGCCGAACCCCCCCGGGACCAGCACCCCATCGGCTTCTTTCAGGAGTGTTTCCGGGCCCGCTCTCTCCACCGTTTCCGAATCCACGAAACGGAGGTTCACCCGCAGACGGTTGGCGATGCCCCCGTGGATGAGCGCTTCATTCAGCGATTTGTAAGAATCCTTCAGATGAACATATTTTCCCACAATGGCAATGTCCACCACTCCCCTGGGGTTCTTGATGGCCCGCAGGACCTCCTCCCATTTTTCCAGAAGAGGGGCCCGGGTCCAGATGTTCAAAAGCTGGACCACTTTTTCGTCGAGCCCCTCCTCGTGGAATAGGAGGGGAACTTCATAGATGGACTCCACGTCCTTGGCGGTGACGACCGCGTCCCGCTCCACGTTGCAGAAGAGAGCGATCTTGGCCTTGATGTCCGGGGGGAGCTGCTGTTCGGTCCGGCAGATGAGGATATCCGGCTGGATTCCGATCTCCCGCAGCTTCATCACGCTGTGCTGGGTGGGCTTGGTCTTCAGCTCCCCCGAGGTCTTGATGTAAGGAACCAGGGTCACGTGGAGATAGAGGGCATTCTGGCGTCCCAAGTCTCGATGATGGCCACGTCGGCATCGTCGGCGATGGCCAGAATGTTCCGCTTGATCTCGTCGGTGATGTGGGGAATGACCTGGACCGTGGCCCCCAGGTAGTCTCCCCTTCTCTCCTTGGTGATTACCGAGTAGTAGATCTGGCCGGTGGTCAGGTTGTTTCTCCGGCCCAGGCGGGCCGAGGTGTAGCGCTCGTAATGACCCAGGTCCAGATCGGTCTCAGCGCCGTCATCGAGGACGAAGACCTCCCCGTGCTGGAAGGGGTTCATGGTCCCCGGGTCTACGTTGATGTAGGGGTCCAACTTCTGCAGGGTCACCTTCAAGCCCCGGCATTCCAGGAGGGCTCCGGTGGAGGCGGCGGTCAGACCTTTCCCCAGGGAGGAGAGGACTCCTCCGGTGATAAATATGAATTTCGTCCTTCCGGCTGGATTTTTGGTTTCTTTCATTTCCATACTTTAGCCTAAACCCTCAACACGGAGGAGAAAAGAAATGGAAGAATGGAACAAGGGAATAATGGAATGGTGGGCAAAGAAAATGCTTTTTTCAATATTCCAATATTCCATCATTCCAATTTCTCTTTTTTCTTCTCTGTGCTCTCTGTGACCTCTGTGGCAAAAATTTCTTGCTTTACAGCAGGCGTTCCTGCGGGAATTGATGGGCCTGCTTCCCCATGTGGCCGGCCGCCAGGGCGGTGGCCCTCCTTCCCCGGGGCGTCCGGTCCAGGAATCCCACCTGGATCAGGTAAGGCTCATACACATCTTCGATGGTGTCTTTTTCCTCGTTCACTGCCACGGCCAGGGTTTCCAGGCCCACCGGGCCGCCGTTGAATTTTTCCAGGATGGTCAGGAGAATTTTCCGGTCCATCTTGTCCAGTCCCCTCTCGTCCACTTCCAGGAGCTTCAGGGCCCGGTCGGCCATGGCCTGGTCGATCTTTCCTTCGGCCGTTACCTGGGCGAAATCCCGCACCCGCCTGAGCAGCCGGTTGGCCACCCGGGGCGTTCCCCGCGACCGCTTGGCAATCTCCTGGGCGCCGGAAGGATTCAGTTCCACGTTGAGAATCCGGGCGGAGCGCATGAGGATCTTTTCCAGCTCCGCGGGAGAGTAAAATTCCAGGCGGAAGCTGATTCCGAAACGGTCCCGCAGGGGAAAGGTCAGAAGACCTGCCCGGGTGGTCGCCCCCACCAGGGTGAAGGGAGGAATGTTCAATTTGATGGAACGTGCGCTGGGCCCCTGGCCGATGAGGATGTCAATCTGAAAGTCCTCCATGGCCGGGTAGAGGATCTCTTCCACCACGTGGTTCAGCCGGTGAATCTCGTCGATAAAAAGGATGTCGTGCTCCTTCA
>LJUR01000081.1 GCA_001304105.1 Deltaproteobacteria bacterium SM23_61
GACGATCCTGCTCTTGCCGCCGATGGCCGAAGCTCTTGTGGCCAGGCTGACGCCGCATTTGATGCACAGAATCTGATTGGGCTGGGTGGCGGTCCCGCAGTTGTGGCAGAATTTCCTCTCCATGAGCGGAGGAACCCCGCAATGGGGACAGGCGATCGCCTTTTCGTCTACCGACTGGCCGCAGTTTCTGCAGTACATGGAGGCTCCTTTTCGCGAAGGATTTTGGTGTCGATTCCCTTCAGGAATCCCTTCATGCCCCTGATGTTCTTTGGGGGGATAAATTCAATCCGGTCTCCATAATAAAGAATCTGGAATCTCCGTCGTACTTTTATGTTCAAATGTTCTCGGATTTCTTTGGGGATGATCACCTGATATTCGGAAGGAACGGTTACCATGATCATACCCCCATCCCTTATGCTTGGATTCAAAATGATTCTATCGTTCAGAATATTGGAAGTCAAGATGTTGCCCGATCCGGTGATGAAATTACCCCTCCCCTGGGCCGCATTCATCGGATCGCAGTCTGAGGCAATAAATGAAAGGCATTACAAAAACATTTGGGCGAACCGGGAATAGAGCAGATAGCAGGTAATACAAGTTTTAATAATGCTATAGCTTAGCCCACACGATTTGCAGTGGGCCACAGGAATTTTTCCAGTAGTGACCAAATTAGCCGAAAAACTCTTTTTTCCCTTTGATTTCATTAGGCTTTTGGAAATTTCGGCTTTTTTGAACATTTTTAATAGCACGAATTAAAAAAAGATGCTACTATACCCAGGAAAGCATGGGAGCCAACGAAGGTCAAATTGCTTCTTTCGCGCGGAAATAGTGAGCCCATATAACAAGCATACGGAGAGATGCTTATGAAAAGAGCATTTAACCGGATCGGAATACTTTTTTCATTTCAATTATTACCCTTGGGTCTTCTGCTACCCTTATTAACCCCGTCAACCGAAATCTGCATTGCCGACCCGACTAGCGATTGGGAGCAACCGGATCCCTACCGTCACTACCTTCACTGAATCTCGAAAAGAAGCCGTTTGGTGATGGGGGGCGGGCAATGAGGTCGAACGATGATATGGTAAGAAATTTTATTCTAGGAGGTTGAACATGCAAAAAGGGAAGCTGATGATGGTTTTTTGCTTAGCATTTTCATTCATGATGACCCCCAAGGCTTGGGCCGGGGAAAAGCCGGTTTGGCTTGACCCGGGCAGGGAAGCGCTCGGGCGGGCCATGTCCGAAATCGGGCTTCCGAAGGGAGACCGAAATATCTTAGTGCTCACGAACGCCGGCTACGGGAGTGTTGGCGATCAGAGCACAGAAGCCTTTCTGGATATCGTCCCGAAGGAGACGGGTGCAAGCATGGGTACCCGCTCGCTGCTTCCTTTGCACACTGGGATTCAGGAGCCGCTCTGGTGTTCCCTGTACAGAAAGGATACTGGTAAGGTAGTCTTTCTCAAGTGGACGGGAAGGGGCTTCGAGCAAGAGACAATCGATGCATCCCCGCCCAAGATCCTGAACCCTGAGGGCTGGAAGAAGGCGTCTTCAGGCCTTATTGGTCAGAGGGTGTTCTCCGTGGTGAGCGTCAGTCTTACTTGGTCTGTCGACCCGCCCTGGGCCTTGCTCAGGGCCGCAACCTTTCACGACCATTTCTGCCCCGGCGTTAATTCGGGCTATATCGCCGGGCAATATCTCATGGAAAAGCTGCCTCTGGGAAGGGGTGACAAGTATGTGTTTGTCATTTCACCAGGAAAGTGTGCGGCCGATGCCCTCCAGGTCATGTTCAACACCACAGCGGGAAAAGCGTCGGGGTATGCGATGGCTATCGCCAAAGAGGACCTTGATAAATATACGAAAGGCGGCGTTCAGCCTTCGATCATTGCCATGCGTGTAAATAAAAAATCTGATACCTGTGACGGCATGGCGCTTGGCTTTCAATGGAACAAAGCGTATGCTGACACGGGGGTCAGCAGCCAGGAAATGGCCCCCAAGGGTGGCCCGGGCAATCCGATGTTCTGGATCGCCAGGGTGAAGATGTCCAGGGAACTAGCCCGTATGCCGAAAGAAAGACTTCTTGGCTATATTACAACGCTCAAGGTTTTTGCAGGAAAGGCGGACCTTGCGGATAAAGTGGCAGGAGGAGATCCTTATGCTGTAATCTGGAAGAAGTGACCTATTACAGGGTTAGGGGCTTTCAGGATACACCCCGTTTTGGGAAATCACTCGTAGATGAACAGAGCCGCACCCAGCAACCAGGATTTTCCTTGGGACCGTGGCCCGGCCTGAAATCCTTCCCCAACCCCTTGGATAAAGGAGGGCATGGGAGATTTCAGGGATGGATTCACCCAACAAGATTTCCGGGCAAATTTCAAATTATCCTATTTCTAGAGCCCAAGCGGCGAATCATGTACTTTTCGAACAAATCCAATTATTGCATAAATGGTACGCATACCAAAGCTTTTAAAGTACTTGGAATTACAAGGAAAATAGCAAATAGCACCATTCCACTTTCGCGTTTCGCTATAGGTTGCAAGAAGTCGTTAGAAAAATCAATATATATTAAATATCACGGGAAGAATCCTCAGTTCATGAAGTTCTTCAATGACTTCGAGTATCCCTACTAACCAAATAAACCAAAGTGCACTAAAAATGTGTCGTCTAAAAATTATTGGCCTCACGATATATTCTTCTGGTTCTAATAAATTGGATATTTTTGGGAAAAACTTTGGAACTCTTCTCAAATATGACTCAAATTCATTTTTATGCAATTTCAGAAGCTCTGCTTCCTCCTTCTTAATGACCAATGGATAATACGCACAAAAACTAATAAAAATTACAAATGGGATTAAGAAACACTCAGAGGCAAATCCCACGCCCAGTGCACCGATCAGGGAAAAAAAATATAGCGGGTTCCTGCATATGGAATAGGGTCCTTGAGTGATTAAACGGTCTGTCTTATAACCGGCAATATAGAGAGAGCACCATAAGCGGCCAAGTGAAGCAATGCCCACCATGATGATACCCAAAAAAAACAACGTTACGCTAACAATTGGGCCATACCTCTCCCATGCGCTCGTGGAAAAAGCAATTATCAAGAATAGTGCGACAATAAAAATTTGAGAAATATGAATCCGCAGCTTTTCTATCATCCGCAGTTACCCTTCGTGTCTTAGAATTGCAGCTTAAATACACATCGTCTTTAAAAAAAGGCGGGAGTGAAACTTTGGGGAGTAGTCCGGCTTCAATCTATCATGCCACTGTAGGAACCTTGCCAATATTCAAGAAGTAAAATATATATCCTAATCTCGGTTACAGATTGATATCTACACCTTCCAGGGAATTATGTCAACCGGCGACTTCAGGAATGGGGAGGAATTCCTTTATTCGGCCGTTACGGATGAAAACGAGCGAAAAAAGGCAACCAATTTATTTTAGTGTGAAACTCATTTCTTATTATCGACCCATACCGAGTGATCGACCAGGCCGAACTCCTTGAGGGCCTGAGCCAGGCGAAGGCCTAATGCGCTCCCGTTCGGTTCCGGCATTTCTGAATTCCAATGGAGGTGAACGCTCAAGTCCGTTTCCAGGACCGCATGGCGGTAGGTTTTCATTTCCACCAGCCCCCTTGGATCCGATTCGGATAGGGGCAGCAGGAGTTCTTCCAGCAAGCCCAAGCTTCCTCCCGCTGAGCGAAGCTTTATGACTTCCAGCCATTTCATCCTGTTCCCTCCTCTTGATCTTTAGCGAGATTGAACAATCGGGAGTTCCACGAAGGAGGCATGATTCTTATCCCTCAGCACAAAGAGCTTTGGCGCCGGGTCGATGACCGGGGTCTCGAAGTTATCGGCATCGGCGAAAGCCACCGTGATGCGGATTTGGCTTCCTTTGGGGAACCGGTGGGAGGTCGACAGAAGGCTGAAGACCAACTCCACCGGTTGCCCGGCCGGGATGGGTTGCAAGTCGCTCTGATAATGGGAATGGAAGGGCAGCCCCAGGTTGTTGTAGGGTGCCTGCCTCAATTTGCGATGGGAAGCCCGGAGAACCCCTTCGGTGATGTAAGCCGACTTGCCGCTGCCTTCCACTTCTTCCAGATACACGAAGGCATCGAGGTCGGGAGCGTCTGTAGTGATCCAAAGATGGACGAGCGGATGTCCCGTGACCTCCACGTCGGCTTCCAGGGGCGGGGTGGTATAGGTTAGAGCTTTTTGGTCATTGGCCTGCATGTTGGGGTAGTTACGGGGCCAGTTGACGGCATACCACCGAGAGTACTTGCCGCTGGTTGTCGAATAGTCCACCGTGTAGGCATCGGCGGCATCCTGGTGGGTGGGCGGTTCCGGGCGCAGGAAGCCGTCGTTGATTGAGGCGACGCTGCCGCTTTTCCCCTCGCCGAAATAGAAACGGATCGGTTTTTGTTCGGCCGGCGGCCACTGATTGATTGTCCGCCAGGCCTCCTCCTTCGACGCGCCCATAACGTAATAGTAAATGGGCGATTCTTTCATGATGCCGTTGTCGATACCCTTCAGCCAGTAGTCGAACCAGCGGTGCGCTTCGGCCCCGTAGTCGAGGTCGAATTGGTTTTTTTCCACCTCGCTGTGATCCAGCGGGCGAACGAGCAGCCGCCTGGGCACGGTGAGGTTCGCATACCAGAGAAACATGTCATCGGCACCCGAAAAGAGATCATACCAGCCGGCGGTCATGTAAACCGGGATGCCCGATTGGTTGATCCGGTCAAGGAGGGGGTAGAGATTCGCAGACCCCTCCCATATTCTATTTCCATCGGATGTCGTACTGTCGCGGAAAGGGAATTTTCGGAACCAGATCTCTGACTGTTTTGCAAGCGTCGAGCCGATGCGCTCTTTACGCGCCTGGGCGAGTAAAGACCCATCTTTGTCGCTATCCACCGGCGTCGGCACCCGTTCCAGAAAGGATGTTGACCAGGAGAAAAAAGAGGCGAAGGTTTTGTTGAGGACTCCGCCCGGATAAGTGACGGAGCTGTACGTGTCGAACCCGCTGGATGTGGGGAAGATGGCTTTCAGGTGGGGATTGCCGGCAGCCGCAGCCGCAAACTGGATCATGGCCTGAAATGAGTCGCCGTACATGGCGATCTTGCCGTCGCACCATTTCTGGGCCGCGGTCCAGTCCAGGATTTCATTGACTTCTTTGGCGCCCACCTCGAACGAGGCATTCATAACCCCAAAGGATGCACCGGTCCCCGGCCTTTCGACCACGAGGACGGCGTATCCATGTTTGACCAGGTTCTGGAGATATTTGGTCCTGAAAAGGGGGTCCATCAGGTTTCCTCGCTCGCCAAACCAGTATCGGACCCTGAGGAAGGCCTTTTCTTTCCAACCGAGCTTGAACAGGTCAGCGATGACATTATTCCCATCCTTATCGAAGATGGTAAACGTGCGCAAGTAAGGTGTGTACTTGAAAAGAACGGGCAAGGGTTTGTTGGCTAGAACGCCATTTTTTGTCGGGAGGATGAGATCGTAGGCCAACCTCGTTCCATTTGCCAGCGTCAGGTAATCCGAAATGCGCTTATTACCGTCATAAAGGGCTTTGGAGTAACCCTGATACTTACCGAATTCAGAGACTTTTTGTTTGGTATGTGAATTACATGCCCAAAGCAGTGTGGAGACCAAGAACGCCAAAAGAGCCACCCCAAGGGGAAAAACTATTTTCGTGTCGATTGACTTGATCATTTTTTTCTCCTTTTTCAGTATTCAGCAATTTCATCCAACATAAGAACCCCTTTGCGTCAACCATGCCACTGAATAGAGTTCATATTTTCATATAATTAAATAGCTCCGCCTCGGTGTCTTGGCCATCCGTATTCCAGCGCTGGGGGAGAGATCAGTTGTTTTTCATGAGGTGCCGAACGGCTTTTTCCAGCCCGTCCAGGGTGAGCTCGAACATGGGGAAGATCATGCGGATGGTCTGGATGGTGCGGACGTAGTGCCACTCCATCTCCACCCGGGGGTTGAGCCAGGCGGCGTGGCGGAAGTTCTTGGCCAGGAAGCGGAGGCGATCGATGGAGGGGATCAGGTTCCGCTCCTCGATGTGGATGGAGCCGTCCGTGGCCATAAGCTCGTAGGGGGCCATGCTGGCGTCCCCCACGATGACCAGGCGCGTTTCGGGGTCAAGCCGGCCGAACTCTTCCACCTTCTGCGGCTTGCGCCGGCGTGGCGGGTCGGCCCAGACATAATCATATATGCTGTTATGGAAGTAGTAGGTCTTCAGGTCTTTGAATTGATTGCGGGCATAATCGAAGAGGATCTGGACCACGTCCACGTAAGGGTCCATGGACCATCCGCCGTTGTCGATCATGAGGATGATTTTGAGCCGGTCCCGCAGGCTGCGGTCGAAGATGATCTCGATCTCCCCGGCATTGCGCATGGTCTCGTAGATGGTTTCATCGATGTTGACGTGATCCTTGGGACCGAAGGGGACCATGTATCTCAATCTTTTCAGCGCTTCCCCGATCTGCGATTGGGTCAGGAGTCCCTGCATGGAATAGTCCCGGTAGCGCCGGTCCATGGCCACCTTGACCGCGCTCTTGTTCATCGACGCTCCGCCCACGCGCATTCCCCCCGGGTGGTGCCCGGAGTGCCCCACGGGGGAGGTGCCGCGGGTCCCGATCCACCGGTTGCCCCCATGGTGGGCTTCGGTCTGGTCCTTCAGCCTTTTCAGAAAATATTCGATGAGCTCCTGGGGGCTCAGTTTCAGCAGATCCTCCGGGTTCACCCCCAGGGCCTCGGCGACCCCCTCGGGGTCCCGCAGCCATTGCTCCAGGAGCATCCGGGCCGCCTCGTCCAGCTCGATCCCTTCCGGGTCGGGAAGGTCCATTCCCCTGAAGTAATGAGCGAAGACCTGGTCGTAGAGGTCGAAGTGCCGTTCGCTCTTGACCAGGATGGCCCGGGCGGAGGTATAAAAGTCGTCGAGCGAGCTGATCAGTCCCAGACGCATGGCTTTTTGCAGGCGGAGGAAGGAAGTAGGGGTCGCAGGAATGCCCACTTCACGGAGTTTATAGAAGAAATTGACAAACAAGTGAAACCCTCAATTCCGGATTCCTCTGGCCAGATGCTGGGTGGCCACGGTGAAATCCATGCTCTTCTTATAGAGGACTCCCAGGAAAGGGACTTCCCCCTTCCCCAGCCTGGCGGTTTTGAAATCCGGGTCGGAGCGGAGGGCCCGGATCCAATTGATCAGCTCCCGGGTGGCCGGCTTCTTCTCGATTCCCGGGATTTCCCGCAAACGGTAAAAAGTATCGATGCAGGCCTTCGACAGGTCCCGTTCCAGGGCGGGAAAGTGAACCTCGATGATTTCCCTCATGAGGTCCGGAGTGGGGAAGGCGATATGGTGAAAATTGCAGCGTCCCAAAAAGGGATCGGATAGATCCTTTTTGGCGTTGCTGGTGATGACGATGACCGGCCGGTTCCTGGCCTGGATGGTCTTGTCGATCTCCACGATGTCGAAGCTCATCTGGTCCAGCACGTCGAGCATGTCATCCTGGAAGTCGGTGTCCGCTTTGTCGATCTCGTCAATGAGCAGGACCACCCGGATGTCCGAGACAAAGGCCTGCCCGATCTTGCCCATCTTGATGTATTCTCCGATGTTGCTCACGTCCCGCTTGGAGTCGCCGAAACGGCTGTCATTGAGCCGGGTCAGGGTGTCATACTGGTAGAGGGCTTCCACCAGCTTCATGCTGGACTTCACGTTGAGGACGATGAGAGGCATATCCAGGGCCTCGGCAATGGCGTAGGCCAGCATGGTTTTTCCCGTTCCGGGCTCGCCCTTCAGAAGGAGGGGCATCTCCAGGGCCATGGATATGTTGACAATCTGGGCCAGTTCCGGGTCGAGGACATATTTGGAAGCGCCCGTGAAGCGCATCCCTTCCGCTTTTCCGTTCATCCGCTGATTTGAAATCTAAGCAAAATATGCTGATTTCATTCTACCTTCTTCGTCGGGGAAGTTCAAACGATATCTTTTCCAGAAGGAGGATGAATTCTTCAGAAATTGCTTTATAATGGAAACATCGAGGATGAAAAAGGTAGGAGAGGGGAATCGGAAAAATGAAAAATCATCCAGAAGTGATTGTTGTAGGGGCAGGACTGGCAGGCCTTTGCTGCGGGCTTCATCTGCAAAAAGAAGGGGTCCGGTTTTTGATCCTCGAGGCTTCGGACGGAGTCGGGGGCAGAGTACGGACAGATCAAGTGGAAGGCTTTCTCCTGGACCGGGGATTCCAGGTCCTGCTCACCGCTTATCCGGAAGCACAGCGGGTTCTGGATTATGAAGCGCTGGACCTGCATTATTTTTATCCGGGCGCGATGGTCTGGTTCGGGGGGAAGTTTCACCGAGTCGCCGATCCCTGGAGGCACCCGCTGAGGGGGCTGAAAGGGCTGTTTTCCCCGGTGGGAACTTTCACCGACAAGGTCAGGGTGGGGAAGCTTCGCAGCCAGGTCCTGGAAGGGTCGCTGGAGGACCTCTTCCGGCGCCGGGAGACGAGCACCCTGGAAGCGCTGCAGGGCAGGGGCTTTTCGGCCGACATGATCGATCGTTTTTTCCGGCCTTTCCTGGGCGGAGTCTTTTTCGACCGGGAACTCGCTGTCTCAAGCCGGATGTTCGAATTTGGCTTCCGCATGTTTTCCTCCGGGGGAACGGCTCTTCCGGGAGGCGGCATGGGGGTCATTCCCGATCAGATCGCTTCGCGCCTCCCCCTTGACTCGCTGCGGCTGAATTCCAGGGTTGATTCGATCCAGGATCGAAGCGTCATATTTTCCTCCGGGGAGAAGATGACCGCCAAAGCTCTGGTCGTGGCCACCGAGGGACCCGAAACCGCCCGCCTGCTGGGAGAGGAAAAACAGCCGGGGTCCCGGAGCACCACCTGCCTGTATTTTGTCGCCGAGGAACCCCCCTTCCATGACCCCTTGCTGGTTCTAAACGGGGAGGGACAGGGGCCGGTAAACAGCCTGGCTATTCCCAGTCTTGTGGCCCCGGCCTATGCCCCCGAAGGGAAGGCCCTGATCGCCGTCACGATCATCGGTCTTCCCCCCTGGAGGGATGATCAGCTGACCGAGGCGGTCCGCTCCCAGCTGACCGGGTGGTTCGGCCCGAAGGTTGCAGCATGGAGGCCTCTGCGCACCTACTGGATCCGCCACGCCCTTCCTCTGCAGGTTCCGCCCCTTCCCGACCCGACCTCCCCGGCCCAGGCGGTGCGTCCGGGTCTGTACGTCTGCGGGGAGTATGGAAATCCAGCCTCGCTGCAATGGGCCATGTTTTCCGGGCGCAAGGCGGCGGAGGCAGTCATGGAGGCTCTGAAATAAAAAATTTATATTGCCTACAGATGAACACAGATTCCTCTCACAACTCACACCTCACATTTTACGGCTTTTATTGGGACGCGGATGCACACGGATAAGCATGGATGAAGGTTAACGAAAATACCGAAAGAGGAACATGCGAATCGTCTTTCTAGCCCATCTTTTTTCAACCCTGTTCATGACCGGGGTCATCTGGTTTGCCCAGACGGTCCACTATCCCCTGCTGGGGCGAGTCAGCAAGGAGGCTTTTGTCGGGTATGAAAGGGAGAATACCCGGCGGACCGGATGGGTGGTCATCCCGGTGATGGCGGTGGAATTGATCACCGCGCTTCTCCTCCTCTGGAGGCAGCCGGAGGGTCTTCTGCTTTTCTACGCCTGGCTGAACGCGGTCCTGCTGGCGGTGATATGGGTTTCCACTTTCACCCTGCAGGGACCCTACCACCAACTTCTGGCGGAAAAATTTGATCCCGCCGTGTGGCGTTCCCTGGTGAAAACCAACTGGATCCGAACCGCGGCCTGGACCGCAAGGGGGATCCTGTTGCTTTTTGTACTGAAGGAGGTCTGGTCCAAATGAAAACATTCCAATTTTCCTTCATGCCTTCCATTCCCCTGAAAACCCCCCCGAATTCCCCCGGGAAGGCCCCCAAACACCCCAAGATCTTGTGCGCAAATTTGCTTGACACCCAATAGCCTTTTTTGTATATTGGACCCACCCGAAAGCGAGTTCTCATCAATTTTTTTTGTGTATTGGACCCACCCGAAAGCGAGTTCTTATGTCTATTCAGCTCACCCGGAAGTAAGTTCTTATCAATTTTTACCGAAAGGAGGGCGAAAAGATGCGGGACAAGAGGATAGCGGTGTTGGTGTCTTTTTGCATTTTCTTGATTTCTTACGGCCTTCTCAACGCGCATGAAGCCAAGGCCAAGCCCCCGGGCACCCTGGTTGTGGCCTCGGGAGAGACCATGCACACCTTTGATCACTACTACAATAACCGAAGAGATGGTCTAAATGCGGCCCATCAGATTTTCGATTACCCACTGTATCGTGATCCCAAGACCATGAAAATCGTGCCGGGGCTGTGCGAATCCTGGAGGTATATTGATGACAAAACCCTGGAGCTTCGCATTCGCAAGGGTGTTAAATTCACCAACGGAGAGCCGGTGAATGCCGAAGCCTTCAAATTCACCTTTGAATTCATGATTCATCCCGAGAGCAAGATCGCCACCCGACAGAACATCGCCTGGCTGGATAAGGTGAGAATTGTGGATGATCTCACCGTGCGCCTGATCATGAAAGCGCCTTATGCTCCCGCCCTGCAACAGTTGGCCAACTCCATGCCGGTTTATCCGCCCAAGTATTTCAAAGAGGTGGGCCGGGATCAGTTTGGCATGAAGCCCGTGGGCTCTGGCCCGTATAAACTGGTGAGCTGGAAGCGAGGCGCAGAGTATGTGCTGGAGGCCAACCCTGATTATTTCGACCGGGGAAAAAACAAACCAAAAATAAAAAAGGTGATCATAAGGGAGATTCCCGAACTGGCAACCCAGATCAATGAGCTGATTAGCGGCGGCATTGACCTGATCCAATTGCTGCCCAGCGACCAGGCGGAGACGATCAAGAAGAACAAACATCTCAAACTTCAGACCACGCCGATTCTCAGAATATGGTTTGTGCAGATGGACGGGCAGGGGCGCTCCAGCCCGAACTCCCCTTTTGCCAAGCTGAAAGTGCGCCAGGCGGTGAACCATGCCATTGACCGGCAGGGCATCGTGGACAACATTCTGGGTGGGTTCGGCAAGGTCATCACCTCCGCCTGCAACCCCCTGCATTTTGGCTGCGAGACGAATGTAAAGACCTATCCTTATGATCCCAAGCTGGCCAAAAAGCTTCTGGCCGAAGCCGGCTACCCCAAGGGTTTCAGCACCGATTTTTACGGATACCGGGACAAGCAGACGGTGGAAGCAGTCATGGGCTACCTGGAGGCCGTGGGCATCAAGGCTACGCTGAAGTGGTTCGGCGGGCAGTATGCAACTTTTGATAAATATCAGAGAGTCCAGGGCATAGTTCCCATCGCCGTGAATGCCTGGGGAAGCTACAGCGTGTTTGACTGCTCTTCATGCACGAGCACATGGTTTGCCAACAAAGGCGGGTATAACTACAACGAAAGGCCAGAACTGATGGCTTGGCTCAAGGAAGCTGACGGAATCGTAGATGAGGCCAAGAGAAAAGAACTGTACAGCAAAGCGCTCAAATACATCGCGGAGAACGCCTTCTGGGTCCCCCTGTACAGCGGGGTCATGATCAATGCGATGGATGCCCGGCTGGATTACGAAGTAGCTGCGGATGAAAACGCACGCTACTTTACCGCATCCTGGAAATAGGAATTGGTGGCGAGCTGCGGGTCGGGAATATCGCTTTATAACAGCGGGCTGTATTTTGAATTTCGAGATACGATTCTTTGGTTCATCCGAGAAGGTTAAGCGAAAAAACCCGCAGCTCGCTTATTTTTATTCTGGATTTTGAATCGCATGAAAGGGTTTATTCTTAAGCGCACACTCCAGGCCGTCATCATATCCCTGCTCATCTCTTTCATCACCTTCAGCATGATTTTCCTCGCTCACGATCCGGCGATGCTTTTGGCCGGACCGGAGGCCCGGCGCGATGATATTGAAATTGTGCGCAAGGCCTATCGCCTGGACGATCCCGTAGTCATCCAGTATGGACGCTGGCTCTGGAAGGCCATGCACGGTGATTTCGGAAAGTCCTTTTACTCCAAAGAGGACACCATGGAACTCGTCGCCCAGAGGCTGCCCTATACGCTGCTTCTGGCCACAACGGCGCTTGCCCTGTGCCTGAGTTTTTCGATCCCCCTGGGGATTCTGGCCGCCATAAAGAAAAACTCCGTCGTGGATAATCTGGCCACGGTGATCGCTGTGCTGGGACAGGCGATGCCTCTATTCTGGCTCGGCATCATGCTGAGCATCATTTTCGGGGTGCAACTGGGGTGGCTTCCCATATCCGGCAGCGGCACCATCTGGCATCTCATCTTGCCAGCCATTTGCCTGGGTTATTACATCTCTCCGGTAATCATGCGCATGACCCGATCCGGAATGTTGGATGTGCTGAAAATGGACTACATAAGGACCGCCCGGTCCAAAGGACTCCCGCGACGCCGGGTGCTGATCAAGCACGCGCTGCGCAATGCTTTGATACCCATTATAACACTGGTGGCCGTGCAGTTCGGTTTTCTCATGGGCGGTTCGGTGATTACGGAGACGGTTTTTTCCTGGCCAGGGGTGGGCAGGCTGGCTGTGGACAGTATCGTCAACGCAGACTTCCCCGTGGTGCAGGCGATTGTGCTCATCCTGTCCATGATTTTCGTTGCGGCCAACCTGGCAGCGGATCTCATAAACGCACTGGTGGACCCGAGGATCCGGTATGAATGATTCCCGGGGGGAATGAGTCATGTGGCTGAGAAGGCATCCCCGTCTGTACAGGAATATCAGACAGTTCCTGCGGCTGAGATTCGGCATCCTCGGGTTCATGATTGTGCTGATCGTTATTTTCACCGCCATCTTTGCTTCGCAGCTTGCACCCCACGACCCATACAAACAGGATATCAGCAAGAGGCTCCTGCCTCCCGCATGGTTTGAAAAAGGAAAGCCGGACCATCTCCTGGGCACCGATATGATGGGGCGTGATTACCTGAGCCGCATCATATATGGCGCTCGTATTTCCCTTCTAGTGGCGCTGCTCACGGTGCTCACGGCCAGCGCCATTGGGATCACGATAGGGGTTCTTGGAGGCTATTTTGGCGGAGTGGTGGACATGGTGGCGACGACCCTGATCAACGTAAGGCTGGCCTTCCCTTTCATCCTGCTGGCCCTGGTTGTCATTGCAGTTCTGGGCCCCAGCTTCTGGAATTTGATCCTCTGCCTGGGAATCACCATGTGGATCAGATATGCCATCGTGGGCCGGAGCCTGATGATGTCCCTGAGAGAAAGGGACTTTATCCTTTCGGCCCGATGCGTTGGCTGCAACCACCTGAGGATCATCCTGTCCCACCTTCTGCCAAACATCATCAACTCCATGATTGTCATCGGGACCGTGGAACTGGCGAATGCCATTCTGCTGGAATCTTTTATGAGCTTTTTAGGCCTGGGGGTGCAGCCTCCAACGCCCTCCTGGGGCGGGATGCTCAGCGAGGGGAGAGCCTACATGCTAAGCCGCTGGTGGATAGCGACCTTCCCGGGCCTGGCCATATTCATCACCGCTCTGGGCATTAACCTTATGGGCGATGGTCTCAGGGATCTGATAGACCCGTTTAAAACCAATTGAAATTCCAAAGGAATTTTTTTTGTTTAGAAAATTATAAAAGTCTCTGCGCCCTCCGGGGGAAAAGAAAAAATGAACCGCAGAGCACGCAGAGATCGCAGAGCTTTTTCTTGGCAAAGACTAAAAATAAAGCCTTTTATGGATATGGACGCCTCTTTGCGTTTGAATCCTTTGGGGATGAAGACATGAAGACATAAGGATGAACGAAGAGGAGGCAGAGAGCGCAGAGATCCCTTTCGGAAAGTCTTATTGGAATTTTGGCCTTCCGGGAAGCATTAAAAATACACATTTTTTTCCTTTTGCTCCCTTGGCCCTAAGCCTTTGGCCATTTTGACCTCTGCGTGCTCTGCGACCTCTGCGGTTTAGTTTTTTTTACAATTCTGGACTTGGGTCCAAGGGAATCGGCTTTGTAATTTGGGGTCTGAAACTTTTAGAAGATGGCTTCCCTGCTGGAGATCAAAGAGCTTTACACTTACTTTTACACGCTGGACGGCGTGGTGAGGGCTGTGGACGGTGTCAGTATCAGCCTGGAGAAGGGAGAAACCCTCGGCCTGGTGGGCGAAAGCGGTTGCGGGAAAAGCGTCACCGCTCTGTCCATCATGCGTCTGGTGGATGAGCCCCCCGGTCGCATCGTTGGCGGAAAAGTGATGTTTCAAGGAAGCAATCTGCTGGAGCTTTCTGAGAAGCGGATGCAGAGCATAAGGGGGAACCGCATATCGATGATCTTCCAGGAGCCCATGAGCTCCCTTAACCCTGTATATACCATTGGAGACCAGATCGCCGAAACGCTCATGCTGCACCAGAATATGAACCGGCGCCAGGCGTGGGACCGTGCGGTGGAAATGCTTTACATGGTGGGCATACCTTCTCCCCAAGAGAGGGTTCATGATTATCCCCATCAGCTCAGCGGGGGGATGCGCCAGCGAGTGATGATCGCCATCGCCATGGCCTGTAATCCCATGCTCATGATAGCGGATGAGCCTACCACAGCCCTGGATGTCACCATCCAGGCTCAGATTCTGCGGCTGCTCAAGCGCCTTCAGCGAGAAAAAGGCATGGGTTTGATCCTTATCACCCACGCCATGGGCGTGGTGGCCGGTATGGCCCATCGGGTGGCGGTGATGTATGCGGGGCAGGTGGTAGAGTATGCGGATGCCCGGAGCCTTTTCTTTAATCCCCTGCACCCTTACACGCGCGGTCTTTTGGGGAGCATCCCGAGGGGGGCCCGCAGCGGGAAGAAAGACCGGCTGCAGGCCATCAAAGGCGTGATCCCCAACATGTTGGAGCTGCCTTCAGGGTGCCGCTTTTATGACCGATGCCCGGAAGCTCTATCGCTGTGCGCGGATCAGCCTCCTGAGCTTCTTCCTCACGACAGCGGAAGGCTGGTGCGCTGCTGGCGCAGAAGATGAGCGGGAAAAGCGTAGATTCGTACCTCTTTCAGCCTGAGAATTTTTTTTCAACACTTTACAAGCACCGAAATCGCAAAGATCTTCGGTTAGAAATGATCCTAAAAAAATGTCTCTTTTATCGGTGAAAAATCTCAAAAAATATTACCCGGTTCAAAAGAGCTTCTTTGCCACGAGTGATGCGATGGTAAAGGCGGTGGATGGGGTTGATCTGAAGATCGAAGAAATGGACACCTTCGGCCTGGTCGGGGAAAGCGGCTGTGGCAAGTCCACCTTGGCCAGGCTTATCCTTAACCTGGAGGCTCCCACACAGGGACAGGTGGATTTCCGCGGGCAGCGCATCTCTGGGCTGGGGCAGAGAGCCATGAAGCCTTTCCGGAAACGAATGCAGATGATCTTCCAGGACCCCCAGTCCAGCTTGAACCCCAGAAAGCGTATCCGTCAGATCATCGAGGAGCCGCTCATCGTGCACGGTGGGGGAGATTCCGCCCAGCGCCGGGCCCGGGTCCAGGAGATGATGGAAGTGGTGGGCCTTAGACCGGAGATGATAGACCGGTACCCGCATGAATTCTCCGGCGGTCAGAGGCAGCGCATTGGCATTGCCCGAGCTCTTATCTTGCAACCCAGCTTTCTGGTCTGCGATGAGCCGGTTTCCGCCTTGGATGTTTCTATCCAGGCGCAGGTCATCAATCTTATGATAGACCTTCAGGAAAAATTTCATCTGACCTATCTATTCATCTCCCATGACTTAAGCGTTGTGGAGTTTATCAGCACCCGCATCGGGGTTATGTATCTGGGCAAACTGGTGGAGGTAGCCCCCTGCCAGGAGCTTTACAGGAGGCCCCGGCATCCTTATACAAAGTCGCTTCTGGCGGCAGTGCCCGCGCCTGATCCTCAGGTTTCCCTGCCCGAAAACATCTTGGAGGGTGACGTTCCGAGTCCCATTTCTCCCCCTCCAGGATGTCATTTCCACCCCCGTTGCCCGCAGGCCAGGCCCATCTGCAGCGAGGAAGCTCCTTCCCTGAAGGAAGCGGGCTCTGGCCACCATGTGGCCTGCCATGATTGACTTCCCCTTTTCACCAAACATCACCGCCAGCGCTTTTGGGGGCCCCTCTTTTCCACCTCCGGACACCTTCTGGCCATTCTTCGGGTAGAATTTCAGTGAATAAAAACATGAATAAAAACTCGGATTGACAAAAGGCTTGTTTTTGGTATGCTGGCGATACTCAGATGATTCCGATAATCGAAGGAATGCGACTTCTGAATTTTGGCGGATGAAAGAAGGGAGTGTTTTTGGGGGAATTCCGGCGGCCTTTGAATGAATTTAGGCTTTCGTGTGGAGGTGTAATCTTTGCAGGAGAAATCTCAACGAAAAGAAAGGGGGAAAAATGAAGGAAAGAAAATTATCGCTGGTCATCGCTTTGGTATTGGCTCTATCGATGTTCGCCCTTCAGACGCAAGCCTGGGCGAAATATCCAACCAAGCCCATCGAGCTCTACACGCCTTATGGTCCCGGGGGGGAATCCGACCTTGCCGCAAGGTCTTTGGCATCCGTCGCCCATTCGTACATCGGCCAGCCTGTGATGGTGGTCAACAAAGGCGGAGCGGGCGGGGCGATCGCCTGCAGTTTCTTGAAGAACGCCCGTCCGGATGGATACGTATTGCTCCTGGCGCGCATCGGATCCAATGCGATTCTTCCGGCTCTGAATCCCAAGCTTCCCTACAAGTATGATGATTTCAGCATGATGGCTCTGTTGGAGATCAATCCTTACGTCGTCGTGGTGCAGACCGATTCGCCCATCAAATCCCTCAAGGACCTGGCCGAAACGCTCAAGAACAAGCCCGGGACCTTGAACTACAGCACTTCCGGACCGGGGACCATCCTGAACATGGGGGTCCAGCTTTTCATCGACCTCATTGGCGCCAAAAAAGACGCGGCTACGATGATCCCCTATAAGAGCGGAGGAGAAGCAGCCGCCTCCCTCTTGGGAGGGCACGTTCAGTTCATGGGGATCAACATTACTCCGGTCATGAGCCACATCCAAGGAGGAAGACTCCGGGCTTTGGCCGTTACCACGGAGGAACGACTGAAAGATTTGCCGGATGTCCCCACCTTCAAGGAGTTGGGGTATCCGGATATGGGCATTGCCTTGGGATGGAGTGCTCTTTTCGGCCCTCCCAAACTCCCCCCGGAGGTCATGGATGCCTGGACCAAGGCCATGGAAGGGATTAAGAAAGATAAAACATGGCTGAGTTTAGGGCGGAGGTTGGGCTCCATTCCCAGGGTGCTGCCTCCGGCTGAAACGAAAAGCTTTGTCGACAAGCAATACCAGATGTACAAAAAGCTGGGGCAGAAATTAGATCTGATTGTGAAATGAAATTCCCCCGGGCGTCGGAGCCCCTCGGCCCCGGCGCCCCAACCCCGATTTCTTGTATGCATCAGAGGCTGAAAGATATAGGATTGGGAGTTGGGATCATCGGATTTTTTCTGTTCACCCTTTTCATTCTGATCCCTGCGGAAATTTTTGTTCCCTCCTCGATCAAGTACCGGGCCCTTTCTCCGGCTTTCTTTCCCCGGATTGTTTCCATTCTGATGGTCTTCCTGGGAACCATCTTGGTCCTGCAGTCTTTCCTCGTTACTTCCCGCCCAACCAAGGAAGGAGAGAAAGAACCCGAAAGTGTTTCAGATGAGGAGGAAATAGAGGCGCTGTCCCGAAGGCCGACAAAGGGAAAAATCATCCGTATCGGCGCGGGGGCGGGCTTGATGTTTCTCTACTATGGGTTGATCCATATTTTTGGAATCGTCCTGACCTCGATTTTAATGATGCCTTTATTCATTTGGTTGTATGACGAACGAAGATGGAAGCTGATGTTCCCCCTCTCCGTCCTCCTCGCTTTTTCTCTCTATTATTTTTTCGCCAAGGTTGCCCTGATCTCTCTTCCGAAGGGCAGTCTATTTCAATAGCGCGCGGGGTTCGAGGCTCATGCTTGAAAATTTCTTAGCCGGGATGCAAATGTTCAGCCATCCCCAGAACTATCTTGCAATTTTCTTGGGTGTGGGAATCGGGATTTTCATTGGTGCCATCCCGGGTTTTACCGGGGCTATGGGAGTCGCCCTCGCTTTGCCGTTTACCTTCTACCTTCATCCCATCACCGCCATTCTTTTTTTGGTGGGCATATACAAGGGAGCCATCTACGGCGGGTCGATCACCGCGATTCTCATCAAGACCCCCGGCACCCCGGCAGCGGCTTGTACGGTTCTGGACGGATACCCGATGGCCAAAAAAGGCCAAGCGGGCAAAGCCCTGGGAATGGCCCTGTATGCCTCAGTGGTGGCTGATTTCGTATCCAACCTGTCGTTGATTCTCCTGGCGGCTCCCATCGCCTCGTTTGCTTTGAGGTTTGGTCCACCCGAATTTTTTGCCTTGATCACCTTTTCCCTGACCATTATCGCTGGCGTTTCTGGAAAGTCGCTGATCAAGGGCATCATTGCCGGGGGCCTCGGGTTGATCGCAGCCACGATTGGGCTGGATTCGGTTTACGGATCAACGCGGTTTGCTTTTGAAAGTGTCAATTTGATGGGCGGATTGAATTTTATTCCTGTTTTGATCGGTCTTTTCGCCATTCCGGAAATATTGAATGAATTCGGAAAACGGCAGGGGGTTCGCCCCAAAGTCTTCGACCTCGGCCAGCAGCGGCTGAGGTTGAGCGAATTCAAACGCTCTTTGAAGACCATCATTCGGGGAAGCATCATTGGAGTCATTATCGGCGCAATTCCGGGGATCGGAGGGGCTCCGGCGGCCTTTTTGAGCTACAATGAAGCCAAGAGAGGCTCGAAACACCCTGACACCTTCGGCCAGGGAGAGATTGAGGGGGTGGCGGCAGCGGAGTCCGGGAATAACGGAGTATGCGGAGCCACCTTGATTCCCCTTTTGACCCTGGGAGTCCCGGGAGACGTGATCACGGCCATCTTGTTGGGCGCCTTTATGATCCATGATTTGAAACCCGGCCCGATCCTCTTCCAGAAGAACATTGACGTGATCTACGGGATTTTTGTGGGTATCATGTTGAGTTCCATTGCCATGCTCATCATCGGAAAGTTTTCCATTCGACTTTTTTCCCGCATCGGCAAGGTCCCTGTTTCCTTCCTCTTTCCGGCCGTCCTCGTCCTGTGCGTCTACGGAACCTACGCGGTGGACAACAAGATGTTCGATATCCTGGTCATGCTCGTCATGGGACTGATCGGCTATTTCATGCTCCTTTTCGAAATCCCTCCCGCGCCCTTCCTGATTGCTTTCATCCTGGGTCCCATGTTTGAGGACAATATGCGCCGCTCTCTTCTCCTTTCCAAAGGAGACCCGGTCATCTTCTTCCGTACGGCCATCTGCTGGGTATTTTTAGGCCTCACGGTTCTATCCATCTGGCTCATTGTCCAAAGAAATTTGCGGGGGAGAAAAGAAACCCGCGGCTCCTCGTAGGTCGCTCCTTGCAAAAGGGTCCCCCGATTTCCTCTGCCCCGGCTGAGAATCGAGACCCATCACCGGCCCCCCTTTCCCCCGGGGGGAAAAGACACCCATGGGATGGACGAATGGCTTCGTAAAAGGTTGGATTTCGTGCGGCTCCTCTGGGGGACAAGAGAAAAAGACCGGAAGCTCCGGCGGTCTTCCATGCCCCCATTTTCAGGTGCCGGAACTTTTGGCTGCCAGGAGAATGGCCTCTTTCATCGAGGTTGGATCGGCCGTCCCTCTGCCGGCAATCTCAAAAGCGCTGCCATGGCCGACGGTGGTCGCCACCAGCGGGATTCCGATGATCAACCCGGCAACCCGCTCAAAAGAGACCGTTTTGATGGCGATATGCGATTGATCATGATACATGGCCACGTAAGCGTCGTAATCCTGTTTTTCCTGAATATGGGAAAACAGGCTGTCCGCGGGAAAGGGACCCGCGGCATCGATTCCTTTGTCCCGCGCCCGGGCGATGGCCGGCCCGATCGCGGTCTCCTCCTCGGTCCCGAAAAGTCCTTCTTCCCCGCAGTGAGGATTCAGCCCGGTGACCGCGATACGAGGTTGGGGAATGTTCAGTCTCCTTAACGCCTGATAGGCGGCTTCGATCGTGGCGAAAACAAGGTCGGTGGTGAGCGTTTGGCTCACTTCTTTCAAGGGAATATGCAAAGTGGCTCCCACAATCCGGAAAGAGCCGGCCACGAGCATGTTGAACGCATGGGGACTTCCGGTCAGCTTGGCGAATAGGGGGGGATACCCGGCAAAATGGATTCCCGCCAGATTGACCGAGTATTTGTTGTGCGGACCGGCCACAATTCC
>LJUR01000082.1 GCA_001304105.1 Deltaproteobacteria bacterium SM23_61
GTGATCCCGGCGCTGGAGGTCATCGACAGCCGGATTATGGACTGGAAGATCAAGCTTCCCGACACCGTGGCCGACAATGCCTCCAGCGCCCGGATCGTCCTGGGAGGGAAAATCACCCCGGTCTCAGGACTGGACCTGCGCACCGTGGGCATGGTTCTGGAAAAGAACGGCGAAATCGCGGCCACCGCCGCCGGGGCGGCAGTGCTCGGGAATCCTGCCCAGGCCGTGGCCTGGTTGGCCAACAAACTCGCAACGTACAAGATTTCCCTGGGCAAAGGGGAAATCATCCTGTCGGGATCCCTGACTGCGGCGATTCCGGTGGCTGCCGGCGATTTCATCCGCGCCGACTTCGGACCCCTGGGGGACGTGAAGGTCAAGTTTGGTTGAGCAGATTCGAAAATGCCCAATTCTACATTTACCTTCCTGAGTCGGGATAAAAAAGTTGAAATCTTCGCACGGAAATGGGATTCTGTCCCCCTTCCGCGGAAAGGAGTCGTGCAGATTCTCCATGGGGCTGCGGAGCATAGCAATCGTTACGGAAGATTTGCGGAATTTTTAAACGGATCCGGATGTGTAGTATATGCCCATGATCATCGGGGGCATGGACAGACGGCCGTGCGGTCAGGAAGGCTGGGAGTGGCCGGAGACGATGCCTGGAACAATATGGTTAATGATGCCAAGCAGCTGACGGACATTATAAGAAAGGGGTATGCCCATTTACCGATTATCTTATTCGGGCATAGCCTGGGATCCCTGATTGCCCAGGATTATATGACTCGCTGGGGGGAAGACCTTAAGGGGGTTGTGCTATGCGGTACCACGGGGTTCTCGCCAAATTTGGATTACCAGATTAAACGCCTGGAGCAAGTGGCCCAGGCATCGGCAAAAGAACCTTCAACCATTTTCAGGCAGCGATTTAGCGCCTACAATATGGCCTTTGCACCGGCGAAAACAGGATTTGAATGGCTCACCCGTGACGAATCTGAAGTCGAGAAATACGTAAGAGATCCGCTGTGCGGCTTTGTATTCAGCAATGGTTTGGCCTATGATTATTTAAAAGGTCTTCGGGATTTGTGGAAACCGGAGAAGGAGGCCCGTATCCCCAAAGATCTACCGGTCTTGGTCATCTCTGGAGAAAAAGACCCGGTAGGGGGCAACACGCAAGCCATCATCGCATTAATGAACCGTTATCAATCCTTCGGTATGAAAAACCTTGCTCACAAATTTTATCCAAACGCTCGTCACGAGCTCTTGAACGAGATCAACCGTGATGAAGTTCAGCGAGATGTGTTTGCTTGGTTGAACAAATGGTGTTGATAAAATGGACTCCTGCATTCAAGCCGTTTGATTGGAAGGTGCATAGAAGAAAGGCAGAGTCCGAAATGCTCTGCTTTTTTCCCACCACTAATAATCAACAACTTACAGGCCGCCGAAAATCGCCAAATGGCCAGATTCAGGGTTTTTCCACAATCATGCTATTTACTTTGGAAAATCAAGGACTTAAAAAGTTTTGATATACGAACCATTTACGGAAAAGTTTTGGGAAATTCCTGGGTTTTTTACCTGGCACGATCTCCGCGATTAAAGGTAAGGGGGAAATGATCATGGGAAATCCTGCTATGTCCCCCAAATTAACCAGAAATGAATAAAGGGCTTACGGCAATGGGGGGTTGGCGAGGGAAAAAAGCTTTTCCTATGATTCTTATCTGTCTCCTTTTTTGCATAGGGGAAAGGCATCCTATGGCTGCAGAGGATGAAAAGATCCACATTGGCTTAGTCGAAGATGTGATCCTTTTGCCCTGGAAGGTAAGGATACCTGCCCGCATCGACACCGGGGCGGCCCTGTCTTCCCTGGATGTCCGGGACATGAAAATCGAAAACAACATGGTTTCCTTCAAGCTGCCTCCAAAATACAAGAGCTTACAGCTAATCCTGCCCATTGTGGATCAGAAGACCATCCGTTCCGCAGAATCGAGGGAAAAGCGCCCGGTCGTGGAAATCGATCTTTGCATCGGCCCGAAGGTTTTTCGCTCCCGAGTCACCCTCAACGATCGTTCCATGGTCAAGTATCCCCTCTTGATCGGTAGGAATATCTTGAAAGAGGGTTTTGTTATCGACTGCATGAAATCCCATTGCGCTCCCCCCTCGTGCCCTGAAGCGGGTTCAAAATGAAACGGTCTGCCCTTTGGCTTTCCCTGTTGCTCTTCCTTTTCAGCGTAGGCTTTCTAACCTACCGCATATTAGGGCTCGGGTATCCATCTATCCCCACCGTTCCGGGTCAGACCTGGCGGTTTTCTATAGACGCCTCGATTCGGCCCAAGGGGGCCGAAACCCTTCTGGCCCTGGCTCTCCCTTTTGAACAACCGGGACGGATCATCATTGAGGAAAGGGTTTTTTCCCGGCAAATGACTCTGACCATCGTTAAGCAAGGGGAAAACCGGCTGGGAATCTTGTCCGAATTTGGGATGGAGGAAGAAACGCCAGTTACCTACACCGCTATAATCCATATGCGCCCGAAGAGGCCGATCCGATCGATTCGGCCATCCCTCGGAGATTTCCCTGCTTCGGTTCCCGAAGAAGGAAAAGCGCTCGCCAGAAAGCTGGTCGCAGGTTGGAAAGACCTCCCTCCCCCGGAAAAGATCCGGGCCATCGCCGAGACGATATCGGGGCAGTGGATCCATTCCCCCCCTGCCGAAGGGGACCTAAGGGCCTGGGGAGAAATGAGGGATCGTTTGGGGTTGGAAACTTCGCTCCTAGCCTTGTTTTCCGCGGCGAATCTTTCGGCGCGGATCGTAGACGGTCTTCCGCTTGTGGAAAGCATCACCGATGAAACGGACCGATGGGTTGAGGCCTGGGACGGGGCAAAGTGGGTTGGGATTCGCTTATCCACGGGAGAAACATTCAACGACCTGCAGTCTTGGCTTCCTCTTTCACTGGGAGGGGGCCGCGCCGCGAGCGTGTCCGGAGGAGAGATTGCGAATATCCGCTATTCCTTGAACCGCGAAGTCCTTACCAACTGGTCCCTTCATTTTGAGCGCATCAAACGTTCTCCGAGCCTTCTGGATCGCTGGTCCCTTTTCCAGCTACCGGAGGACTTCCAGCGCACCTTCCGCATTCTGCTTCTGGTCCCTATCGGAGCCCTGATGATCAGCATGCTCCGCAACTTGGCCGGTTTTCCCACCTTCGGAATTTTTATGCCGGTTCTCATGGCTCTGGCTTTCCGCAATACGGGCATTGTCTATGGTCTGGGAATCTTCTTCGGGGTCCTGACCCTTGGATATGCGGTCCGGCGGGTGTTGGACAAACTGCACCTTCTTCTGGTGCCCCGCATGTCGGTCCTTCTGACCCTGGTCATCGCTTCGTTCACCCTCGTGGCCCTTGTTGGGAGCAAGTTTGGCGTACGCGAATTTATGGCCGTGGGGCTTCTTCCTTTTGTCATTCTCACCATGGTGATCGAACGCTTTTTCGTTCTGACCGAAGAAGCCGGCGTAAAAGAAGGGGTACGCACAGCCGTGGGCAGCGCCTTGGTGGCCTTTCTCACCTTCGAGACTATCAGCTGGGAACCGCTCCAGCTGACTTTCTTCCTTTATCCGGAGCTGCTGGCGGCCGTGTCGGCCTTCCAGATTCTGGTGGGGCAGTATAGCGGATACCGTCTCTCGGAGCTTTTCCGGTTCCGGAAGATTTTGGGGTCTTCATGATTTTTGCGATGGCGCGCCGGCTTCGCGAAGCGGGTATTTTGGGCATGAACCGCCGCAATGCGGAGTACATCATGCGCTACAACCCGCGGTCCGCTTTTCCCCTGGTGGATAACAAACTGCTGACCAAAGAGGTGGCTGAACGGTTCGCCGTTCCCACCACCTCCGTTTTCTTAGTCGTCAAGAACCATGGGGATATCACCAAAACAGAGCCCGCTTTGGGGGATCGACGGGAATTTGTCATTAAGCCGGCGCGGGGATCCGGGGGAAGCGGCATCGTTCTCATCGTGGACCGAAGCAAGCAAGGGTTTATCACCCAAAACGGGGAAACCCTTTCCCGGGAAGATTTCACCTACCATCTCGCCGATATTCTTTCGGGGATTTACTCCTTGGGTGGTCACGAGGATGTGGTCATTCTGGAGGCCCTGATCCACCCCGCCCCGGTTTTTGAAGAAGTAACCTACCAGGGGGTTCCCGATGTGCGGATCATTACCTACAGAGGCGTTCCGGTCATGGCCATGGTTCGCTTGCCCACCCGAGCCTCCGACGGAAAGGCCAATCTGCATCGGGGGGCGATTGGTGCCGGAATCGACCTTTCCACCGGAAGGACGATGACCGCCGTTCACCGTTCGCAAGTCGTTTCAACACATCCTGATACAGGAAAGCCAGTTAGCGGTATTTCCGTGCCCTATTGGGAACAGATGCTCTTAATGGCCGCTCGGTCTATGGAGATGACCGGCCTCGGGTATCTGGGAATGGATTTGGCCATCGACCGTGACCGGGGGCCGCTTCTCCTGGAATTGAATGCCCGTCCGGGCCTGGCCATTCAGATCGCCAATCGGAAGGGGTTGTGGGGGAGGCTGGAGAAGGTCGACAAGGCACCCTCGCAGGTCTTTGCAACCGCCGAGTCCAGGGTGGAATGGGCCCAAAAGGAGTTCAAAGATTAAGGTAAATCCCTACGCTTATGCACAATGCCTAATTATCCGATCTTATCGTGGCTTCTCTCCACCAAACAAACCTTAGATGTTGGGACCAAATGGGGATCAAATTCAATTGACACCCAATTCCCCTTTTTGTATATTCACCTCACCCCAAAGCGAGTTCTTATCCATCAATGAGGAATGGCAGGGCATCGGGGAGATTCCCCGAACAGGATAGCTTTGTGAAGCTTGCCTGGAAAAGGAAGGAGGGGCCATGGGTTTCGAACAGATCATCTATGAACCGGGCAAGGTTGCTCGGATAATTTTCAATCGGCCAAAGTATCTGAATGCACAGGGCTATCAGCTGCTGTCCGAGTTCGACAAGGCGCTGGCGGCGGCTGTGGACGATCCGCAGTGCGGCGCTATCGTCCTGTCTGGGGCGGGGCGGGCCTTCTGCGCCGGGCACGACCTGGGGACGGAAGAGGAGATCCGGTATTGCCGGGAGCATAAATTAACAGTTGCGCATGATGGGAATCTTCCCAAGAAAGTGGCGGATATGCATGTCTGGTTCGTCAGGAAGACGCTCGAATGGCGCAACTGCCCGAAGCCGACCGTCGCCCTCGTGCACGGATACTGCATCTATGCCGGGTGGATGCTCGCCGCGGCCATGGACGTCGTTTTCGCCGCCGAGGATGCCCTCTTCCTCCCAGGCCTGGTGGAGTATTTTTCCGTTCCCTGGGACCTGAGTCCCCGAAAGGCCAAGGAGATCCTGATGGAACACCGCTTCATAACGGCTTCCGAGGCCCTCGCCTACGGGTTCGTCAACCGGACCTATCCGGCGGACCAGCTGGAAGGGGAAACCCTGGCCTACGCCGGCCGCGTGGCCGACAATTACCTGACCGCCCCGGCGTGGACCGGGATGATCAAGGCCTCCATCAATCACATGGAGGAAACGATGGGCTTCAGCGCCGAAATTGAATCGGCTTACACGAGCTTCTGTTTGATGTACGGATTGGGCGCCCACACGGCGGCCAGACCCGAGGATGGCGGGTTTGCCCGGACAAAGATCGCCCGCAGGAATTTTGAGCTGGCGAAGGATTGGCTCAGGAAACGGAACCTCTAAAAAGTCCGGAGTTCGGAGTTCAGATTTTGCTCGTTATACGAAGCCTCTCGGGCAAGAAACGGCTGCAACCCTGAAAATAACGAAATGGCAAAATCTCTATGATTTTTAGACCTTCTATTTACACCATAGGGAAAGACAAATTTCCGCTTGACAACCCCTTAATTTTTAACTAATTTCTATTTAATTCGGCGTATTCCCATCGGCCACAATTACCCTAACAGCTAAACGTTAACCCTGTCGAGGGCCCTATGAGAAAATTTTTCAGAGGGCGCCGAAAAGAGGCTTCAGGGAGATCTTGCATCTTCTTGAAGCCTTTTTATTTCAAAAGAAAAAAGGATGAAATGCCCCAAGTGCCAAGCTGAAAATCCGCAAATCAGAAAGTTCTGCAGGGAATGCGGGGCAAAACTGATAGTGGCTTGCCCGCAGTGTGGCTTTGAAAACCTCCTTGCAGATAAATTCTGCGGCGAGTGCGGGAAGAAATTAGCTAAGCCTGGAGAAATCCCTGCCAGTTCCTACCCTAACCCGCTCTCCTATACACCCAAGTTTCTGGCTGACAAAATCCTTACCTCCAGAAGCGCGCTGGAAGGCGAGCGCAAACAGGTGACGGTGCTATTCGCCGATCTCAAGTCTTCCATGGAACTCCTGGCCGATCGCGATCCTGAGGAAGCTCGGAAGATCCTTGACCCGGTGTTGGAACGAATGATGGAAGCGGTTCATCAATACGAGGGAACGGTGAACCAGGTGATGGGGGATGGGATCATGGCCCTCTTTGGGGCACCCCTGGCCCATGAAGACCATGCAGTCCGTGCGTGTTATGCGGCACTCCGGATGCAGGAAGCCATCTACAGGCTTACGGAAGAGCTCCGCCGTTCCCAAGGCATTGAGGTCCAGGCCCGAGTGGGAATGAACTCGGGGGAGGTAGTGGTCCGGTCCATCGGGAGCGACCTGCACATGGACTACACTGCGGTGGGCCAGACCACTCATCTTGCCGCCCGAATGGAACAGTTGGCTGCCCCGGGCAAGATTCGTCTTACCGCGGAGACGCTGCGGCTGGCCGAAGGGTTCATAGAGGTCAAGCCGCTCGGCCCAGTGCCGGTGAAAGGATTAGCGGAACCTATTGAGGTGTATGAACTAATAAGCGCGAAGTCTGTGCGTTCGAGGCTGCAGCCGGCGGTCGCCCGAGGTCTTAGCCGCTTTGTGGGGAGGGATACGGAGATAGAACAGTTACTGCGTGCCCTGCAGCAGGCCGGAGCCGGGAGCGGACAGGTGCTGGCCGTTGTGGGCGAGGCGGGTGTGGGCAAATCGCGGTTGTTTCATGAATTTGCCCAATCCCAGCGCACCCATGGGTGGCTCATTCTGGAGGCTGCCTCGTTCTCTTACGGCAAGGCGACTACTTTTCTGCCGGTCATTGAATTGCTGAAGAGGTACTTCAGGATTCATGACCTGGATAACCAGCGGGAAATCAAAGAAAAAATAACCGGAAAGCTCCTGACCCTCGACCGGGGTTTGGAGCCGGTGATTCCTGAGTTTCTATCGCTCCTTGAGGTCCCGGTCGACGATCCAAAGTGGAATGTCCTGGACCCTCTTCAACGGCGGCTCCGTACCCTGGATGGGATCAAACGGCTGCTGTTGAGAGAAAGCCAGGTACAGCCCTTGCTCTTAATCTTTGAGGACCTTCACTGGGTAGATGGAGAGACCCAGTCATTTTTAGATGCCCTCATCGAAAGCCTTCCCAAGGTTCGATTATTTCTCCTGGTGAATTATCGCCCGGAATACCAGCACAGTTGGGCGAATAGAACCTATTACAGCCAGATGAGGCTGGATCCCCTCCAACCGGGAAGCGCCGGAGAATTGCTGAGTGCACTCCTGGGAAATGACCCTGCTTTCGAGTCGCTTAAGGAGACCTTGATCGGCCGGACCGGCGGAAACCCTCTTTTCCTGGAGGAGAGTGTTCGGATGCTGGTGGAGACCCGGGTCCTGGTTGGGGAGCGCGGGGCCTACCGGCTGGCCAAGGCGGTGGAGGCCATCCAGATCCCCGCCACCGTCCAGACGATCCTGGTGGCGCGGATAGACCGGCTGCCGCCTGAAGAGAAGAGTTTACTGCAGTGCGCCGCGGTAATTGGGAAAGACGTTCCTTATGCTCTTCTCAAAGAAATTTCAGGGATGCCCGAAGAAGGCCTGCGTCGTGGTCTGTCCCATCTCCAGACCGCCGAATTTCTCTATGAGACCCGGCTGTTTCCGGACCTGGAGTACACTTTCAAGCATGCCCTAACCTACGAAGTGGCCTACGGCAGCCTCCTGCAGGAAAGGCGACGTACGCTCCATGCAGCCATCTTCGAAGCGATAGAGCGGCTTCACCATGACCGGCTCGTGGAACATTTCGAGCGTCTGGCCCATCATGCCCTTCGGGCCGAGGTTTGGGACAAGGCGCTTACCTATCTCCGTCAGGCTTCCGCGAAGGCCATCGCCCGCTCGGCGCATCGAGAGGCCGTCACCTACCTCGAGTCGGCGCTGACCGCCCTGACGCATCTTCCCGAGAGTCGAGAGAGGTCGCTTCTGGCAGTCGATCTTCGCTTTGAGCTGCGCACGGCGCTGATTCAGCCTGCCGAATTAAAACGAATTCTGCAGGTCCTGCTTGAAGCCGAAGGGGTCGCAAAAGCTCTGAATGATCCACGACGACTGGGACAAGCATCGGCTTTCTTGTGTGCGTCCTTCTACTACTCGGGCCAGGTCGACCAAGCCGTAGAGTATGGTGAGCGCGCCCTCGCCCAAGGCGAGGACCTCCAGGACATCGGCCTTCAGCTCCAGGTTAACTGGTTGCTGGGCATGATTTATATTGCTCGTACCGATTACCATCGGGCTGTGTCATATTTGGGTAGATCCATAGCACTCATCGAAGGTCAACTGCACCGCGAGCTCTTCGGCTTTTCTTCCCTACCCGCGGTCAATTCCCGCGGCTTTCGGGCATGGGGCTGGGCGGAGCTTGGTAAATTCTCAGAAGCCACGACTGACGCGGAGGATGCGGTCCGGATCGCCGAGGAACTTGGGAATCCACTTAGCCTCTCCCTCGCTTACTGGACAGTGGGGATGGTACATCTCGCCAAGGGGGACTTACCTGAGGCGATGCGGCCTCTCGAAAATGCTCTTAAGATTTGCCGGGATGCTAACCTCCAACTTTGGTTTCCATATGTAGGGCGTTTCGCCGGGTGGGCTTACACCCGCTCCGGACGGGTGAGCGAAGCCGTAGCCCTGCTCGAACAGGCAATTGAGCAGGAGAGGCTAAAGAACCGCATGTCTCACCATGCCCTCACCATTATTGCCCTCGGTGAGGCTTATCTTCGCGCCGGCCGGACAAAGGAGGCGATCGAGCGCGCCGGGAATGCTCTCGAACTCGCCCGTGAGCGACAAGAACCGGGTCACCAGGCATATGCCCTCCACCTCCTCGCCGAGATCGCCTTCCATCCTGAACCACCCGAGTTGGACAAGGCTGAAAACTACTACCGCCAGGTCTTGGATTTGGCTGAAAAATTAGGGATGCGACCACTCTTGGCCCGCTGTCATTTTGGGCTAGGCCAGCTTAATCGAAAAAGGGGAAAACCAGAAGAAGCAAAGGAGCATCTCAGCACTGCTATCACAATGTTCCGTGAAATGGACATGCGCTCCTATCTGGAGAAGGCTGAGAAGGAGAAGCTACAACTGGCTTAGGAATCTCCTCATCCCAGCCCTCCAACGTGAGAAGGTGGAGAGAGATAAATAAATTTCAAGGAAAAGAGGAAATAATGGCACCTGATGCGGGAAGCAGGTCAGATTTTTTTAAGTAGGAAGGAAGGAAAATGGCTGAAGAACCTCGCTTCAATAAATTGAAAACAGAGGCGGTTCAGAAAATCTATGAATCGAATCAGGAGCTTATTTACGGAGCCGATAGAAAGGTTGCTGCCTTGCTCTTGATCAATGCCATCCTCATCTCGTTTTCTGCCACCTGGAATCTGAGAGACTACTCGAGCTCGATAAAAATCATAATTCTGATCGCTGTTCTATTGGCTGCTCTCTCAACCATCCTTTATCTTTTGGCCATTATCCCCAGAATTTCCGAGCAGGCACCCAAAAGTATCCTTCATTATAAGGGGATACTGGCATCTTCTAGGGAGAGTTACTTATCCAAAATGACTGAAATTAGCGATGACGATTTGATGAAGGATTATTTAAATACCATCTATTCGCTCTCTTCGATCCAGAGGAAAAAAAATCTATTCCTGCGGCGCGGTTCGGAATCTCTAATCATATCCATTTCCTTATTGGCCTTGTCTTTCGTTCTCAATAACCTTTGATCTCAAAATGAGATCAGTAAAAAAGAATAGAATAAACGTAAAAAGTAATGTGCCGCGGGCCAAAGTAACGAATTGCCGTCGTCACGACTCACTATCTAGAGGCTGCCATGATCGCCCCTGAGACGAAGTACGCTAAGAGCGGAGACATCCACATTGCCTATCAGGTCGTGGGGAGCGGCCCGCGCGATGTTGTCATGGTCCCGGGCTTCGTATCGCACGTTGAATACCAATGGGAAGAGCCTCGTTTCGCCCACATGCTCCAGCGGCTTGCTTCGTTCTCACGCCTCATTTGCTTCGACAAGCGCGGCACCGGCCTCTCGGATCGGGTACCGTCCATCCCGACGCTTGAGGAACGTATGGACGACGTGCGGGCGGTGATGAATGCCACCGGATCCCAGCGCGCGGCCTTTTTCGGAGTTTCGGAGGGGGGTCCAATGTCTGTGCTGTTCGCCGCGACCTATCCGGACCGAACGGCCGCGCTGATTCTCTACGGCTCTTTCGCCAGGCGCGCGTGGGCACCGGACAACCCCTGGGGTCGTACTGAAGAAGATCTGAAGAAGCGTATCGACCTTATCGAGCGAGAGTGGGGTGGTCCGGTGGGCATCGAGAGGTTTGCTCCAAGCGGTGCCAATGACGAGACATTCCGGCGGTGGTTTGCCAACTATTGGAGGCTCTCGGCGAGTCCCGGCGCAGCGATCGCCGTCTACCGTATGAACATGCAGATTGACGTTCGGCACGTGCTTCCGGCCATCCGCGTACCGACGCTCATTCTCCATGCTGCCGATGACCGTGTCGCCCACATTGGCAACGGCAGGTACCTGGCGGAACAAATCCCCGGCGCCAAGCTCGTTGAGCTGCCCGGCGAAGATCACATGTTCTTGTTTGGCAATCGGGACACGATCATCGACGAGATCGAAGAGTTCCTCACCGGTGTCCGTCCAGACCACGAGGCTGAATACGACCGGGTATTGGCCACGATCCTGTTCACCGACATCGTCGGTTCGACCGAGCGCGCGGCCGCCCTCGGCGACCGTCGCTGGCGGGACGTCCTCGAACAGTGCTACAAGGTAGCGCGGCGGGAGCTCGCCCGCTTCCGCGGTCGCGAGATTGACACCGCCGGCGACGGAATCTTCGCAGCCTTCGACGGCCCCGCGCGCGCGATCCGATGTGCGTGGCGCATCCGTGACTCAGTTCGGGCAATTGGCATCGATCTTCGCACCGGACTCCACGCTGGGGAGTGCGAGGTGGTCGGCGCCAAGATCGGAGGAATCGCAGTTCATACCGGCGCGCGGGTTGCCGCAACCGCCGCGCCCGGAGAGATCCTCGTGTCGAGTACCGTGAAGGACCTCGTCGCGGGCTCCGAGATCAGCTTCCAAAGCCGCGGCATCCATACTCTAAAAGGCGTGCCCGGCGAGTGGCCGCTCTTCGCGGTGACAGCTGATCTGGGACAAGCCCAGACATGACGCTGCGGCCCCTTCCGAACGCTGGTGAGCCAAGGGCGTACGCCGTGATGCCGCCGAACATCACGGGAGAGACGGGGAGAGACGGGACGTTGGTTCAAAAGCAACTTTTGCCATGGGTAACTTAAAGAAAAGATGAAATTGGAGCAGCCCGAAAAAGAGGGGTATGACAATTCGGAAAATAACCGAAGGGGACTCGTCGACACTAATAAGTTGTCTTTGAACCAACGTCCCGCTTTTTACCGCTTTTTAATAATAAGGTGATCCTTTGAGGGGGGCTTTTAAAGATTATTGTGAAAGGAGGTGTAGCAATGGCAACTTATATAATGCTTCACCGTTACACTCAAAAAGGAATAGAAAATGTCAAGCAGAGTCCTGCCCGGCTCGAAGCAGTAAGAAAATCATTTAAGGCTATAGGCGCGGAGTTGAAGCAGTTTTATTTGGTGGCTGGCCAGTACGACATCGTAACGATTAGCGAAGCGCCAAACCTTGAAACAATATCTAAATGTGCTCTCGATCTTGCTTCGAAGGGTAACGTCACTACAGAAACTCTTTGCGCCTTCACAGAGGATGAATACCGGAAGATCATCGCTGCTCTTCCATGAGCAGATGTTTAGGGAATTCCTGTTTGAAAACTTTATCGTGGCCCCCCTCAAACGTAGACCCCAGGAAAGCTATTGATCTGTTAAGGGTAAATAGAATTAATTAGAGGTTCGAATATTCTTTTCATTCCTTGAATTTTGGCCAAGTGCAGAGGTTGGCAGGCTTCCTTCAATTTTTACCTTGACTTTATAGTGGCAGAAGATTATTTTTTGATTATCGATTCCACCCATGGCTCTGTAAACTGATCAAAACAATTTCTAACCTTCTGGAGGAAGCCGTGAAAAGGAGTTTCCGGAAGGTACACTTATAAGGCTCTATGTAGACGATCGTGTCTCTGTAGAGCCTTTTTTATTCCGTTCATCCCCAATTGAGCTGAGAGTATAAAAAATCTCTGTAGAGCCTTTTTTATTCCGTTCATCCCCAATTGAGCTGAGAGTATAAAAAAGGGAGGGATTCTCAGGCCGTTCAAAAACAGCAAGATGCCAAATGGGATCGTATCGGCGATAATTTTCTTCTCAGGTCAAAAGATGAGGAGCGACCACTTTCTATATTATTCTTCTCCTCAGTATTGGGGGTTCGATAAATCCCCACCTCATAGTTCTTCTGCTTGATTTTGTCCCTAAACCTGTTTCTATTCATACATTTAAACCCATCCTGCCCTTGATCCATTGATTCAACATAGGTTGATATGACGATAAAGTCATAGAAAGGAGTCAAAGATGGCTGATCGATTGATTTTTATCGGTTGGAATCGTCCTGTGGTGGGGCGGGAACAGCAGGCCATGAAGCTGTTTCAGAAGGCGATGGAGTATTATTCCAAGCTTCAGAGCGGCGGAAAAATAGAAAGCTTTGAGCCGGTCATGCTGACCCATCATGGAGGTGACTTGAACGGGTTTATTATCCTGAGAGGGGAATCCAAAAAGCTGGCAGAGGTTCGGGAGGAAAGTACGTTTGTAGAATACAGCATCGAAGCAGGATATTGTTTGGAAGGCTTTGGAGTCGTCTCGGGTTATACGGGGGAAGGTATGAAAGACATTTTTTCACGCTGGTCGAAACTCATCGGCAGCTAACCCCAATTGAAATGGGGCCAATTGTTGATTCGATTCGGGAGGCAGGGTCCAAAATGGCCCTGCTCATTTACAGCCGGGTGCCCTTGCGCTATTTCCATGGTATTTCTGAGAGGCCCGTCGATATCCGATCAAAGGAGGTCAAAAATGATCCTGATATCCATGATTCAAAATCCGCCGGAGAGCGCCAAGGAAATGGTGAAACGTTCGATGCAAATGCCCCGTCTCCCTGAGTTCATAAAAACTCGGGGGCCCTACGTTGCTAGTGTTGTTGGGGAAGGTATTAAAACTCTAACCGTCTATGATTTTGAGGATTCGAAATATGGGGAGGCCATGAAACACATCGGTAAGAGTTTAGGAGCTTTTCATGAGGTTCCCGGCTTCACGTATTCGATCGGAGTATGGTTCAGAGCTAAGGACGCATACGAAGCTTTCGGAGTGATATAGATAACAAAGGCAGGGTCATCAAGGCTCTGCCTTTTTTTCGATCCGTTTCAAAACTGCATGAAAGCGCTATTTTTCACTATTTTCCGGAGGTTCATAAGAAATTTCGTAAATGCAAGAGTGGCCTCCCTTTTTCACCCAAATTTTGCTCGGCTTAGGATCGCATTAGAAAGGAGTACTGGGCAATGAAGATTGCTATTCTCGGGGCAGGGGCGTTGGGTTCACTGATCGGAGCCTATTTGGCCCGGGCTGGAGAGGAGGTTACCTTAATTGCCCGTGGGAAAAGAGCAAAGCACCTCCATGAGCACGGCGTTGTTGTGAAAGGCCTTACGGAATTCACCGTGCACACGAAGGTTGTTGATCGCCCAGAAGAGGTGAAGGAGGCAGACGTTCTTCTCGTCGCCGTAAAGACCTATGACATGGAAGAAGCCCTCAAGACCGTCAACCATGTGGAGGCAGGCAGCGTCCTATCCGTTCAAAATGGTGTGCTCAAGAACGACCAATTGGCAAGGTATTTCGGGCGGGGAAAAACCCTTGGGGCTGCCGTTTCGATCAGCGCAGAGGTAGCAGCAACTGGAGACGTGCGGCTGATGTTGAATGAGTCCCTCTACATTGGAGAACTCCCGGAGGGAACCTCGGAGCGCGTTCAAAAATTGGCCAACATTTTTGCAAATTCTGGCATCCATGTTGAGGTATCACCCCAAATTCAGTCTGTCGAGTGGTCGAAATATCTTGTGTGGATGAGTCTCATGGTGGTGTCCGTGCTGACGCGTTTCGAGACGCATAAGCTTCTCAAAGATCCTGACATTGCCAGTGTCATGGTTATGCTGGGGCGGGAGACTGCTCAGTTATCCGCGAAACTGGGCATTCCCCTTGGGGATTATGGGAGGTTTCGGGCAAAGACGTTCACCAGCGTTTCCATAGAAAAGGCCGTGGCGGGCTTCCGTCAAATCGGGGAGATGTTGGAGGCCCAAGGCGCTACCGCTGTTAAGGTGTCAAGCCTGCAGGATTTGGAGCGGGGCCGGCGCATAGAAGTCGAAGAAAGCCTTGGTTATGCGTTGCAGAAGGGCATTGAACTCGACGTTCGGTTGCCAATCACTGAAACCTGTTACAGGCTTCTTACAGGACTGAATCGGCATCTCAGCTGAAAAACTTTCAATTCAAAGAAGCCGCTATCTTTTTATCATCCGACTTTTCCAAACAGAATTTAAGATATGTCTTCTATATCCCAACCTCCACACCCATCCCGCCAAAACCACAAAAGCCATGGCCAATGAGGCCGCCCCTCGGTCGGCCGCCCCGGGAAAGCCGGGGGTGTCGCGAAAAGGAAATTACTGGGAAGAAGGGACGTAGTTCCGATAATTCCGAAGTTGCGGGAATTCCATCGATCGCAGAAATAACGGAATTATCGGAGCTACGTCCCCTTCTCCATGAACTAAGTACCGCCCAGAATCTGTCTGCCCCATCGATGCTTATACATTTTCTCCTGAAATGTGTCCCTTTTCGACGAAGCGAAAATGCGAGGAAGAATTGAGAATTTCCCTTACTTCAACCTGGCTGACTTGGTGTTTGACGATTATTTTTTAAATTATCTCCTGAAGCCAGATGATGCCGGAGATCTTCAAGATAAAGACACCTCTTTACCCGCAGGAAGACAAATATGTATTAAAATAGTCATGAAAGGGTAGCAAAAGTCTGTTAATGAGATAGCATTAACCCGATAAGATCACAAGTCATTTTTAAGAAGGAGAAGGAAGAAGAGGGAAAGAATATCAAGGAAGCCAATTTAAGTCTTGATTGAAAAAGGAGGTCGGTCGTGAAGAGCTATCGGAAAGAATTATGGTTCCATATTCCCACCCGGCGGGCTTTCATCAATATTACTCCCCAGGTCGAGGAGTGCCTGAGGGAGAGCGGGATCCGGGAGGGGCTAGCCCTGGTCAATGCCATGCATATCACGGCGTCGGTTTTTATCAACGACGACGAACCCGGGTTGCACCAGGATTATGAGGAGTGGCTGGAGAAGCTGGCCCCCCATGAACCAACTTCTAAGTACCGGCACAATCGGACCGGTGAAGACAATGGGGATGCCCATCTCAAGCGGCAGATCATGGGGCGCGAGGTCGTGGTGGCGATCACCGGCGGAAAGCTGGACTTCGGGCCCTGGGAGCAGATTTTTTACGGGGAGTTTGACGGACGGAGGAAAAAACGGGTACTGGTGAAGATGATCGGAACGTGAACGGAAACCGGACCAGGAAAGAGACCCTTTACCCCTCACGCTTGTGGGGGAAGGGGAAGGCCGGGGAAAGACGGAAGGAACGAGCGTATTTTCGGGCCTATTCCGGACCCGGCCGGGTGGGCAGGGCCTTGTCCGGAGGATCGATTCGCACCTTGAGCTCCCCGCTTCGGAAGTGCAGGTCGCGCTGGGGAAAGGGGATCTCGATGCCGGCGTTTTTCAGTTTGTACCAGATGGAAAAATAGAGAGCGCTCCGCACCAGGGGCCTCACCCATGGGTCTTCGATCCAGACCCTCAGCTGGAAGTCGATGGAGCTGTTGCCGTACTGGACGAATAACACATCGGGCGAGGGATTTTGCAGGACCCGATCCTCCTCCGCGGCGGCCTGAAGCAGGATCTCCCGGACCTGGTTGGGGTCGGAAGCGTAACTGACCCCCACGGGAAGGTCCACGCGCACGAGGCGGTCGCGGTAGCTGAAGTTGGTGACCTGGGAACTCACGAAATCGCTGTTGGGAACGATGATCTCCATGCCGGCCCGGGTCCGGACCACGCTGCTGCGCAGTCCGATGCGCATCACCCGCCCGTCGGTCTGGCCGACGGCGATGATGTCCCCCCTCTTCACCATGCGCTCGGCGAGGATGATGATCCCGCTCACGAAGTTGTTTACCACGTTCTGCAGTCCAAAGCCGATCCCCACTCCCAAGGCTCCGAGGACGATTTTCAGGGTGCTCAGGTCGAAGCCCAGGGACTCGAGGGCCACCATGATACCGACAAAGCCGATGATGTACCGGACCAGGGTGGACAGGCTCTCGCTGAGGCCCTGCTCGACCCCTATTTGAGGTAGGGCCTTGGAGCGAAGGAACCGGGCCGTGATCCGGCCCACCAGGAATGAAAGGACGGCCAGGAAGACGGCGACCGCGATGGACAGGAGAGAGATTTCGGTTTGCCCGATGGTGATCAGGGGATGTTTCAGCCAGGAAACCACCGGGCCTAAAAGGGCCACTTGCTGCAGGGCCGCCAGCCCGAAGATCAGGATAAGGGCCGCCTTGCGGACCGTTCGGTACTTCTCTTCGGAGGGAAGGGTTTCCCGCATGAGGGCCGTCAAAATCCGGTAAAAAAGGAAGAACCCGAGGAGGGGAAGAACCTTTTCCGGCTGCCCGTGTGATTCCGGCTGGAAGAAATTCCACGCCGCGAATGCCAGGTAAAGGAAGAGGATGGCCCAGAGGGGCCAGATGGAGGCTTCCAGAACAGCCCAGGCCGTGCGCAGGGCCCGGTTGGAAATCCTTAGCCTGTCCCAGCGCTTCCGGAGAAGCCGGACACTGATGGTTGCCGGGATGTAGGCCAGAAGGGAGCACAGGAAAAGAAGGCCCAGGTCGCGGGTCCAGGGGTGCCCGTAGAAGGCCTGCAGCTGCTTCAGGAGTGACTTCGAAAAATTCATAAGCCTTTTGCGGAGCCGTTTAGGTCAGGGATTCAATCCATCATAACACGATTTTCGCCGGGGGGGAGGTCGAATCTAAATCTTCTTGGAGAAGGTATAGGTCTTCTCGCCCTTCCTGGAAAACTCGAAAAGGTTTTCCTTCTTGAGCGCGGGTAAAAATTCTTCTTCCTTCAGGTGATGGTCCCGGAAGGAGAGAATTCCTCCGGGCTTCAAAATCCGATGGATCTCTTTCAGGACCTCATCCGGTCGGTCGATTTCGTGGAAGGAATCGTAGAGGAGGACGGCATCGAATTGGTTATCCGGCAAGCCGGTGCTGCCGTCGGATTGAAGCGGTTTCACGTTCTTCAGCCCCTTTTTGGAGGCCAGTTTTTGAATGGTCTGGATGGCCATAGGATTACGGTCGAGGGCATAGATTTCTCCCGAGGAACCGACCAATGCCGCAAGGTGGGGGATATAGCTGCCGGGTCCGCAGCCGAAGTCGAGGACGCGGAATCCGGGCTGGATTCCCACTTCCTTCAAGATATCCATGCGGGGACGGAAGAAATCCCGGAATTGGAAGGTGAGGGACATGAGTTTGAAGTGAAGATCGGAACTATGCTGGCCCATGGGATGAGAATCCTTCCATCATCGGAGGGGTTCAAAGGGGATTCTAAAAAAGGATATTTTCACTCTTGCATGGCATCGTTGCGGAAATCGGGCCCCCTTTTTTGGAGAAATTTTGAAATTTTTCTTTCGCGGGCGCAACGGCGGATATTGCGCGACCTGCCGGTTGATGAGAATGCTTCGCCCCGCTGAAGCGGAGGTTTTAAAAAGAGAATCGGCCGGGCGACCCGGCGGGTCGTCCTTACGACTTCTTCTTTTTTTTATCCTTGAGGTTCAGGGTGCGTTTGACCAGTTCTTTTTCATGGTCGTAATTGACCACCCGCTGGAGCATGATCTTCTGGGCCATGACCGGCCCGGCGCCGTGCCAGGTGCCCACGCCGTGGAGGCCGGCGGTCCAGTTCTGCAGGGCCTTGTGGACCTTCAGGATATTTTCGGTGGGCTCGTCGGAGCCGAAGCTGTAAAATTCCTCCACGTACTTCTGTACTTCGGGATTTTTCAGCTCCTTCAGGGAAGGCAGGGTAACTACCAGTCCCCCCCCGATGTCCCCCGCCAGGGCCATGACCCGCCAGAAGGCGTTGCAGACATTGAGCTTGGAAACGTTCCCCATCAACTCATCGGGCAGAAAAACTCCCGAGCCCGGGGGTTCCTCCACGCCCTTCATGGCGGCGGCCAGCCCGCAGGCCCGGCCTGTCTCCCTCAGGACCACCATCTCGGCCAGCTGTTCGTTGATGTGCGCGGCTTTTTGCAGGCCTTTGTACTCCTGGATCAATTTTGCCGCTCCGATGATCTGGTTCATGAAACCCACCTTGCAGGTTCCCCCGCAGGTCATCCGGTGGGTCCTGGCGAAGCGGGTGACCAGCTTGCCCGAATAAGGAGTCTCGCCGCAGTGGAAGACTCTTTCCCAGGGAATGAACACGTCTTCGAAGATCACCATGGAAGTCTCCCGCTGGCCGAAAAGGGGATTCCCCAGTTCTTCGATGTCGTCAGCCAGTTCTCTCTCCGCGGAAAAGGGGGTGTACTGACAGACGAAGGTGATTCCCTTGGTGTCCGGCGGGATGGCGAAAGCGACGGCGTAATCCCCTTCCTCCTTGGTATGGGCGGCCTGGGGGAGAACGACCAACTCATGGCAGGCATAGGCCCCGCTGATGTTGATCTTGGCCCCCCGCACTACGATGCCTTCCTTTTTCTTGGCCACGACTTTCAAAGAAAGATGGGGATCCGGCCATTCGAGGGTCTTTTGATTGCGGAGGCCCCGGGGTTCGGTGAGAGCCCCGGCGGCGGACAGGTCCTTTTTCTGGACGGTTTTCAGGAATTCGATGAAGCGGGGGTAATATGAAGTCCCCAGGTCCCGGTCCATTTCCCAGGTGGTGCTGGCCAAGGAATGGAAGGCATCGTACCCCACGCACCGGTAGATGCAGGTCCCCAGCATTTCCGAGGTGAAGGTCCCGGCCTGGGCCTTTTTCACCAGATCCTCGACGCTGGCGCTCACGTAGGTGTACCGGTTGACCGTCTGTTCGATGAGCGGCGAATAGCAGGTCATGATATCTTTGTATTTCGGGTCCAAGGCCCAGGCGTAGCTGGCCTTGTTAGCCTCCACCACGGTGCGGGTGTTCTTGTTCTCCAGGATGCTTTCCACTCTCTTCCCGTCCATGAAGATGCGGGGTTTCATCTTCTTCAAACTGGCCTCGAATTGCTCCGGGGTCATGAGAGCCATATCAACCTCCGATTCAATAAAAAGTCGCCTAGGGCGCAACGGTTAGAGCATAGCGCAGAGCGCAAAGAAATGAAACCGAATAATCTGAAAGCGGTTCCGCCCTTGGTTGACATCTGGGCCCGCATGTTATAACGTGCCGTCATCAGAACCTTTCATCCCGGGCTGGTTTATTCATGAATCTTAGGCGCCTGCTGCCAATCTATTTGGGGGCCATCATCGGTCCCATGGGGGGAGTCGGGATCATCACCCTCCTTCCGGTCCTGTGCCAGCATTTTGATATCAGCATCCAATGGGCCTCCCTCGCCATTACCCTCTATATGGTTCCTTACGTGTTCTTCCAGCTGTTTTCCGGGTCCATCGCCCAGGTCTTCGACACCCGGCGCACGCTGCTTTTCGGGTTCGGGACCTACGCCCTGGGAAGCCTTCTTTCCGGGCTTTCTTTCAATCTGCCGACGCTTATATGCGGCCGTTTTGTCCAGGGTTTTGGGGCGGCTTTTATCGCCCCTCTCGTCCTGGCATTGGTGGGGGAGATGGTCCCCCCCAGGCAAACCGGGAAGGCCATGGGGATTCTGGGGGTTATGTACACCACCGGGGTGACCATGGGGCCATTGATTTCCGGGGTGCTGGAGGTATCGTTGGGATGGCCCTCGTTTTTCTTCTTTCTTACGGCCTTTTCCTTCTCGATCGGAGTTTTTTACTCGGTCACCAGCCGGGAGGAGGCGATAACCACTCCAAAGGCGGGAAAATTTTCCGATGCCCTGGCTCTGGTGAAGAGGTCTTATTCCTACCACAATGTTAGATATCTGAGCTTTTCCGCTTTCTCTCTGTTCATCGGGTACATCGGGCTCATGACCTTTGTGGCCGACTATCTGAAAGTGACTTACTCGCTCCCTTCTGACAAAACAGGTCTCATCCTATCTATGACCGGATTCTTCGGCATTTTGGCCTCCCCCATCGCCGGCGTCCTGGGGGACCGCCGGGGCAGAATTCCCATCGCCTACCTGGGCGGGGGGATCATGGTCGCCGCGGTGCTGGGCCTGGCGGTAATCGATTATTCCTATTGGAAGTACCTAGTGTTATTTGCCCTCTTCGGCATCGGTTCGGCTACCGCCTGGACTTCTCTGAATACCCTGGCGGTGGAAGTGGTCCCGGACCTGCGCAAACCGGTGGCTTCGGTGTACAACTGCTTTAAATTCTCCGGGTACGCCCTCTCTCCCGTCATCCTGTCCCTCCTGTATATTCCCTTTTCCATTCCCGCGGTGCGCTGGGCCTGCATTGCCTCCATTCTCATCAGCCTCCTGCTTGCCTCCCGGTTGCACGGTCTGACGAGGGAAAGGGAACTTTAAAAAAGGCGCTTCTCCCAATCGTGTGGGTGGAAAGGGTACCGAAAGATTCTCTGCCCAGGGGGTGCGTCCCGACCCTGGCGGGACAGAATCGGCGGGAAAAACCTGGATTCCGGAGTGATTGCTCGGGTTCCGCAAGGCACCCATCCCCGAACCCCTTTCGGAAAACCCAATCCTTGCTCCGATCCGGCCGACAAAATCATGATCAGACGCGAACCGATGAAAGAATCACTGCCTCATTATGTCCCGCCAGGGGGGGATGCGCCCCCGGGGCCCCTCCCGAATCGCCGCTTGCCTTGGCAACGAGCAAGCCGGGCGATGGAAAATCTACCGAAATTACCCCCCCGATGGGGAGAAGACCCAAAAATAATAACCGGGCGGCGCAATTTTCTGTTGACAGGAATCCCCACTCGGGTAAAATAGACTTTAATTTTCCGAGGGAGAAAAATAGCGATGCGGGTCCTCAGCCAGGAAGAGGGAAAAAAATCGGGCAAGAAGCCTGAGTACAAGAAGTTGGGCCCACCCATCGCTTTTGGGATGCCCTGACCGGCCCCTGATCCCGCCCGCAATCATCCTAAAAGCCATGGGTAAAGGTCTTTAAATGCATGATCCAAAATGGAAAAACCTGAGGGGACACGTATGGACACAGATAAACACAGATTCTACTCACAACTCACATTTTACGGCTTTTATTGGGACGCGGATGAACACGGATCAACACGGATGAAGCGTAAAGAAATCAATTACAATATTTATGGTTTCAGATTGGGGCTATTGGGAGTTCGTTTGGGAGCTGGTGCTTGGGCTTTTGAATTTTAGGCCTCTGCGTTCTCCGCGATCTCTGCGGTGAAAAAAATTAAATAAAATTAAAGGAGGAGTTATGCAACCGAAAACCTGGGCCGGATGTCACGTTCCGTTGATCACCCCTTTCAAGGATGATTACTCCCTCGATGAAGCAGGACTCAAGAAATT
>LJUR01000279.1 GCA_001304105.1 Deltaproteobacteria bacterium SM23_61
GTCGATCTTCAGCCTTCGGATCTCATCGTTATAAGTTTTGATCTGGGCCTCAACCTGACTGATCTGGCTGGAAAGGGAAAGATGGAAGAAGGCAATGACCAGCGCCACCAGCCCCAGAAACAGGGCGAGTATGGAAAACATCTTGCGGGTGCTTTCCTTTTTCTTCTTCTCGCGTACCGGCAGGAGGTTGATCCGGATCATTGCAAGTCCTCCCTCCGGAGGGCCAGGCCGACAGCCACCGCTGCCATGGGGCCCACCTCTTTGATGTACTCGGGGCTGTATTCATCCATATGGTACTCGATCTTGGTGAAGGGGTTGAAGACCTCCACCGGAGTCCCAATTCGCTCCTCGATCAGGGAGGGAAGCATCCGGATTTTGGCGCACCCCCCGGTAAGGTAGATCTTGCGGATCTCCCCGCAGGAGGAAGAGGCGTCAAAGAATTCCAGGGACCGGCGCACTTCCGTGGCCAGATGCTCGGCCGTGCCCTGGATGATCTTCTCCACCTCCGCGCCCTGGGCCCCCGCATCCCGCTCCCTGACTTTGAGCGCCTCGGCCTCTTCGTAGGTCATCTTCAACCGCTTCTGGATTTCTTCGGTGATCTGGCGCCCGCCGATGGAGATGTCCCGGGTGAAGGCGGAATTCCCTGCATGGAGAAAATTGATGTTCATCCAGTTGGCCCCTATGTTGACCAGGGTCACCACTTCGTCGGGGGGAGAATCGTAGCTCAGGTTGTAGGCGTTCTCGATGGCAAAGCCGGTATAGTCCACGATGGTGGGAATAAGGCCGGCTTCCTCGATCACCGCGGTGTAATCGTTGATCATGTCCTTCTTGGCGGCCACCAGGAGGACGGGCATCTGGTCCGGAGAGGTCTGGATATCCAGAATCTGGAAGTCGATGTTCACGTCGTCGATGTCAAAGGGGATCTGTTGTTCCGCTTCCCATTTGATACTCTCTTCCAGTTGTTCCTTGGACATACTGGGAACGTTGATCGTCTTGATGTAGACCGGGTGGCCGCAAATGGAAACGGCCACGTTCTTGGTTTTCACCTTCAGGCCGTCGATCAGGCTCCGGATGGAGTCCACAATGCTGGCCGAGTCCATGAAGGCCCCGTCGACGATCGCCTCGGGCGGAAGGTGGATCATCCCGAAATGCTTGAGCCGGGGGGTTTTCTTGCGCCAGTCGAGTTCGACCGCCTTGATGGAGTTCGAGCCGATGTCCAGGCCCAGCAGTTCCTGTTTTGAAAAAAGGCCCATAATTCCCTACCCTCTCGGCAAGATTTCAAGCCCTTTGCCGTATGCCGGATAGATTTTGATGTGCGGGTGAATGCCGCTCCGGATTCTCTCTTTTTCGCTCGGGACGAAAAAGGATAAAACCACAATGGTCGTGCTTCCCGAAAAGACCTCCACCTCCATGGTCTCGGAGTAAGTCTGGTTGTTCTTCAGGTCGATGAAAGAGGCATTCAGCTGGTACTTCATGGCCGGAATCGTTTCATCGAAATAGACCTCATTGGTGGCGAATTTGCCGTGGAGGAAAGAATGCTCCAGCCGCTTGGAGGAACCGAAGGGAACCTCGATTGGCTCCAGGGTCACTGTGCCCGCTCCGATCTGAACCTGTTTGGGCATGGTGTATTCTTCCCGGCCGACGATCAGGGCGGAGGGAATCTTGTCCCAGGCAAAGGCCTGCTCCTTGGTCAGCATTTTCAGGTATTCTGTCTCCACCAGCGGATACCCCCGGGTGTTGGCCAGAATCAGGAATCGGCCTTCGGAGAAGGCCTCTTTTTCGCCCCGGGTCAGAACCTCGGTGGCTTCCTGGACCGCTTGCTCCGTGGGCAGGGGGATCTCCGTCCACAGGGTCTTCATGTCGACGAAATTCTTCTCCAGTTCCATCTCTCCGATATGGGCCGCAAAATTGACCAGGTAAACCTGGAGTTGCAGGCTCCGCCCCATTCCCTTCTTCACTTCTCCGGTGATCAAGGCGTGGATGCCGTTGCCCGGGTCCATGGTGTTGATCCTTCGCTGGAGAAGCCGCAGGCCGGCGGCGTCCAGTTTGCCCACGGTTCCCAGGCTGTTCCAGCTTAAATATTTTTGCACCCGATCGTGGCTGAGCACCCGGAACTGGGGCTGGGGATAGAGACGCCGGGCGATCTTGTCCGCCCAGGCCGCTCCTGCCTTGACCACATTTCCCGCTCCATCGGTAAAATCAAAAACCGCCACCTGGATCACCGGCCGCTTGCGGAAATCGAAGAATTTATCCGCCAGGGACGCCTCCAGGTTGCACAGGAATTTCTCTGTGGCCACTTCCTGTTCGGTCTGAAAGACGGGAGGAGGACCGGCCTTCTCCGCGGTCGCTGCCTGTTCGGCCGCACCGCTGGGAAGAAGAAAGGCCATGATTAGGAGAACAAAAAGGGCAATGCCGATGATGGAAAAGGATCTGATTCTCATATTTTTCCCCTGATCCTTGAATGGGCAACCGGGGTCGCCCGGATTATGACTTGTCGTCGCCAAAAATCTTCCCCCTATCACTAAGCTGCAAACCCAATGCCAAGATGATCTTCCTCTTGGTCTCCAGCCGGCAACTTTTTCCCTTTTCGATCCGGTCGATGGTAAGGGCCGAAAGACCCGCTTTGCGGGCCAGTTCAGCCTTGCTCATTAGAACTTTCTCCCGGTGCTTCCTCAGTGCGTTCATAGGGTGCCTTGGGGGGTCTATGAGGCTTTTCGGTAACTGTCTCGAAATCCTTTAATTGCAAAAATAATTCCACAAAAAAAAAAATTTGTCAATATTTTTCAAAAAAGAATAAAATTTTGTATAAATTATATATAATTGTAATCCCTTTTTTGAAATAATCCATTAATTTTATTTCATTTTTTGTTTTTCGGAAAAAATGGCCGGATTTCCGGGAACGGGCCAGGACGACCCCCCAGAAGATGGCGGGCTCCCATTATCGGCTTTGCCCGGGATTTCAGAAAAGGTCAAAAACGTCCTCTTTTGTGCCAATTTTTCCATCCCTTTGAGTCAATTTTGACACAGAATTTTACCCCCCGCGCCGGGATGGAAAACAGGTCTGGGGGAGGGACTGGGGACTTCGAGTAAAACGTGGAGTCTATCGATTTAAGGCCTATAGATGATTTGTTTTTTCTGAATGGAATTTTATTTTTCGAACTGGTAGACGATCTCCCCTTTCCTCACCATCCCTCGCTCTTCCCGGGCGATTTTCTCAACTTCATCTTTATCGGTCCGCAGCCGATTGATTTGCTCCCCCAATCTTCGGTTCTCTTCCTGTAGCCGGGCGTTGTTCGTCTGGATCCGGTCTCTCTCTTCTTTGAGCTTGTAGAGCATGCCCGAAATGAACAGCCCGAGGAAAAGAAGGTATTTCTTTTGAAGGGGCCCAAAAAAGCGCACGGACAATCCATCTCCTTTCTACCTATATGGAATCATATGCATTTTTTATTCCAAAAGTAAAGGGTTTTCTTTTCTGGCGGCAGGGCCCGAGAGCCGCACCATTGAACCCCACCTAAAGGTGGCCTTCGGACTTGTGCCCGGCCCAAGCATCCCGGAAATGTCAAACTCCATGAATCCCCCGGCAGAGTCGGTGACAGATTGCGCAGCAAGCATCGGCGGGAGATCCGCCTCTTTGCTTTTCAACGAATTTAAGGATGATCCTCCATTTTTTGGTACACGGCACCATGAAAAGGGGGAAGGAATAGAACCCGCTCGCACCGGACCATGAGAAATTCCATTTCCGCCCGTTCCCGCTGGCTCAACGGGCTGGAACCAAAGTACCGTCCGTAATAGCCGTTCATGACCACGGTGGAAATGTTCTCCAGGGTGAGCCAGATTCTTTCCCCTTTGCCGTCATGGAGATAGAGGGAAATATCATTGATGAATAAAACGGACGCCGCGCAGGACCCCAGCGTGCTCAGGGCTCGATCGATGCGCTTCCGGTTCTCCCGGGCCAGTCGGCGGATTCCTGTTTCGCTCTTGCCCAAAAGGCGGGGAGGAAGAATCCGCGGGGAAAGGTAAAGGATCCCTTCCTTTTCTTCTTCCTTGAAGGGCATCTTCCCTCCCACCCGGTCCATCTCCTCCGGGGCCAGGTCCAGAACGGCGATGGACTCCCTACTGGATCTCCTCCAGTCCCGAAAAATCTTCAGGGTGGCCAGAGTCTTGCCCGAATGGACTTCGCCCACGATGAGAGTCCTATGCCCCCGGTATCTGTCGATGTTCAAGGATTTTGGTCTTCCTAAGGGTTTTCAGCAGAAAATAACCGATCACCGCGCCGGGTATGCTCGAGGCCATGAAGGCGGTGAAGAAAAGCAGAAAGGCGTATTCCTTCCCCATTAGCGGCCCGAGAAGCAGAACCACCAGCCCGACCCCGATCACTCCAGTTCCCAGGGGTTCGGTGAGGGAGGCCCAGTCCCTTTTCGCCCATCGATAGGCCAGCCCCACCACGATGGCTCCGGGGATTCCTCCCGGAAAGGCGAAAATCGTTCCGGTACCGATGGCGTTGCGGATCACTCCGGCGATGAGGGCGGCAAGCGCCCCATACCAGGGGCCGATGAGGACCCCGGCCACGGCATTCACCATGTGCTGGAAAGGAAAAACTTTGCTCGGGCCGATGGGAAAATGAATTCCCGATAGAAGAACGGCGAGGGCGGCGAAAAGGCCGGTCAAAACCACCTGCCGGGCTTGGGTCATTTTATTTTCGGATATTCCTGGGGGCCTTTTCATCTTTGGCCTAGAGGTCCAGGGTTTCGTTCATGGCTCCGGTGCGGTATCCCTGCAGGTCGAGGGTGACATAGGTAAACCCCGCATCTTTGAGAAAACGGACCACTGCCGTGCGGGTCTTCTCCTCCAGGAACCGGACCAGTTCCTCCGGGGGCACCTCAATACGGGCCAATTGTCCATGGTAGCGGACCCGGAATTGCCTGAATCCCAAACCGCGGAGGAAATCCTCTGATTTTTTAACCTGCGTCAAACGGGAGGAGGTAATCTCCGTCCCATAGGGAAAACGGGAAGCCAGGCAGGCCAGGGAAGGCTTGTCCCAGGTCGGGAGCCCCAGGGACCGGCTCAAACGGCGAATCTCCTCTTTGCTGAGACCCGCCTCTTTCAGGGGGCTGCGGACGCCCATCTCCCGGGCTGCCTCCATTCCCGGACGAAAATCACCGGTGTCATCGAGGTTCGATCCGTCGACGACAAACTTCAGACCCAGGTTTTCAGCTTTCTCCCGGCAGAGGCTGAAAAGCTCTTTCTTACAGTAATAACACCTCCGGGGGCTGTTTTGCACAAAGCTGGCCAGCTTCATTTCGTTGGAAAAGGTCTCCCCATACCGGACTCCCATGTTCTCGGCCAGCTTTTTGGCAGCTTCCCCTTCGGAGGCGGGGTATGTCGGCGAAGAGGCGATCAGGGCCATGGCGCGGTCCCCCAGCTCTTCATGAGCCAGGCGCAGAAGAAGGGTGCTGTCCACGCCCCCCGAAAAGGCCACCAGAACCGACCCCATTTCCCGTAGGATCTGCCGAGCTTTCTCCTCTTTCTTCCGCAGGGAACCCGGCGTTCCTGCCCTTTTCACCCGGCCTTTGGGGGCCGACCTGGATGCCTTTTTTCCCACCCTCTTCCCTCTCCAGGGTAGCAATTGTCTTCAAGAACAGCAGCAGGGGGTTTGAATTTAGGCAAACGCTCCTTTTCCTGCTCCCTTCTGATTATAGGGGTGGGCGAAGGGATTGTCAAAAGAAAGCACATATTTCATGTGCCCTGCACGACGTTGCGTGCAGGGCTCGCCAGCACCCGGCTTGGTGCCGGGCGTAATCTGAGGATAGTAAGCCGCGGGCCTCAGAAAACGCTTGACTTTCCCTCTTCCCCTCTCCTTAGAATAAATAAGGTTCATCTCCAAATTCGCTGGTCGAATGTTTCATGAAAGCCTGCCAAGGGCCCGGAAGGAAAATCAGATTGCGCAGCAAGCATCGGCGGGAGATCCGCTTTCCATGAACCCCCTGTCGGTCATCCGCAAAGCGCAGCGGGGGCGGAATAAGTAAGCTTCGAAGAAATAACCGATACCCCCGCCACCGGTTGGGAGAGATAGGCGCCTCATGATTGCAAGCA
>LJUR01000083.1 GCA_001304105.1 Deltaproteobacteria bacterium SM23_61
GATAAAACAGGCTGTGGCTATTCGATTGTCAAAGAACGTTTGTGAACGATGTCCTGAATGCTAATTTAGTGAACGATGTCTTGAATGTTGTCATGTAGGGTGTAGGCCCTTAGTACCCTGAACGGGTTGGGAAGGAGAAAAGCTTATGAATAAAGCATTCATCTCCACCGTCACTTCGCTGGCCGTTCTGGCCTTTTTGCCCGGGATTTCCGGGGCCCAGAGCCTGGATGCTTCCTTTTTCCTCCGGTCGCCGGCAGAGGTTGCTCAGGACCTCTTCCAAAAAATGATCAGCCTCGACCCGGAAGACGGGGATTACATGCTCCAGGCGGGGCTGAGCTATTGGGAGAGAGGGCAAAAATCCAAGGCCGAAGACCTATTTGCCAGGGCGCTCAAGGCCAGCCCCAAGAGCTACAAGATTCCCCTCCGGATTGGAACCGCTTACCTGAAAAAAGGGGAGGCCCGAAAAGCGGATGAAATGATCCAGCGGGCGATCAAGATCAAGCCCAAGGAGGAGAACCTTTACCTGGAGGCAGGGCTGGCCTTTCTGCAGGCCCGCCAGGGGGCCAAAGCCGAAGAGATGTTCGCCAAGGTCTACCAGCTTGACCCCGACGATGAAGAGAACTACCTGGACACGGGGTACGGGTACCTTAAAGCGGGCCAGGTGGATAAGGCCGGGGAGTTGTTCGAAAAAGCCTTCAAGCTGAAACCCAAGCGTTACCGTTCTTTCATCCATACGGCGGTGGCTTACCTGGAAGTGGGCCAGGAGAAGAAAGCCTGGGAGACTTACGACCGCGCCGTGAAGGTGAAACCCAGGGAAGAGAACATCCCGCTTTGGATGGCTATGGCCTGCCTGAAGAAGGGCCAGACCGCCAAAGCGGAAGAACTTTTTGCCAAAGTGGTTCAGCTTGATCCCAAGGATGAAGACAACTACCTGGACCTGGCCGAGATCTATGCTGAGAAGGGTCAAGCTTCCAAAGCCGAGGAACTCATCGGTAAGGCCATCTCTCTCGCCCCGAAAAAGAAGGGAGTCTTGCTGCGCTCCGGCCTGGCCCTCCTGAACGCCGGACAGTCGGCCAAGGCGGAAGAATATTTCAACCGGGCCTTCCGGGCCGACCCCAAGGATGAAGACCTTTATGTGGATGCCGGGCTGGGGTACCTCCAAAAGGGGAATATGCAAAGGGCGGCTGAACTCTTTGCCAAAGGGGTGAACCTGGAACCGAAGAAGGAAAAGCTCTACCTCAAGATCGGCCAGGGGTATGTGAAGAAAATCTAATGACCGTCGACCGCCGACCTCCAATTCATGACCGCGGACCGTCGACCGACGACCGCCGGATAAGAACAAGGGACAACGGTCAGCGGTCAACCGTCGGCGGTCGGTCTTTTCTTGCCTCCCATCACTTCTCTCTCCATCTTTTTCAACCCCTTCATGTAACCAAAATTTAGGATCAGGTAGAGGCTGATGTGCTGGAAGGAAAAGGGGCGGCGCTGCCAGAGGGAGCGCAGGTTATAGGTCTGGCGGTAGGCCCAGAAGATCTTCTCCTGCAGATCCGAGGGGGTAAAGTTGCGAGGCCGGAAGACCACGTTCTGCCGGTCGTATTTGGTCCAGTCCCGGTCGATGATCCTTCCTTCTTTTTCCAGGGCGGCATACATCTTGGTTCCGGGAAAGGGGGTCAACCGGCAGTAGTTCACCCCGGTGAGCCGGTTCTCCTTCACAAACCGGACCGTGGCCGGGATGCTCTCCTGGGTATCCTCATCGAATCCGAAGATGAAAGAACCCTGGATGTGAATGCCCCGGGCGTGAATCTTCCGGATGGCCTCCTGATATTGGCGCTGGAGATTGACCCGTTTGCCGATGGATTTTAAGACCTCCGGGGAGATCGATTCAAACCCGATGAGCAAGCCCATACAACCGCTTCGCGCCGCCAGGTCCAGAAGCTCCGGGTCGTCGGCGATGGAAAGGGAGCACTGGGAGACCCATTTCTTCTTCAGGGGGATCATGGCGGCGAAAAGGTCTTTGGCCTGGTCCGGTTCCCCGGTGATGTTATCGTCGGCGAAGATCAGGAGCTTTTTCTTGTGGGCCTTGATTTCTTCGATTACTTGGGGGACCGGGCGGTGCCGGCAGGAACGCCCGAAGAAGGAGCTCACCGAACAGAATGAACAGGCCATGGGACAGCCGCGGGTGACCTGGACCGTTCGGGGAACAAAATACTTCTGAGCGGGAAGGAGGTCCCACCTTGGAGCGGGCAGCTGGTCCAGGGGAAAAGGGGACGAGTCTTCGTAGATCCTCTTGAGCCTCCTCGCTCCTGCATCCTCTACAACCTTGGCCCAGTGACTCTCTCCCTCCCCCATGACCACCGCATCGCTGTGCTGTAGGGCTTCTTCCGGAAGGCTGGAGGGATGCACCCCGCCCATCACCACTTGGATCCCGCGGGATCGGAAATGGTCGGCCAGCTGGTAAGCCCTGGGGGCCGTGGCGGTCATGACCGAAAAACCAACCAGGTCAGCTTCCAGCTTTAAGTCCACCTCTTCCACTGTTTCGTCGATAAGGCGTACCTCCACCCCCGGCGGGGTGACAGCCGCCAGAAGAGGTAGCGCCATGGGCGGCAGGGTGAAGGCCACCCGTTTCTTTCTCCAAATGTAGGATGCCGGCGCCGGGGCAATCAGCGCGACGCGCATGGGTATCCTCCAGGAACCCAAAGAGACTTATGAACTCGAAGAGATTATTAACCTTGACCCGGCAAACTGTCAAGGATGAACCACATTCATCCCGAAAACTTGGCTCCCCGGGAAATAGCTTCCCCCGCATTTTTCTTGACACTCACCGGAGTGGAAAAGTAAAATTCTCTCCACCATGCCAAAGAAAAGACTCCTCCACCGCCTCGCTTATACCTACCTAAATTTAATCGGTTTTTTCGGCCATATTCTTCCCCGCTGGTTGATGCTCTGGTTAGCGGTCCTGATCGGGAACTTCTACTGGGCGGTCATGAAAGGTGACCGGGAGATGGTCCGGCGGAACCTGAGCCGGATATTGGGGGATCCTTCTCAGGTCGGCCCCACGGTCCGCCGTCTCTACGTCCGGTATGCCAAATACCTGGTGGATTACACCCGGATGGATCTGTTGAGGGGAAAACACCTCCGCCGCCTGGTCCGGGGATTCGAAGGGAAAGAATATTTCGACCAGGCCATGGCGAGGGGGAAGGGGACCCTGATCCTGACCGCCCATCTGGGCAACTGGGAGATGGGCGGGATCTTTCTATCTCTGATGGGGTATTCGCTCACCGTCATCACCGCTCCTGATGTAGAGGCCCGGCTGCACGAATTCCGGGTGCGGCTCCGCCAGGAGCAGCAGATCAAGGTCGTAACCCTGGACGACACGATGGCTTCGTCTTTGGCCGTTCTCAAAGCGCTACAGGCCAACGAACTCGTGGCCCTCCTGGGAGACCGGGATTTATTCGGCAAAGGGATCCCGGTGGTTTTTTTCGGGGAGCGGGTATTCTTTCCCATCGGCCCGGCTCTTCTGGCATACCTCTCCGAGGCTCCCCTGATTCCCACCTTTGTTCTGATGGATCAGGATGACAAGTACCTTTGTCTGGCCGAGCCCCCCATTGTGCTCCATAGGACGGGGAAGCGGGATCAGGATTTGGCGGAGAGCACCCAGCGCATCGCCACCGCCCTGGAGAAGTTCATTCGCAAATATCCCGACCAGTGGTATACTTTTTACGACTATTTCTCGCGGCATAAAGCCCCCTGATCCCCATGATCGTCTGGCTGGCCCCCATCGCTGGTTTCGGCGCTTTCGCCCTGAACGAGATTGTCAACCCCCGCTGGGCGTTCCTGGGAAAAGTTCATTGGAGAGGAGACCCCGGGGGGGTGGCTCTGACTTTCGATGATGGACCTCACCCGGAATACACTCCCCGGGTCCTGGAGACCCTGGACCGGTTCCAGGCGAAGGCGAGCTTTTTTGTCATCGGCCGGTACCTGGAAAAGTATGGGAATCTGGCGGCTGCCGCTTCCCGGGCAGGACACCTCATGGGCAACCATTCCTATCACCATTTCCGGGTCATGAGTTTTTTCTCCGCGGAAAAGATCCGCGAGGAGGTCGTTCGATGCCAGGAGGAGCTGGCAAAGTGGGTGGGATACCGGCCCCGTTTTTACCGCCAGCCTGCCGGGTTTCGCAACCCCAAAATCTTTGGTATTCTAAGAGAGATGGGAATGTCCCTGGTGGGATGGCAAACCCACGCCTTGGACACTGTTTCCAAAGACCCCGGGGCAATCGCCCGGAGAATCCTGAGGACCTTCCAGCCCGGAGGAATCATCCTTTTCCATGATGGCTGGGACCGGGATGGAGAAAAGGACCGAAGTCCAACCCTGGAAGCCCTGCCCTTGATTCTGCAGGGTTTGAAAGATCGGGGGCTGGAATTTTTCACCCTGGATCGGCTGCTGGGGATGAGCAAAGAAGCCAGGGTGTAGGGGGTAGGGTGTGGGGTGTAGGGACCAATGACCAATGGCCAATGACCAATGGCCAATGGCCAATGATTAATGGACAATGATCAATGAGTAATGGTAAATGGGCAACGATTATTTATCTCTTGATATTGGTCATTTTCCTTCTGGCCGGTGGTTCATCGGCCCTCGGCCAGGATGTGCAGGAGATCATCCGGGCCATCGATGGACAGCAGAAAAAGATCCAGACTCTTTCGGCCGGCTTTTCCCAGAGAAAAGAAAGCTCTCTGACCAAAGCCCCTCTGTTTTCCTGGGGGGCAGTAAAGTTCAAACGGCCGGACCGGATTCATTTTGCCTACTCGAAGCCTGAACGGATGGAGGTGGCCCTCGAGGGAAAGACCCTTTGGATTTATTACCCCGGTCGATCCCAAGCGGAGAAATATTCTTTTGCCGGTAACCGGAAAATGACCCAGTACCTGGAGCCGATCACCGGAATTTTTCAGAAAACCTTCCTCCAGCTCACGGAAACCTATTCCCTGACCTACCAGGGCAAGGAATCCAACGGCCTCGACCGCTTCCGCCTGCATCCAAAGGAGGAAAAAGTCGCCAAGTTCCTTTCCCGGGTGGACCTGTGGATTGACAGGGCTTCCGGGGCCATTTTGAGATTTGAAATGATCGAAGCCGGGAAAGACCGTCTGTTTCTAGAATTCAAGGACCTGCAAATCAATACACCGCTGAAGGATGAAGATCTGACCATCCGGATCCCTCCCTCGGCGAGGGTGCGCGAACAGATCTCGCCATGAACCGTCCCCGCGCAGTCGTTACCGGATTGGGCATCCTGACCTCTATCGGGCGGGACCTTCCCTCTTTCAGGAAAAACCTGCTGGAGGGGGTCTGCGGAATCGACCGGATCACCCTCTTTGATCCTTCCGGGTACCGGGTTAAGAAAGCCGCCGAGGTGAGAGATTTCGACCCCCGCCGGCACTTTTCACCGCGTCAACTGAAAAGGATGTCCCGTTGTGATCAACTGGGGATGAAAGCAGCTCTGGAAGCCCTCACCGACGCTGCCCTGGATTTATCCAAGGAAGACCGGGAACGGATCGGCATCTTCATCGGCGGCGGGGCGGGGGGGATTTTTTCCGCCGAGCAATACCGGAAGGAAATGATCCGGAAGGGATGGCAAAAAGTTCGGCCGACGCTCCTCCTTCCTTTTTCCACCTGCGCCCTCAACGACGCCATCGCGGAAGAATACCGGATCCTGGGGCCGCGGGCGACCATCGCCACGGCCTGTTCCTCATCGGCCACGGCCATCGGCTGCGGCCTGGATGCCATCCGGTCGGGCGAGGTGGACATGGCCATTGCGGGCGGGAGCGAATCCCTGTCCGAAGTCACCTTCGGGGGGTTCAACAGCCTGCGAACGGTGGATGAGGAATACTGCCGTCCTTTCGACCTCCATCGAAAAGGGCTTTCCCTGGGAGAAGGGGCGGCCTTTCTGATCCTGGAAGAAGAGGGACATGCGCGGAAACGGGGGGCGAGGATTCATGGAGAGCTCCTGGGGTATGGGCTGAGCGGGGACGGGCAACACATGACCGCTCCGGACCCGGAAGGCAAGGGGGCGGCCCGGGCGATGGAGGGGGCACTGAAAGACGCGGGCGTGAGCCCGGAGGAAGTGGGGTACATCAACGCGCATGGAACCGCGACCCCAGCCAACGATGCGGCGGAAACCAAAGCGATCAAAACCCTGTTTGGAGAAAGGGCCGGGAAAATCCCGGTAAGCTCCAGCAAATCCATGATCGGCCATTGCCTGGGGGCCGCCGGGGCGCTGGAAGCGGTGGCCGCCGTTCTGGCGGTACGGGACGGCCGGATTCCTCCCACCATTCATTATGAGACCCCCGACCCGGAATGCGACCTGGACTACGTTCCCAACCAGGCGCGGGAGGCGGCGGTGAACGTTGCCCTTTCCAACTCCTTCGCTTTCGGGGGAAACAACACCGCCCTGGTGTTCGGGAAGTGGGAATAAACACAGCAATCAGCTATCAGCGTTCAGCAGTCAGCGACAAGAAAAATAAGACAGCATTCAGCTATCAGCGATCAGTAAAGACAAAAAACAAAGCTGCCAGGATTCTTTGGCTGAAAGCTGATAGCTGAACGCTGAAAGCTTCTTTTTCTTATGGAAAAAATCGTTATTACCGGAATGGGAATCATATCCGCCTGCGGCATCGGGAAGGATGCCTTTTGGAGAAACTGCCTGGAGGGCCGGAGCGGGATCGCTCCCATTCAGTCCTTCGACACTTCGGCCTACCGATCCCACCTCGGCGCTGAAGCCCGGAATTTCAACCCCAAGGACTTCATGCCCCCTTTGAAATACCGGCGGATGAGCCGGGTCTCCCGCCTGGCGGTCGCCGCCAGCATCGAAGCGATGAAGGATGCAGCCCTAACGGCATTGCCTCCATCAGCCCCGTCGATCGGAGTGGTCCTGGGCACCGGCTACGGAAGCACCGCTCAAACGGATGAATTTTTTGTGGGCATGCTCAGGGAGGGTCCGGAAGGGGCCAACCCCAGCCTCTTTCCCGATACCGTGCCCAACGCTCCGGCGAGTCAGGTCTCCATTTACCATGGGCTGCAGGGTCCGAACACGACCTTCAGCCACAATGAGGTTTCCGGAGAGCAGGCCCTGGCTTATGCTTTGCGCCTTCTCCGGGAAGACCGGGCGGAGGCGATCCTGGCGGGGAGCGTGGATGAAATGAGCTTCGTCCTCTTCCACAGTTTTTCCGCCCTTCGCGCGCTATCTCCCGGGGACAGAGAGGAAGAGGGAATGCGCCCCTTTGACCGCAGGAGAAACGGCCGGGTTCTGGGCGAGGGGGCCGGCATCCTGGTTCTGGAAAAAGAAAGCCGGGCAGAGGCAAGGGGGGCTAAAATTTACGGTTCTCTGGCGGCTTGCGCTTCCACCGGAAGCCCCGTGGGAATCTCTCGATACGAAGGCGGGGCCGGGCAGATGGCCCGGGCCATGGAAGGGGCGCTGCGCCAGGCCGGAATTTCTCCCGAAGGGGTGGATTATATTTCCGCTGCGGCGAATTCAACCCGGGAGCTGGACCGGGCGGAAGCCAGGGCAATCCAAAAAATCTTCGGCAGAGGAAACCACCGGCCGGCAATAAGTTCCCTGAAAGGACATACGGGGGATTTCTGCGGGTGCGGGACGCTCCGCGCCGCTGCCCTCCTTCTGTCCATGGGGGGCGGAAAAATTCCTCCCACGGCGGGCCTGAAGGAACCGGAGTTTGACCTGGACCATGTCCTCGACTGCCCCCGGGAAAAGAAAATTCAGTATGCCCTCCTCAACGGCTTCTCCTTCGGCGGGAGCAATGTCTGCCTTTTGTTCAAGAAAAAAGATTAATTGGACACGGATGAACACGGATGAACACGGATTTTCAAGAATTTGTTAAAAATCAGAGAAAGCGGTTTCATTGCGGATCGGCAGAAGTTTCTGTCCATCTGTATCGTTGATGACCGAAAAAATATTTGCCGGGAGTTTTTTGAAATTTCGAAATTCTTATCCGTGTTCATCCGTGTTTATCCGCGTCCCATTCTGTCTTTTGTCTTTAAGTCTTTTGAAATTAAAAATCTGTGTTCATCCGTGTCTCGATAAAAAATGAGAATAAAAATAATTTGTCCGAAATGGCCGGATGGGAGCCTCTGGCGCCACTTCTTCTTCCGGTTTCCCTACCTGAGCCTCACTACCCTTGCCGCCCTGACCCCCGGAGAAATCGAAGTTACCATCGAAGACGAGAACGTCCAGGAAATCAACTTCGAGGAACGGCCCGACCTGGCGGCCATAAGCATCATGACCCCCCTGGCCAAGCGGGGGTATGCCATCGCCGATCGTTTCCGGGATAAATCAGTGCCCGTGGTGATGGGCGGGTTCCACGCCACCTGGATGCCCGAGGAGGCCGGGCGGCATGCGGATTCCGTGCTTTTAGGCGAGGCCGAACCATCCTGGGTTCGGCTTCTGGAAGATCTGAAAGCCGGTTCCCTTCAAAAATTCTATCGCGCCGACGGGAAGGCGGAGCTGACAGGGCTCCCCATCCCGCGGCGGGACCTGCTGAAAAAGAAAAGCTACTTTTTTACCAACACCATGCAGGTCAGCCGGGGATGCCCCTTTCAGTGCGACTTCTGTTCGGTTACCGCCTTCTTTGGCCACACCTGCCGTTTCCGCCCCCTCGAGGAAGTCCGGAAGGAAGCGGAACTCCTGCGGCGGGAAAATGACTTCATCTTTTTCGTGGATGACAATATCATCGGCAACCCAGCCTACGCGCAGGATCTCTTTTCCTTTCTAAAAGAGTTGAAAGTCAAGTGGGTCAGCCATGCTTCGATCAATATTGCGGAGAACGAAGACCTCCTGAAAAGAGCGGGCGAAAGCGGTTGCCACGGCCTTTTCATCGGTTTCGAGTCCCTTTCCCAGGAAACCCTGAAGAGACATCATAAAATGGCCAACCGGGTCGAGAGATACAAGGAGCAGATCCGCAAGATCCATGACCGGGGCATCGGGATCGAGGGGTCCTTCATCTTTGGCTCAGACGGAGAAGATTCTTCTGTTTTCCAACGGGTGGTGGATTTCTGCGAGGAGACCAAGATCGACGCGGCGGTTTTCGCCATCCTGACCCCTTACCCCGGAACGGCCATTTACGAACAATTTTTAAAGGAGGAGAGAATCCTTTCCCGGGACTGGGACCTCTATGACATGGACCACGTCGTGTTCCGCCCCAGGAACATGACCGTGGAGCAACTCCAGGAAGGACATGGCTGGACCAACCGGCGCTTTTATTCCTACCCCTCCATGCTGAAGCGGTTCTGGCCGTTGCGCCGGAGCCACCAAGTCTTTCTTCCCAGCAACTGGGGCATGCGCCGGGCCTGGAAACATCTGATGAAATCTTAAATTTCCCCCCTTCTCTCCCCCTCTCGTTCGACCCGAAGGCTCTCGACGGGAAGGGGGAAGGGTAGGTAGGGCAGTGAGGAAGATCACCAGGAGGAATGCATGGAAGCGACAATTTTGGAAGGCCTTCCCTTCCAGATCGATTTTGAGCAACTGAAGAAAAACCTGAGGGTCAAGGAAGGGACCGAGATGGTCGGGAAGCTCGAGGGCATGGCCCGGGAGGCCCAAAAGATCGCCAGGCCCAAGGTCTGTTACCGGGTAGCCTACGTGGAATCCAAAGGCGAAGACCATCTGACGGTTGATGGGGTTCGATTCACCAGCCGGGTTCTCCGGGTCAACCTGGACAAGGTATACCGGGTGTTCCCCTTCGTGGCCTCTTGCGGGCTGGAGTTGGAAGAATGGTCCAAATCCGTGGAAGGCATCCTGGAGCAGTTCTGGGGGGAAGAGATCAAAGTGACGGCCGTTCGCTGGGCCATCCGCTACCTGCATGAATACCTGACAGACCGTTATCAGCCGGGGAAGATGTCCCGCATGAACCCGGGATCCCTGCCCGACTGGCCCCTGTCGGAACAAAAACCGCTCTTCACCCTGCTGGGAAACGGCCCGGCCACAATCGGCGTCCAGCTGAAGGACAGCTTCCTCATGGTCCCGGTCAAATCCGTTTCCGGGATCTGGTTTCCCACGGAAGAAAAGTTTGAGAGCTGCCAGCTCTGCCAGAGGGAAAAATGCCCCGGCCGCCGTGCGCCCTATGAACCGGAATTGATGGAGAGGAAATACCGGTAAAAGGAGGCTCAAATTTTTGTCGGGTAAGTTCCGTACTTCCTTGCCGCTTCGAACATGGCCACCACATTCTCCCCTTTACACCTCGGATGAACGGAGTTCGAGGAGGAGAGGATGTATCCTCCCCCCGGGGGCTGCTTTCTGAGCGGTTGCAACCCCGCCCTTGGGCTGATAATTTGGAAAGCAACCCATGGTCAGAATTTACCCAGGATTTTCCGAAATCATCCGCTCCGGAGCTCTTGGGGCTCTTTTGGCCGCCCTTTTTTTTCTCCTCTCCGCTTCGGCCTACGGGACCAGCCCCGATAAAAGGGACGGGGTATACCACCCGGTGGCCAAGGGAGTCACCCTCTACCGGATCAGCCAGGCGTACAAGGTTCCCATCGCCAAGCTGATGGAAGTGAACCAACTCTCCTCTCCCTCCGCCCTAAGAGTGGGCCAGAAGCTATTTATCCCGGGGGCCAAGGCCGTTTTGCCGGTTGAACCCTACGCTTCCCTTTCCCCATCAGAAAAGAAAAAATTGGAGCAGTCCCTAAATACCGGCGCGCCTATTCCTCCTCCGGCCGAGGGCAGCAGGGAGCGGCGGGATTCGGAAAAGCCCCCCTGGCGGGGGCGGGGGAAGGAGCTGGACATCATCTGGCCCATCCAGGGGAAGATCAACTCCCCCTTCGGCCCGCGGGGAAAGAGGCACCACGACGGCATCGATATCGATTCCCCGTCCTATCAGGAGGTGAAAGCGGCCATGGACGGGGAGGTGATTTTGGCCCGGCGCACCCGGACGGGCTACGGCAAGGTGGTAATCCTCAGGCATGATCAAGGGTTCTCGACCATCTATGGCCATCTCAACGTGATCATGGTCAAAGAGGGTGAGGCTGTGCGACAGGGCCAGTCGATCGGCGGGGTGGGCAGCACGGGAAGATCCACCGGGCCGCACCTCCATTTTGAGCTGCGCCACAAGGGACGTCCCCTGGACCCCCTTCCCCTCCTCCCCCCGACCATCGAGGAACTGCTGGAAAAAGCCTCGAAAAAATAATAATATAGATACCGAAGAATTTTGACGGGACGCGGATGAACGCGGATAAACACGGATGAGAGGAAATGGGAATGAAGCTCGATTCTGACCTGTACGCCTATGTCTGGAAAAGCTCCATGGAGAACAACTGCAACAGCTTCGTCATCGGGGGAGACGTGCCGGTGATCATCGACCCGGGCCACCAGCATTTGGTGAAAAATCTGATCAAGCAGATGGAGAAGGATGGGAACCGGCTTGAAGACATCCGCCTCATCATCGCTACCCACGGGCACCCGGACCATTTCGAGGGCACCCAGACCTTCGCCCGCGGCGGAGTGCAGGTTGCCATGCACCCGGACGAGGAAAACTTCCTGAAAGAGATCGGCGGCCAGTTTTACCGGGTCATGGGCGGGGAGATGCCCGAGGTGAAGCTCAGTTTTTACCTCAAGGAAGGGGATCTGAAGGTGGGCTCCAAGACCTTCCAGATCATCCACACCCCCGGGCATTCGCCCGGTTCCATCAGCATCTACTGGCCGGAGAAGAAGGCCCTCTTCTCCGGCGACGTGATCTTCCCCATGGGTGTGGGGCGGACAGATTTTCCTGGAGGGGACGGAATGCTGCTGCGGGAATCGATCGAACGGCTCGCCCAGCTGGACGCCGAATGGCTTCTGTCCGGGCACGGGGAGGTCATCAAGGGACGGCAGAACATTTTGCGCAATTACGCCTACATCCGGACCAACTATTACGATTATCTGTGAGCGAGGACCGATTCCCCGGCGATAAAACCGCCCACATCATGAGGCTGAATCAGCCATAAACATTTTAGATGCAAAAAGCAGGGTGTAAATGGATCGGGAGAAAGGCATGGGATTGAGGGAATTGAATGTGGATTTGACCGATGAGCATATCGCCCTGCGAGATGGAGCACGGGAGTTCCTGGGTGAAGTTTGGAGGCCCGCGTCCATCGTCCTGGACAAACTTTCCGATCCCCAGGAGGTGATTGCTCAAAATTCCGTCCTCTGGGATGTATTCCGCAGGACCCAAAAACTGGGCTACCACAAAATGGTTTTCTCCAGATCCGTCGGCGGGCTGGAGCTGGATATCCTGAGCCTGTGCTTGATCAGCGAAGAAATGGGCTGGGCGGCTCCGGACCTGGCCGTGAGCCTGGCCGTATCGATCACGCCTTTTGCCTATGCCCAGCTTTCTCCCGACCCTGCAGTGCGCGACCTCACCCGAAAGTTCTGCGAAGACACAAATGCCGGCATGATCGGCTGCTGGGCCATCACCGAACCGGACCACGGTTCGGACTGGATCCTCCTGGACAG
>LJUR01000084.1 GCA_001304105.1 Deltaproteobacteria bacterium SM23_61
CATGCCCGGCCCGGGGGCTAGGCCGTAATTCTCGGCATGATGAGCACGAAATCTTTCATCGGACTTTCTCCACCCGCCAATCCTCCCTTCAAACCCCGGCCTCGCCCCTGGTCGAAAGAAAAAGGATCCTAAAAGTGAAGACGGGCAGGGATAGGCATATTTCTGGAGGTTTATTCTTTGGCGGAAGTGGTTGCCGTTCGGATGAGGTTCTCGAGTTGTTTCTTTTGCTCGGCAGATACGTCGATAAACTTGACCCCCACGCGGAAACAATACTGGGTTTGCCCGGGAATCCGGTTGTACCACAGAACCTTGGCTTTCAGGGTGAAAGGGCCGCCATCCCCGGAGGCCGGCAGGTCAAGGATGAGGGGCGTTTCCCCCTCGAAATCATCGTCCAGCATGAGGTGGTAGCCGTCGATCAGGGTCTGGCCGGTTTCCAGGCAGGCTCCCTTGGCCGAGAGGTTGGTCAGAAGCGCCGGCACCTTCCGGGTGAGAGGTCTTTTTTCGGCGGCGTCATAGACGTGGAACTGGGTATCGATGGAAGCGGCCTTTCGCTTTAGGCTTCGACGTTCCAACAGAGTCTTTTCCCCACAAGGAATTTTTTTCAGGCGAATTCTTACATACCTTATCCGTCGGCGATGAAAATGTCAAGGTGGTAAAAAAGCGGGTTCGGATGAAGTCACCAAGGCAGGGCTTTTCGCCCCACCACTTCATGCCTGATGTACCACTTCTGCACTGCCTCCACCACCTCCTCCGGGTGTTCCGAAACCCGCAGATGGTTGAAATCCCCCTCGGAGATGAACCCCTTGGACAGCACGGTGTTTCTCAGCCAGGCCAGGAAACCTTCCCAGAACGATCCGTTGAACAGGATTACAGGAAAGGGTTTGATCTTGTGGGTTTGCATGAGGGTGAGGACCTCGGTAAGTTCATCCAGCGTTCCCAATCCGCCGGGCATGATGATGAAGGCGGTGGCGTACTTCACCAGCATGACCTTGCGGATGAAGAAGTGGTTGAAGGTGATAGACTTGGTGGAGTACGGGTTCGGAAACTGTTCCTCGGGAAGCTGGATGTTCAACCCCACCGACATGACTCCCGCCTCCCGGGCCCCCCGGTTGCCGGCCTCCATGACGCCCGGCCCCCCTCCGGTAATGATGGAGAATCCCAGTTCTCCCAACCGCCGGGCGATCACCGCAGTCTGTTCATAGAGGTCATCCCCGGGTTGGATCCGCGCCGACCCGTATATGGTTACCGCGGGCTCGATGCCCGATAGTTTATCAAATCCTTCCACCATCTCCCCGATGAAGCGGAAGATACGCCAGGATTCCTCTTTGGCCAGATCGTTGATTTCGTATCCGATGGACATCTCACCCTCCCCGGAAGAGGCAATGCCGAGATGGCCCTTGCAGTCTAATCAATTGCCGCCGCCAAGTCAATCGGCAGCCGATTTCTTGCCCACCCCCCCAATTTTGGAGAGAAGGCCCTTCTTTGGGGAGTGGAGGGGGGAGCGATTTTTGATCAATTTTTTTTCTCTTTTTTCCCCCTTTTTTCCGCTTTTTTACTTGATTCCGGTATTTTTATTGTTTATACTTTTTATTGTTTTACCAATTCATCTCTATTTTAACGGAGGAAGAGAATGGCAAAGAAACCCATGACCAAGTCCCAGATCGTAGGTTATTTCGCCAAGAAATTTGAGGTCTCCAAGAAGGCGGCCGCGGCCATGATCGACGAATTGGCGGCGCTGGCCGTTGCGGAAACCAAGAAGAGTGGCGCTTTTGTCCTTCCGGGGGTCGGAAAGCTGGTCAAGGTGAACCGGAAAGCCCGCATGGGCCGAAATCCGGCCACCGGTGAAGCCATCAAGATCCCGGCCAAGACCGTGGTCAAGATGCGCGTGGCCAAAGCCTGCAAAGAAGCCATTGTGGGCAAGAGGTAACCTTCCCTCCCTTCAAGAAATCAGGCCCGGGAAGGGCCTCGCCTCCGGAAACACTGCACCGGCGGAATCCGCAACCCGAAAAGTGTGGGGTGTGACGGTTTCCTTGCCTGTTTTTCGCCCAGGAAGGGGTTACGATCGTCGTAGCCCCTTCTCCTTTTTCCGGTCCATCATCCTGATTGTCAATAGAATCTGAATGCAGTTCTTCCCCGGCCCAGCTTGCCCACCTCAAGTTTTTAGTGATCGTTGGGGGTCAGGCTGAAGGAATTCGGATCATCAGGCTCGGCGGGATCATCGTTTCCGAATCACCTTCCCGCTTATCCTCCGCAAAGAGAGGCCTGCGAGAAAATAGCGCCAGAGGCAGGGCTGAGCCAAATCCTCTTCCCTTTCGAATCTCCCCGGGACAGGCCCAATCCAAGGAAAGAATAACTGCCTCAGAATGATGGTCCGAATTCCTTCAGCCTGACCCCCATGGCCTAGCCCCTCTCTTCCTGGTTTTTCTCGGATTAGGGTTCCTTCCTCAAAAACTGGGGGCGGGCACGCACCGTCCGCAAGTTGACAAGGGAAACGATCGTATGGCATGATGTCCTCCTGAGACCGGGATGGGGTCTCGGTCGTGGCTCTTTTCTCCCCCCCCCAAAAAAACCAAGGTCGACAAAGGATGGTAGGGATGAAAAAATACATTGTCCATCCCCGAGAATTACCGACTTATTCCCCACCCGCCCATTCCAAAACCACCAACCGCCGGCTCCTCGGTCCGGGCCCGTCGGGTTCGGATCGCATGGAAGTCATTCTCGGAAAAATCGAATCCGGAGGCCAGGCCGATCCCCATTTCCATTCGGACTTGGAACAGGCCTTTTTCGTCCTCCAGGGGAAAGCAGAGGTGGAGATAGAGGGCCAAAAGGCCATGGTCGGGCCGGAAGATTTTGTCTTTCTCCCCCCGGGAGCAGTCCACCGGGTCACTCCCCTGGAAGGGCCTCCCCTCAGGCTTCTGATCCTCTATTCTCCGCCCCTTTCTTTATCCAGGAATCCTTTTGAGGAAAAGAAATGAACCGCCACCGGCAATCCCGCCTTTGGCCGTAATCTCCCGCTGAAGCCCCAAGCAAGGGCCCGGGCGAGGTGGCGGAAAAGTAGTATTTCTCCCGGAAATAACTTAAAAAATGTTTGATGACGGGCCTAAAATTGCCGATACGAATAGATGAAGATGGGTATCCGTCGTCGGCCCCCCCGTTTATAGATATGAAATACGAAGAGCTCTCCCATTTTCTTCAGAATATCGGCAAAGACCCCTCTCGCCTGATCTTCGAGGATGAGCTGACGGGCGTCTACAACCGTCGCTTTCTGCTCCAGTATTTCCAGTACAAAATTGCCTGGGAGTCGGTCCCGGACCACCCATTGTCGTTGATCATGATGGACCTGGACTACTTCAAGAAGATCAATGACACCTACGGCCATTCGGTGGGCGATCAGGCCCTGGTCTTTCTGGCCAGGGTACTCAGAGAGGTTTCGGGAGACGAAGGCCTGCCCATCCGCTATGCCGGAGATGAATTCATGATTCTCCTGCCCAGGAGCGGGAAGCAGTCGGCCATCGAAATGGGAGGTCGTCTTCTGAAGCGGCTTCACACCGAATCCATGCCTCTCGCCGAGGAGGGAAAAGGCCAGCTTCGGATCACGATCAGCATCGGGATTGCTTCCGCCCCCGAGGACGCCCAGACGGGCCGGACCCTGATCCAGAAGGCGGATACGGCGCTCTATTACGCCAAAAAGCAGGGGCGGGACCGCCTGGCCAACGCCGGGGCCATTCCGGCGGAAGACGTGTTCGCCAAAACCGCCCTGTATCAACTGCAGGGAGAAAGCATCGCCGGACGGAAGGACGAGCTTGCCCAGGTTTCCCAATGCCTCCAGTCTTTCAGCCAGGGGAAGAGTCACTTCATCCTGGTCGAGGGCGGCTCGGGCATGGGCAAGACCACCTTCCTGGAGACCATCCGGCGCAACCTCGCCAAAGATAAGAACCTGCCCCAGGCCAAGGTCAGCGGGAGTATCCAGGAAATGTTCCGCCCCTATTACCTGGCCACGAAATTCCTGGTGGAGTTGCTGAATGAACGGGAGGATAAAGGCGCCGGAATCCTGGAAACCCTGGATCCCAAGGAGATCTCCCATCTTGCCCAGATTCTCCCCCATCTGGGAGGCTCCCCGGAATCTGCCTCCCTGGAAGACGAGAGCACCGCCCGCGAGGGTCTCTTCAACACCCTGGTTCACTTCGTTCCCCGGGTCGTCGACAGCCAGCCGTTGATCCTGCTCATCGACGACCTGCATTTTGCCGACGAGGCCTCTCTCCTCCTGCTGCGGCACGTGATGCTCCGCGGGCATATTCCTCTCTTTATCTGTGGCACCGCGGCAGACCCCCTGCCCATTCTCCTGGAAGGGCACCGGGTCCCCCTGGACAGTTTCTACAAAGCCCATCATCAGGAGTTGAGCATCCACCGGCTCAAATTGATCCCCCTGACCGCTGCGGATATCGCCGAACACCTGGAAAGAATCTTTCCCGGGGTGAAGATTCCCGGTCCTTTTGACCGGGACCTGGAACAGATCACCCAAGGGAATCCCCTCTTCCTCGGAGAGATTCTCTGCAAGCTGGTCCTGGAGCAGAAGATCACCCTCTCCGGCCAGCAATGGGTCATCGCCCCCCTGGCCCAGGACGATCTGCCCAAGTCCCTGGAGTCGATCATCCGGCAGAAAATCCAGAACCTGGATGAGGAGAGCCGCAAATTGATCTACCAGGCTTCTACCTTCGGCGAGGACGTACCCTTAAGCCTCTTGACCGGAAGCACCCAGATCATGGAGTCCAAGGTTCTGGAATTCGTCGATCAGGCGGTCAGCCAGGGTCTGATGAACCTTGATTTCCAGGTCAACGACCAGAGCCTCCGCTTCCGGGGCAAGCGCATCCTGGAGATCATGGAAGAGGAAATCCGGCCGGAGGAGAAACGGGAGCTCCATGATCGGGTCGGGAAATACCAGGAGACCCTCTTCCAGAAATTCCTCGTTCCTTCCGCCGCCCCCCTCATCTACCATTTCCGGCGGGCCTCCAACCTGGAGAAGGCCAGGACCTACGAGCAATTCGAAAGAACCCAGAGTCTCAAGGTCTTCAACGCCGCCGAGGCTTTCAACTATTCGGGGGAGAGAAGAAAGGAGCTTCCGCCCCCCGGAGACCCCCTCGACCCGGAAAGTCTGGCCCAGGTCCCTTCCCTCATCAAGTACCTGCTCACGGCCCTGCGCAACATCCAACTCTATCCCCTGGGAAGCGAATCGGTGATCACCGGCAACCGCCAGGTGAGGGAAGCGGTCGAGGCCATTCTGGAAAAAAACGAGACCCTGTCCCTCTTCCAGGTCCGCAAGGCGCTGGTGATCAACGGGCAGAAGGTGGATTTGAGCGAACTCAAATATGTGGGCGAGGAACTGATCAAGCTCTTCGACCGCCTGGAGGTCCAGGGGATCATCTTCCGGCGGGGCATCCCCCAGAGGGAAGTGAATGTCTGGTTGGAGGCCTTCGGACGGGCCAAACCGAAGGTGATCGACAAAGATTACTGGCATACCTTCTCCGAAGAACACCACCTGGAGCACATCGAAATCAAGCAGATCCGCTATACCCTCCGGGTGGATGCCGACAGTCAGGTCCTCCAGATTCTCCAGCCGATCCCGGGAAAGGTAAGGTCAAGGGATGGCTCGATTCTGGCCGGGGTGCAAAAGCTGGAGGACGAGGATTTGGCCCAGGTCCCGGAAGTCCTCCGAGCCATCCTCAATGCCGTCCGGAATATCAAACTCTATCCCCTGAACAGCAAGAATGTATCCGCCTCCATCGACCAGCTGTATGAGGCCCTCCATGCCCTTCTCGCCCGGCAAAAGACCCTGGTGCTGGCCCAGGTCAGGGGCCTTCTGGTGGTCAACGGGGTCAAGATCGATCCCCGGGGGATCGAGCCCCAGGTGGACGGTTTTCTGAAATTCCTCGACACCTACATGCTCACCAGCCTGACCTTCCTGGATGCCATGACCCTCCAGGAATTGAAGAGCTTCATCGGCGTGCTGGGCCAGGCTCCTCCCAGCGGATCGGATACCGAATTCTGGCCGCGGGTGGCCAGAGAGGAGAGGATCAAGAACCTTCTCTTCGATCGGGTCTTCTACGAGACGCGGGTCACTCCCACCCAGGGGTCTGAGGATCTGGACCAGCTCGTGGAAATCGTGGGCGTGGAGGGATTGGACACCGAACTTTTCGAGCCCATCCCGGAAGAGCAGCTGGAGCCATTCCTCAATGATTTAAAGGCCCAGGTGGCCGATCTTCTGGCCGACGGAAAAGAAAAAGAGACCTTTCAGCTGCTCCGCCGCCTGTTTGTGAACTTCCCCGATCGGACCATCGTGACCCGGGAGAAGATGATCGAGAGCTGCCGTCGGATGCTGGAGGACCTGACCCCGGCCCAGCAGAACTACTTTGCCAAGCTCCTCTCCCATCCATTGCTCAGCATTTTCCAGGAGGAAAAGGACCCCAAGGTCACCCGGGAAATCTCTTCTCTCCTCCACCGGATGTCCACTCTTCTGGTCCAGTTCGTCCAGTACCCCCTGGCCAGCCGGATTCTGCTGAACCTTCAACAGCGGCAACGGCAGCTGCAGGAGGCCAGGGATCCCTATTCCCAGCGCCTCGCCAAAGTTCTGGAGCGCAAGCTGGACCCGGGAGTTCAAAAACTCCTGCTCTCCGATTTAAATTCCGAAGAACCCTTCCGCCACCAGAACGCCGTTCTTTTACTGGCGGGTCTTGGAAAGGCGGCCATTCCGCTTCTTGTGGAGGCGATCAAAAAGGCTGAGGATCTGAGAGTCAGGACCCTGGCCGCCAGTCTGTTGGCCAAGGCGGGAAGTGATGGAGCGGCCCTGGTCAAGAAAGAGGCCGTCTTGGCAGGAACGGCGGAGGAGCGGGCCCGCATTCTGGACGTGATCGAAATCGTGACCCGCGATTTGAAGGCCGAACTGGTCTATGCCCTGGGGGAAGAAAATTCCAAGGTTCGCCAGGCCGCTTTTCGCCTGCTGGAGCGGATGAACGACAGTCAGGCGGTGGAACTCTTGCTCGAAAACGTCGAGGGGAACGACGCGCGTCTGGCCCTGGAATCCGTCGAGTGCCTGGGAAAATTAAGGCCTTCTGCAGCGGTGGGTCGTCTTCTCTCCCTTCTGGAGAACCAGAAAAAGAGCGATCTGCTGGTTGCCTGTTGCCGGGCCCTGGGTCAGATTGGAGATCCGGCCTGTATCGAACCGCTGCTGAAGATTCTAACGCAGCAGGGACTCTTTTCGCGGCTGAAGAGCGGGTGGAACGATGTTCGGGCCACCGCCGCCTATGCCTTGAGTCAAATCCCACATCCCCGGGCGGCGGAAGCCCTCATCTCTTTAGAAAATGATTCCGACCCCCGGGTCCGGGAAACAGCCCAGAAGGTCCTGAAATCCTTCCATTCCCGAAAGCCCGTCCCTAAGCCAAGAAGCCATCCCCTCAGGCGGGACGGCTCCCCGGCCAAATCCAAGTGATTGTCTCGCGTTCCTAGTTCAGCGTCTCAGAAATACGTTGAGTTCGTCATGGACGCTGGCGCCCGGAGCCGAGCCCCGGACCGCTGCGCTTGCCAAAATAGGCGGCGGTACCTCCTTAATCCACGGCGATTTTACGATGGATATTGCCAATGTAGGGGCGATTCATGAATCGCCCCTACGGTTCTTACGAAGGCGCAGCTTTTGTACCCGCATTCCTTTGCGGAACCCAACGGATTTCTGGGGAAGGACGCTATGACCCACCGGATTTTGGCGGCGCGCATCGGCCCGCCTCTCGGCTCTACAATGCCGGTTTCGGGTTCCGGGTTTCGTCTTTTAACGTGCAACCGGGAACCGGCAACGCGCAACTGTCTTTAGCAGCTGCATGACCCGCAGGATTTCTGCATGTTCGAGGTAATCTTATACCCCGATCCCCGCGCTGTCTGAATGTATTCCAGCTGGATGGGCTTCACTTCCTCGTAGAGTTTTCTGTTGATGGCAAATGAAATTCCCGCTTCCTTGAAGATTTCATCATCTGCTGTCGGTTCATCCAGAACCATGCCCAAGGAGGGCCCAGATCACCCCCCCGGAGCCAGGTAAATCCTGATGGTGGGAAGAGTCTCCCGGTCCTTAAAATACTCCTTCAGCATCTCTGTCGCTTTGTCCGAAACCTGAAACATTCTTTCCTCCTGCAAAAAATTTTCCTCATTTACGCCCTAGGATTGCTGCTCACCCTGTTTTCAGTTTACCAAAGATTTGATCTTTTTCATCATCTTATTTCGATGCCGGTTTCACTCGAAAGGATTCGCTCTGATTTTGAATCGATCAATTCTTTTTTCCCAAAACATGCTGGTTCAGGACCAGGCAGGAGAAAATCCCAAACAGATTTCAGAGCCAAAAAGGACAAAGGGAACAAATGGGGTATTTTAGGATTTTCCCGGTAAATGGACAAGCCTTTCGTTCAGCATTCCCTGTACGGATGGCTGAAATTTGGAATTTCCGCGGTTTCTATTTCGTCCTAAAGGATTGAAAAGGGCTGCCGATAATTTTAGAGTAGGTTATTTTAAGGAGGTCCCGGTCATGTCCCTTGCTCTAATGGCAGCCCTGTCGGCACTCGATGCTTACGGCCAGAAGGTAGACGTAACCGCCAACAATATCGCCAACCTAAACACCGACGGGTTTAAAAAAAGCCGCGCTCTGTTGCAGGAGACCGATTCTTCCGGGGTGATCGTTTCCGTCAGCAAGGTGAACACCTCGGGAGCCCCCATTCTTTCCGAGGACGGGACCGGAGAAGTCCGGGAATCTTCCAACGTGGACCTGGCCGAAGAAATCGTCAACCTTAAGACCGCCCAGCGCGGTTTTGAAGCCAACCTGAAAACGATTAAGGCAGAGGACGAAATGCTGGGCTCCCTGTTTGATATCCTTGGGTGAGGGGGGCACAGACATGGACGAAACAAGCCGGGAAAGGCAGCTGAGGGACAGTTCCAGCTATATCATTCTGATCATCTTGCTTTTGGTCGTTACCATCTTCTTCTGGAAAATGGTATAAGGCTGACTCCTTTATCGATTCCTGCAAAAATTCCTCCCAGCCGCTCGAATCAATCGCTCGAATAAAGTCACCTTGCAACCCGCCAAACCCTTTGTTCATCCGCCGAACCGGTAGTATTCGGTCACCAAGAGCTGGTTATCGACCCTTCTCACCCCTTCCAGGCCGGCCAGGGCCCGCTGGCATTTCTCTTTTTCTTCCCCAGAGCCAACCGCCCCCCGCAGGATGATATCCCCTTTTTCAACATTTCGGATTGCGGATTGGGGATTTCGGATTTTTTTAAATATCCCTATTCCGCAATCCGCAATTTGATGTTGAGCCTTTTAAAATAATATTATACCATTTCCTCGAGTTTATTTCTTTATTGCCGAAGGGCCGGAAAGAAGACGCCTGGACTCCGGTTTTCATCTGGGGAAAACTTTTCCCCCGACCAGCAAGTCTTTAACTCCGTGCTCTTTGCTCCCCGCTCCATGCGTTTTTTTTCGCCATGAAAGACTTCAACCTTCACTCCATCACCGGCCTATCCGGCTTGGAAGCCGCCCGGCGACTGAAAACGGAGGGATACAACGAACTCCCTCCCACTCGACAGCGCGGCATCGGGGCCATTGTGCTGGAGGTGACCCGGGAACCCATGTTTCTCCTTCTGGTCGCCTGCGGGGTCCTTTACCTGGGAGTGGGAGAGCTGAGAGAAGCGTTGATGCTCCTGGGTTTCGTTTTCGTGATCATGGCCATAACCATCTACCAGGACCGTAAGACCGAGCGGGCTCTCGAGGCTCTCCGGGACCTGACCAGCCCCCGCGCCCTGGTCATCCGGGGTGGCGAGCAAAAACGCATCCCCGGGCGGGAAGTCGTTCGCGAGGACATCCTGGTGCTGGCCCAGGGAGACAGGGTGCCGGCGGATGCCGCCATTCTCTGGAATGAGAACCTTCTGCTGGACGAATCTCTATTAACCGGCGAATCCGCCCCGGTGCGCAAGGCCCCCTGGGATGGGGTCAGCCCCATTACCCGGGCCGGTGGCGAAGACCAGTCCTTTGTCTTCTCCGGGACTTTGGTTGTCCAAGGAAACGGAATTGCCCGGGTCATGGCAACGGGGGCGGCCACGGAAATCGGCAAAGTGGGCATAGCCCTGCAGAAGGTTGAGACCCAACAGACTCTCCTGCAAATCGAAACCCGGAAAGTTGTCCGCGCCGTGGCTATTTTCGGCCTGTCCCTTTGCACGCTGGTGGTTGTGGTTTACGGAATCAACATGGGAAACTGGCTCCATGGGCTTTTGGCCGGGATCGCCTTGGCCATGGCCATGTTGCCGGAAGAATTCCCGGTCGTCCTGACCATTTTTCTGGCCCTGGGAGCCTGGCGGATCTCCAAAAACCGGGTCCTGACCCGACGGGTTCCCGCGGTTGAAACCCTGGGTTCGGCCACCGTTCTCTGCGTGGATAAGACAGGAACTTTGACCCAGAACCGCATGTCGGTCCGAAAAATCTTCGTCGCGGGAGAGTTTCTCGAAGTAACCCATCCTTCCCCGAAAGCGCTGCCCGAATCCTTTCATGAAGTGATTGAATTCAGCGTCCTGGCCAGCGAAAGAAATCCCTTTGATCCAATGGAAAAGGCCCTGAGGCAACTGGGGGAACACACCCTGAATAACACCGAGCATCTCCATGATGACTGGACGTTGATTCACGAGTATCCCCTTTCCCGGGAGCTGCTGGCCCTTTCCCATGTTCATAGATTGCCCAGCGGGGAAAGGTACGTGATCGCCGCCAAAGGCGCCCCGGAGGCCATTGCCGACCTGTGCCATCTGAACCCTTCGGAGGGCCTGGAATTATCCCGGGCCGTACAGGCCATGGCCGGGGAGGGATTGCGGGTCCTGGGCGTAGGCAAGGCCTATTTCCAGAAGGCTCCTCTCCCGGGGGAACAACACGACTTTCAGTTCCAATTCCTCGGCCTGGTGGGACTGGAGGACCCCGTCCGTCCCACGGTGGCCGGGGCTCTCCGGGATTGCTACACCGCGGGAATTCGGATGGTTATGATCACCGGAGATTATCCGGGAACAGCCCAGAACATAGCCCGTCAGATCGGGCTTACTCCCAGGGATGAGGTCCTTACCGGGACCGATTTGGACCGGATGAGTGACGCCGAGCTGCAAGTCAAGGTCCGCACGGCAAACATTTTTGCCCGGGTCATGCCGGAACAAAAGCTGCGTCTGGTGAACGCTCTCAAGGCCAACGGGGAGATCGTGGCCATGACCGGCGATGGGGTCAACGACGCCCCGGCTCTGAAATCCGCCCACATCGGGATCGCCATGGGAGAGAGAGGGACCGACGTGGCCCGAGAGGCCGCGTCCCTGGTGCTGCTGGACGACGACTTTTCTTCCATCGTCCAGGCGGTCCGGCTGGGGAGGCGGATCTTCGACAATCTCCATAAGGCCATGGCCTACATCCTGGCCATCCATGTCCCCATCGCCGGAATGTCGCTCCTGCCGGTGCTTTTAAAATGGCCTCTGGTTTTATTTCCCGTCCATATCGTCTTTCTGGAGCTGATCATTGATCCGGCCTGCTCCATTGCCTTTGAAGCCGAACCGGAGGAAGAGGATATTATGCACCGTCCTCCCCGCGACTCCCGGAAACCCCTTTTCAACGGGTCCATGGTGGCCCTGAGCCTGCTGCAGGGGTTGAGCGTCCTGGTGATTCTCCTGGTCGTTTTTCTCATCTCCCTGTATCGCGGCCAGGGAGTCCAGGAGGCCCGCGCCCTGACCTTCACCACCCTGGTGGCAGCCAACCTCGGTCTGATTCTGACCAATCGCTCGTGGTCGAGGACCATCTGGGCCACCCTTCGATCCGCCAACATCGCCCTGGGCTGGGTCTTCGGAGGAGCCATCGCTCTCCTCCTGCTGGTCCTCTATGTGCCCTTCCTGAGGAAGCTCTTCCACTTTACCTTCCTTTACCCCGGCGATCTCCTGATCTGTCTTTTTGCCGGGGTATGCAGCATCCTGTGGTTTGAAGGGCTGAAAGCCTTAAAGAGACGTTCCCATTCAAATCTCATCCGTTAGTCCAGTGGCTCCCGCACCTCTTCGGCTTTCGCTAAGAACCAAATCCGGGTTTCAGGTTGGGGGCTTTATGGGCAATAACTATACATAGGCATCTTTTCCTCTGAATAAAATTTTTACCTGCTGCCCAATTCATGCAGCCTTGAATTTCGGCCATCCCAGCTATGCGTCACTGTAGGCTTGATTTATGATGGAATGAACATCCAAAAACCATATATTCCGAATGAGGATATGATATCTATATCCAAAGTTTTGCGATGACCGGGAAACAGATGGAGAAATAGCAGTAATCGATAGCTTGGCTCCGAAGTAGTCAGAGGGGAGCGGGAGGAATCGGTGAGCCCGGGTGGGCCTCAAAACAAAAGCCCGCCATTCCTTAGTGAAACGGCCATTAATCAAACCCAAGATATTATGCTAAAATTTCCTTTGATCCATAATTTTCTTTTTGTATATTTCATTTAGGAAAAGGGCGTTCTTATCAATTCAGTTCATGTGCCCGAATTCAAGTTCATTGCACGCCGGACCAACAGATTCCTAGATAGAGAGAGAAGTGGATGATATCCGGAAAGTCCATCCTTGCGCGGATGGTCGGTTCCCTATTGAAGTTGGGGGGGTTCTTCCTTATTCTTGAACCCATTTGGATGCTTCTGCCCTTTGCTGGATTTCTCTACGGATCCGTCCTGCACATTGAAGACCTAGGCCGTAATCCTTACACCTCCTGGCTGGTGCACTTCGTTTTTCCCGTCCACACCCTTTTTCCAGTTGGCCTGATTCTTACCGCAGGAGGATTCCTTCTGTTTCTGGTTGGGGCGTTTCAGATCTATTCCGCCAAGCTCTTAAAGAAGGGATTGGTGGATTGGGGCATCTACAAGAAATTCAGACACCCGCAATATCTGGCTTTGTCCCTCTTCGGTGTGGGTATCATCCTCACATGGGGCCGGTTCATTACCTTTATCGCTTTCTTCATTATGCTGAGGCTCTACCATCTCCTCGCCAAGAGCGAAGAACGAAAGTGCGAGGCAGCATTCGGCGAACGGTATAAGCGGTATCGACAGAGGACCTATTTCCTCTTTCCCGGCGAGGCGATGCTTGCCGCCCTTGGTAGAAGGTTTCCATGGGCTAGTCTGCCAAGATGGATCGTTCTCCCAGGTTCTTTTCTTCTGGTGCTGGGAGCCGCCATCGGCGGCGGATTGGTGATTCAAGAGATCAAGTCGAGTCTGAGGAAGACAATTCCCGTCATCGAGGGAACGCTCACGTTGTCCTCCGAAATGAGGCCTGCCATCCGCCTTTTGATGGTGAAGGGCCCGGTGCTGCAGGCTTCGCCTTTTGCCGGGGAGCGTGAAGAAATCATGAAAAGGCTTTTTGAGGCATTTCGTTCCTCCGAGAAAATCCGGACATCGGTGGAACAGTTGGACGTGAGCAAAGAATTTACGGTGCTGGCGTTCCTAACGCCGGGTTCCGACTGGCACGAGCAGCACCATCGATTATACCGAACGACGCGAGTCAACGTTTTCCTTCTGGTGGTGAGAACCCCCGTGCCCTATAAGGGGGACAACTTCGGCGAATTCCGCAAGAACTGGCAACCGTTCAAGGTCATCCACGCGTACGATATGTGCTACGGGAGAATAGAAGTGGGACAGGACCCCGTGGCGGGAGAGGTCATCACAATAGGTCCTCCGTGGGGCATGGCGATCGAGCCATTTAGAAGAGAAATGGAGGAAAGAGTGGACTTCTTCCTGAGCGGCCTGTAATCGCGGCCGGGCCATATCGCCATACCGCGAAACCCCTCCGATGTCGCCCACCTGTTGGACCCCGGAATTTCCTTATCAAGGCTGTCCCCAAAAACGGGGAGAGGGAAATAACGGCATGCATTCGCATCTTTATCTCAATACTTTTAGAGGGCTTTTTCCCAATCGCTAAATATAAGCCTCTAATTGAAATGGGGAATAATGCTTGAAATTTCGATTGGAGGTAAAAAAAATTATGAAGGGCTCTTTCAAAAAGGAGGCAATGGCGGTCAGTTGAAGATATCGTGCCAATCTCAGCACTTCGCGAGAATTCAAGGAATGAAAAATATATGGAAACCTCCATTCCCGATACAAATCTGCCTCGTCTGGCAAAATCTATCAGCTGCAGAGTTCAGAAGAAGTCCTTGTTTTTCCTCCAAAAATTCCCTATCCGGCCATATTCAGCAAGTACACGTACAACTATTCAAATTGAGTTATATTCGGGGATTAAGGATTACCGATTTAAAGTTTGATTCAAATATTTGATTGATGTACTTTTTGAGATAGCGGAAGAAATTACAGAGCAGGACATTTTTGACCCTGCCTTGGCAATCGGGCTCTATTCGGCTTTTTCAATAGTCAATGTCTACCACCGGTTTCCGTATGCTGGCTTGTATGCCGCTAGGTTCAATCAAATGAATTTTACTTGGTCAGCCTTTTTGATTTACTCTCTGCTTCAGCTATGGCTCTTAGAAATTTATCTACCCACTTTGCCCCTTCCTCTCCATGCCTATCCTCGACAACCTTCCTGGCTGCAGGAATAGTTATTTTCCGATACCTGGCCAACTCCTCTACAGTCGGGCTATAAATTTCCATCTTCTCAGCTATAAAGGAGAGGCCCTTTTCTGTAGCTTGGGTTGCTCGGATGATTCCCCTGCCTGCCACGATAGCAGTCTTTGCTGAAACAACGACTATTTCCTGGAGCTTTGATGAGAGCTTCCTATACCAATCATCGTTGATTACCCATACATAAGAAGAGTAAAGGTGATTGGAAAGAGTCATATACTTCTGAACTTCGTATAATTTTGCAATAAGGATGGCATAAATCGGGGTCATCTGACCATCCGCAGATCCTCTTTGCAAGGCAGTATATAACTCAGACCAGGGAGTAAGAACTGGCTCTGCCCCAAGGGCCCGGATAGCCTCTACATGGAGAGGGATGTTCATTGTCCTTATTTTAAGACCTTTTATGTCTTCCGGCAAACGGATCGGGCGCTTAGAGTTTGTAATGTAGAAAAATCCATCATAATCCCCAAATCCAAGCACCCGAAACCCTGTTTTCTTCTTGATATCTTCAGCCATCTCTACTCCAAACCAGCCATCGAAGATATCGTAGGCCACAGCATAGGTTGAGTAGGCAAACGGCAGATTCATTACATCATACAGACTATATAAGCGTCGAAAGCTGTAAACGGAAGCAATGTAGCTTTGGATTTCTCCTCGTTTCACCTGCCCCATAAACTCTCCCTCGTTCATCCGATTGGCGCTGGAGTCTATCTCAACTCTCAGCTCTCCTCGAGCTTGGACTTCCACTAGATTCTTGAAAACAGCAGCCATTTGAGCAGTATGGGATTCAAAGGAGTGGGGTTTCAAGTGACAGAGCTTGAGCACCTCAGCACTGAAAGCGTTGTTCCCCGCAAATAACAATGCAGAGGCCACAAGGCAGAAAAAAGCCTTCGAAATTTTAGGGAATTTTAACATAAGATACCTCCAAAGAAATTTCTGGTTTAATTATTAAATTTTCTCAAAGAAAGTCCCTAAAAAAAATCTTATGATTTTTGAAGGACGAAATCAAAAAAGCCTCCAAATGATTAAAAAATCTCCCCTAGAGGCTCCATACTGGGATCTTCTGGAAATCACATTTCATAATCGAGTCTAAAAGATTGAGTTTGGGTTGGTAGGTTTGCCCTGAAATCCCATAATTGATAAGAGCTAACTCCTTGTGAATTGGAAAGTGAACAAAATTTATTTTATCTACCTCTTTTTGAAATCTAGTATTGTGGGGCAAGGTCTAAAGATCACTCTTTCAGGAAGAAGCCGTTGCTTCTCAGGGAAAATCCGCCTCCAGGCAAATTGCGAAAGGTACACCTACTTTTCCACAGCGAAAAGTTCCTTTGCCGATCGTTCATTACGGGTTGAAGTAATGTCCATGGATTAAAGATATAAACCCCATATCGTAACCGGTGTTGATGCGCTGGAAATGATAGACAGATAGCTTTTTGAATAGCGATCAAGAAATAAGCTGCTGAAGAACTCACCTCTTTCAAATTCTAAACTTCCTTCAGCGCAATTCGTCTTTCAAAAGTTGAAGAACATGATCGACTTCGGAGGTACGCAAGCGATTCTTACTCGTACGATAAGCTTGCATATTCAAAACCTTCAAGCTCTCAGTTCCGCCCTTGGTATAGGCCACGACGTCTTCTTCCTTTTTAATGAGGCCTTGGAATAACCCTCTTTCCACCGCCTCAACCGGGCTATAAGCTTTTGCATGGAGAAAAGTTTCCACGAACCATTGCGTTGGTATCGCGGATCGACCTATGAGAAACATCCAACTTGGAACAGGGATGCCAATCATCACTTCGTTCATCTGAATTCGGTAAGGACCATCAACCGCAAAACGAAGATCACATGAGAAAGAGAGCATGGCCCCGCCAGCCACAGCATGTCCGCTGACACCAGCAATTGTGGGCACGGGAAGTGAAAAAACGCGCAGCATTGTGCGCGCGAAGACCTCAGCCAAACCCTTTACTTCGGCCGGGGAAAGCTTCGCTATCAGCTTTAGATCGAGTCCTCCAGAGAAAAAGCCCGGCCGTCCTGTGATGACAACTGTCTTGGCACTATCATCTTCCAAACGATCAAGCCTATTGTTCATCTCCTCAAAAAAGACAAAATCCATTGCGTTTGCTTTCCCGTCATCCATTCTGATGAGGGCCACCCCATCCTGCAATTCGTATTGAATTTTTTCCATCGGTTCTTCCTCCAGAAGGGATTAAGTTCAGGAATGATAATTTTTTGAATGCCCGATTTGAAAAGGAGAATACGGTAAGACATCCTCAAAGGGAAATCTTAAGCCCTTTGGAGGTTTCACTTGACCATCTTTAGATAACCCCACCTTCTCATCATATGCCTCAGAAGGTTAGAGGTTTTGTTGTTGGGTTTACCAGGCTACAGGAGGGATAACAACCAGCTAAAAAATACTCTTATGAGAAAGGGTAGTCAAGGCAAAATTTGGTAAATTTTGGCTGAACCTGGCTGATCCTAAAATGACAGAGATGGTGCCACTTTATTCGCTTGGCCAAAATTCAAGAGATGAAATGTATATCTAAATCTCGAATCCAATTGAAATCTACACCTCCTAAATACATTCTTCAACCGAAGTTTGTAGGAAGGAACTCACAATAAAGGTATCATGCCGCGATCCACCCATCGGGCAAATTTTGGATATGAACCTATTATGCTTCTTGAGGTACCCTTCGCGGGGAAGGTGACTTTGCAGTTAATTCCGGTGCCCTTGTAGTAGGATGATAATGCTTCAGCCAATGATCTCTCCCAAAATAATCCCGGTCGCCTTCACGAAATCCTCGCCCGAGAGCTTCTTTCCCCCCTCCATCTGCAGTTTTTCAGCAATGATGCCTCCATCAGCCACAGCGATAACAATTCCCTGAGGGACATATTGCAGGATTTCTCCCGGGCGGGATGGTTTGATATTTTCACTGATAATTCGGGAATTCCAAATCTTTATCTTTTTCCCCCGCCAATAAGTCGTAGCTCCAGGATGAGGATTACTCCCGCGTATTAGGTTATGCACATGATGAACAGATTTTCCAAAATCAATGATCACGTGTTTTTCTTGAATCATAGGGTGGTAAGATGCCTGAGAATTGTCCTGTTTGATTCTGGGCGCCTTTCCTTCCCCGATCATCCGAACGGCTTCCACTATCATCCTCACCCCAATCGGGTATAGCCGCTCGAAATATAATGAGGCCACAGTATCTTGGGGGTAAATGGGAACCCTTTCCTGAAGGATAATATCTCCCGTATCTATCCATGCATCAATATAATGAATGGTTACACCGGTTTCTGTCTCGCCATTTATGATCGCCCAATGGATCGCACTCCCTCCTCTATACTTCGGCAACAGAGAGGGGTGATAATTTATTGCTTTGTATTTTGGAATGTCGATCATTGCTTCCGGGATGATCTCGGTTACAAAGGCCAACACGATCAATTCAGGCAGACGGCTTTTAACCCAATCGATAACTTGGAGATCTTTCAAACTAGAAGGGAGCAAGAGTGGAAGTGCGGCTTCTGTCGCGAAATCCTTTGTCGGGTTTGCCTTTGCCTGACCCACTTTATCAGGAGTTGTAATAACCCCAACTAAGTCCTCCCCCTGTTTCAACAGGGCTTTTAGACAATCTTTTCCGAAAGAATCACGGCCAATGAGGAGTACCCGCATTTTCACTCTCCTTCTTTCCCCTGGGCTTGAACTAGAAAATGAGGATCATCTCCTAATTCGTTGGAAGCCAAAGATCTGTTATTTCCAGAATTCCCTGTGATTTCAGGGGCCCGGAAGAAAAGTCATCTTGCTTGCAATCATGAGGCACAGATCTCTCCCAACCGGTGGCGGGGGAATCTGTAATTTCTTTGAAGCGCACTTATTCCGCCCCGGCGGCGCTTTGCGGATGACCAACAAGGGGTTCATGGAAAGCAGATATCCCGCCGATGCTTGCTGCGCAATCTGCCTTTTCTTCCGGACCCTTGGAAGGCTTTCATGAAAAATTCGGTCAACGAATTTGGAGATTAGCCGAAAATGATTAATCTATCTATTTGTCTTTATTCAGAATTTATTTCTATGCCCATTCACATCTTAAATTTCCTATTTGGTCCCTTTCCAGATAAATATTTTCTCCGCTAACCAGGGGGTCTAAATGTTTTTCAACCTCCCCCGCGGTCATTCTCAGAGGATGAGCGAGGGACTTGGCCAATTCTTCGAGCTTACTCTTTCCCGAGCCAGCAGGAACATTTCCATAACGCTCCAGGATCTCTTCCCCGATCAGCCTTCGCAAAAAGGCCCTGTGGCGGTTTTGTTCCAATTCTTCCGAATCTTTTTTGGTCAAAATCCCCTGCCGCTCTTTTTCCAGGAGGTCTTCCACGTATTTTCGGAGGCCCTTGCGGTATTTGCCCACCGCCCGGCTCAAATGCCACGGGGTTACGGTTGAAGTGGAAGTTAGGGGATGCCCCTGCCCGTACTGACGCCAGTCCTCCGAAAGAACTTCAATTTCCCATTCGGCTGCTTTCTCCCTAACCTCCGTTCCTACATAAGGAGTAAGGAGGTTGAGGCTGTAGGGAACCTGGAGGGATTTGGCAAACTCAATCGTCTGCCGCAGGCTCTGGGGTGTCTCCCCGGGTAGCCCCAGGATGAAAGAAGCCAAGACCCCGATGCCTGCTTCCCGGGTCATCTCCACGGCTCGCCGGGTCTGCTCGGGGGTGATACCTTTTCGGATCTTTTTCAGAATCTCGGGGCTTCCGCTCTCGGCGCCATAGAGGACCCTTTCGCATCCGCTCCTTTTCATCCATTGCAGCAATTCGGCGTCAATGGTATCCACCCGGGAGTAGGCCCGCCAGCGAATGGCCAATTCCCGGCGATCCATTTCTTTGCAGATGGCCAGGGCCCGCTCGCGGCGGAAGGTGAACAGATCGTCTTCTATGCGAAGACGAGCGAAACCCAGTTGGACCAGGGCTTCCATCTCATCCACCACGGCTTCCGGTTTGCGGAATCTCCCTTTCGCTCCGATCATTTTCCTGCCCACGCAAAAAACGCAGCGGTGCGGGCATCCCCGGGAAGTCATAAGGCTGGCGCCGTCTCCGAAAGCCCGGTACTGGGAGAGCTTGAGGAGATGCCAGGCCGGCCGGGGCAGGTGATCCAGGTCTTCCCGGAAGGGCCGGGAAGGGTTGGCCTGAAGATGGCCATCGATCCCCCTCCAGGTAATACCCAGGACCCCGTCGAAACTTTTCCCCTGTCGGAATCGTTCGACGACCTCCGCCAGTGTCTCTTCTCCTTCTCCTCGAATGACCACATCGACCCAGGGGTGGCGACGAAGGATATCCTGGTCATCAAAAGATACATGAGGCCCTCCCCATACGGTAACCGTACCGGGGGAGAGACGTTTCACTTTCTGGAGAATTTTGGAAGCGGTGGGAAGGTTGATGGAAAAAGAAGTAATCCCTGCCACAGCGGGTTTATACCGATGCAAAGCCTCTCCCAAGCGGGTGAGAGGGGAGCGGCAGAGCTGAAGATCCTCAAGATGCACTTCGCACCCCGCCGGTAAGGAGGATTGATGAGCAAAACGCGCATGGAAGTATTTTCCGTAACTGGAAATTTATCAAGATCCTCGCAGAACGCTCGAAAGGAAGGAAATTCCGTCATTCCGGGCAACCCCGGCGAAGGCCGGGGGGCGACCCGGAATCCAGGATTTTCAAAGAATACTGGATTCCGGCTCCCTGGTTAAAGCCTACAGGGACAGGTTTCGCCGGAATGACGATGTAAATGGCCTTGCCAAAAACTCGGCAAAAACCTCTATTGACAAATTTTCCCGAATCAAGCACATATTAGATGGAATTCTCCGGGCCGTCAATGGACCATCCGAATCATAAGAACTTGTTTTTTCGTCTTTGCTCCATGCCCTATTCTCTCGGCTTTATTCTCTTTGCTCTATGCGATCTTGAGCTAAAAGGAGGAATTCATGCTTCCCCTGCCCTTCCGCTCGGCCAAACAGCTTGCCTCCCTGATTCGTAACAAGAAAATCGGGTGCCTGGAACTCCTGGATTTGTACCTGAAGCGCGTCGAACGGTACAACCCGAAGATCAACGCCATTATCTTCATGAATATCGAAGGTGCGCGAAAGCGCGCCAAGCAGGCCGATCGGGCGCTGGCCAGGAAAGAGGTTTGGGGCCCACTTCACGGCGTGCCCATGACCATCAAGGAATCTTTTGATGTGGCCGGGATGCCGACGACCTGGGGGGTCCCCCAGTACCGGGATAACTATGCGAAAAAAAATTCCCTCGCCGCGGACCGCTTTCTGAAAGCCGGGGTGGTTCTCTTCGGCAAGACCAACGTCCCCCTTTACCTGGCCGACTGGCAGAGTTTCAATGAAATCTACGGGACCACCAACAACCCCTGGGACGTGACCCGGATCCCCGGCGGGTCTTCGGGCGGCTCAGCCGCCGCCCTCGCCGCCGGTCTCACCGGAATCGACGCGGGAAGCGACATCGGCGCCTCCATCCGCAACCCCGCCCATTACTGCGGCGTTTACGGGCACAAGCCCACTTACGCCATCTGCTCTCCGCGGGGTCAAGCCCTGCCGGGAGTCGTTGCCGCCTCGGATATTTCGGTCATCGGTCCCATGGCCCGGAGCGCCGACGATATTGCCATCGCTCTGGAAGCAATGGCAGGGCCGGATGACATCGACGGAACCGGCTGGCAGTTGCGTTTGCCAAAGCCCAGGAAGAAATCCCTCCGGCAATATAAAGTTTCCGTAGTCTACACCGACCCGGAGGCGGAAGTGGACGGGGAAGTCCAGAAGCGAATCGAGGCTGTGGCTGATTTTCTAAAGAAGGGCAAAGCGAAAGTCGTCGAGGATGCCCGGCCGGCGTTTGGTTCCCGGCAGGCTTACCGGAATTATATCCAGCTTCTTCGCGCCGCTACTTCCGGGCGTATGACTCCGGAGCTGTTCCAGAAAAACCTGGCCGCCTTCAACACCCTCCAACCCGACGACGAAAGCTACCAGGCCCAGATGATCCGGGCCCAGGCCATGTACCACAAGGACTGGCTGGCCTATAACGAAGCCCGTCACAGGATGCGCCTGGCCTGGGCGGAATTCTTTAAAGAGTACGATCTGCTCCTGTGCCCCACGGCAACTACCGCCGCCTTCCCCCACAACCAGAAGGGGGAGCGCTGGGAACGGATGGTAATGGTTAACGGAAAGCCCCAGCCTTCCACTACCCAGATGTTCTGGGCGGGGTATTCCTGCAACTTTTACCTTCCTTCCACCATTGCCCCGGCGGGATTTACGAGTGAGGGTTTACCGGTGGGAGTCCA
>LJUR01000085.1 GCA_001304105.1 Deltaproteobacteria bacterium SM23_61
TCCATCATGCTCATGGAGCGGCCGGAGATGGTGAAGGAGGCCAAAGACCTGGTCCGGCAGGGTTTCAAAAAAATTAAGGTGAAAGTGGGCCTGGGCGTGGATACCGACTTCGGGAATGTGAAGGCCATCCGTGAAGCCGTAGGCCCGGACATCGGGATCATGCTCGACGCCAACTGCGGCTTCAGCACGGAGGAGGCCCTGCGGCTGGGCGTGATGCTGGAGCCGCTGAACATCCTGTGGTTCGAAGAACCGGTTCCGCCGCAGGACCTTGAGGGATACGCCCGGCTCTCCGATTCCCTGCGAATCCCCGTAGTGGGGGGAGAGTCGGAATTCACCCGCTGGGGCTTCCGCGACCTGGTTCTGCGGGGAAAAGTCGCCATGATCCAGCCCGACATCGCCCGCTGCGGCGGCTTCACCGAGGCCCGCAAGATCGCCGCCTTCGCCAGTGCGTGCGGGGTGACCATTGCACCCCATACCGGTGCATCGGGGGCGGTAAGCATCGCCGCCGCTGTCCAGTGGGCCTCGTCCCTCTCCAACCTTTACATCTTCGAGCACATGTACACGGAGAACCCGCTCCGGACGGAGATCTTGAGAGAGCCAGTTCTCGAATGCCACGACGCAGTCATAAAGGTCCCCGGCGGGCCGGGCCTGGGGATCGAGATCGATAAGGGAAAAATGAGGAAATACATGAAAACCTGAGGCCTCGATCCTCGAACCTCGTGCCTCGTTCCTTTTTTCTTTTCTTCAGCACTCAACCCTGAGCACCAAACACGAGAGGTAACATTTCATGAATGCCAGAGCTTTGGAGGGAATCCGGGTCATCGACTTGACCCGGATTTATGCCGGGCCCTATTGCTCCATGCTCTTTGCCGACATGGGGGCGGAGGTCATTAAGATTGAACCACCCGAAGGAGAAACCATCCGGGACAACCCTCCGCTGGTCAAGGAGGGAGAAGGCGGGCCTAGTGACCGCAGCCGGAGCGGGTATTTCCTGGGTCTCAACCGGAACAAATATGGGATCACGCTTAACTTGAAGCATCCCGAGGCTGTGCGTATGTTCAAAGTGCTGGTCAAAATCGGGGATATCGTCCTGGAAAATTACGCTCCCGGGGTCATGAAGCGGCTGGGCATCGATTATCCGGTTCTCAAAGAGGTCAACCCCCGGATCATCATGTGCAGCATCAGCGGGTTCGGGCAGACAGGCCCCTATTCTCAGCGAATGTCCTTTGACATCATTGCCCAGGCCATGAGCGGGCTCATGTCCATCACCGGCCACCCGGATTCCCCGCCTACAAAGGTGGGAACCTCAATCGGAGATGTAAGCGCCTCTCTCCATGGCGCTTTTGCCATCATGACCGCCCTCTGGCACCGGGAGAAGACCGGGGAAGGGCAGTATATTGATGTAACCATGCAGGAATGCATGGTGTCCATCCTCGAAGGGGGGATTCCCCGATGGACGGTGGGGAAGGAACTTCTAACCCCCATCGGCTCCATGAATCCCCATGAATGTCCCATGGCGGCCTTCCGGTGTAAAGACGGGTATATCATCATCGCCACGGTGGGAGATGAACACTGGGAACGCTTCTGCCGGGCCGTGAAGCGTCCGGACTGGGCCGCCGATCCCGCCTACCGCACGAAGCGACAGCGATGGGAGAAGAAATATTTTCTCCAGGAAGAGATCGAGAAGATCACCACCCAATATACGATCAAGGAAGTGGGGGAGATGATGGATAAGGAACGGGTGGCCAATTCCCCGATCCTCAACATCAAAGAAGTGGTGGAAGATCCTCACCTGAAGGAACGCGGCTACTTCGTGGAAGTCGAACATCCCGTCATCGGCAAGGCCAAAATCCCGGGAATTCCCTTCCGTTGCTCCAAGACCCCAGGGAGCGTCGATCGCCCCTCTCCCCTCGTGGGCGAGCACAACGAATTCATTCTCGGGAAATACCTGAATCTCGGGAGGGATCAGCTGGAGAAGCTCAAGCAGGAGGGGGTCATCTGACTGGCACTCACCCCTGGCGAGGTAAGACTAACCCCCAAACTCTTTGAATCTTGGTGAGAGAATTTTCTTATCCGGGGGACCTCTGAAATCCCCCCAACCCCCCCTTTAGAAAAGGGGGGCCAAGGGGAATGATCCGTGCTTATCCGTGTTCATCCGTGTCCAATGCGAATTTTTTGATTGCCGCTGTGTCGCGCCGGGCTTTCTGCCTCATGCTCATTTTCTCGGGATATATTCGAAAGAATCCAGGATCGCCTTGAAGGCCTCGCGGTCTTTCTTCCCCTCCTTGTCCAAAATCATATAAAGAATAAAAATCTGGTAGGGCTCGGCGAAGCCGTAGATCCATCCCTGCTCGCGCTGGATCCCCTTGGCTGTGTAGGTGACGTATTTCTTGGCGGCATAGGGGACCCCTTTCAGGGAGGGGCGCTCGGTGGGACCCACCGCTGTTTTCAGTTCTTTTCCCAGGTCCTGCTTCAATTCGTCCTGCATCTCCCCGATCATCGCGTTGGTCAGGGTTTCAATTTTCTGCTGGTCGAAAGTGGAATAACGGCTGGCGCCCACGAAGTCGATCTGCAGGTTGGACTGGGTGTGGGGGTTATAGAGAAAAACCTCGGATTCCTGGAGACCGTCTTTTTCATATCCCAGGTCGATCATAAACTTGGGATATTCGGTGCTCACCTTCCAGCCCGGGGGTGCCGCCACATTGAAGGGATACCGGATCCCGGTGAATTGATTCCCCTCGATCTTGCCCACCGAGGCCTTCATGTCCACCTGGACCGCTTCCCGGACCGGAATGCCGGCGCAGCCCGCGGAAAGGACCAGGAGGAGCAGCAAAGCCCAGAGCCAGAAAATTTTTCTCATTTTCATTTTACCCTCCGATGTTTTTTAAGGATGGATACCGAGAACTGACAAGAGATGATTTTAAGGCTTGCAAATATTGTAATGCCCTTATCGTGTAGACTGTCAAGGGCCCAAATCAACCCGCACCGCCCCCGGTTTTTTGCTTGTCGGGCTCTCCTTTCCTCCTACCGGAGCTTTCCCTGCGGGGGAAGGATATTTATGAAGAGCATCGTAAGTATTGGTTGGGGACAAAAAAACGGGGTATATTCTCCAATCTTCCTCCATGGAACATACCCCGCTGAAATCAACAAAGATTTTTTACCCGGAAAAGGCCCCGCAATCAGCCTGCCAGGGTGGCCAGGTAAGCGTTGCCCATCTTATCCAGGTGCTCCTTTATACTCTCAAAGTCGTTGAAATGCGCCTCTTCCTCCCCCAGGAGCTTCTCAAAGAGCTGCTTGGAGATCTGGTCCTTCTCCTGGGCGCAGACCACCGCCGCATCGTTGTACATCTTGATGGCCGCGCTTTCCAGGGCCAGGTCGGTCTTCAGCATCTCGGCGATGGACTGCCCTTTCTTGGCTATGGCGTCGGGCTTGGTGGTGGCCTCCCCTTTGAGGAAAAGGATTCTCTCGGCCAGCGCCTCGGCGTGCTTCATCTCCTGGATGCCGATTTCTTTCATTTTCTTGGCCAGTTTGCCGAAGTCCTGATCCTCCAGTTCATAATGATGCGCCATGTACTGGGTGATGGCGGAAAGCTCCCGGGAACGGGCCGCATTCAGCAGATCGATGACCTTCTTGCTCATATTCTCCTCCTTATTTATTATATGACGCTATCTATTACCCATTTTAAAGAGGCCCCACCTCGAATGTAAAGAAGAAAAAACCGCTGAGATTTTGCCTGAAACCCGCAAGCTGAAACGCGGGCTATGCTTTGACCAGGTCCATCCCCTGGGCGAAGGCCTTCAGGTTTACCTCCAGGTGGGCCCCCGGGAAACTTTCCTGAATCACATCCTCAAACGATCTTCTGCCCAAGGGTAAAAGTCCGGTCCCGGCCAGGGCCCCCACCATGATGATATTGGTGAAGATCGGAGAGCCCAGGGAAAGGGCGATTTCCGTGGCATCCACGAACCAGGATTTCCGGGCCAGTTCGTTGATGGTTGCCCGGATCTTGTCCAGGGAGGGATATTCGGCATCCCCCACGGTCACGGCCGTGGGGTAGATAGGACGGGAGTTGATGACCGCGGAGGTGGAAGGATTGCCGTACCGGGCGATGACCCGCAGAGCCTCCACCGGCTCCAGGGCCACGATGATGTCGGCCTGCCCTTCGGGGATGAGGGGACTAAACTGGGAGTCCCTGGAGATGCGCAGGTGGCTCATCACCGCTCCGCCCCGCTGGGAAGCCCCGTAGGTGTCCCCGATGGTGACATAGTAATTCTCCCGCACCAGGGCCCGGCCCACCAGCTGCGAGGCCATAACATTTCCCTGGCCTCCCACCCCGGCGATGATCAGGTTCAAGGGATCCTTGGTCAGGTTCATTTGTTTTCCTCTCTGATGATGGCCGATTGGGGACAGATGTCGGCGCAGACCCCGCAGCCCGTGCAGATCACCTCGTCGATCCGGGATTTCCCCTTCTCCTTGTCCCAGATCAGCCCCGGGCACTTGAAGATCCGGGTGCAGATCCGGGCGCAGCCGCAGGCCTCTCCCACGCACTTTTCCGGGTCCACCCGGACCTTGTAAGTGGCCTTCTCTTCCTTGGCCTTGACCAGGGCGCATTTCCGCCGCGAGATGAGGACCCGGACGCCTCCCTCCTGGCTGACCAGGTCCAGGACTTTGTCCGTGGTGTCCTGGAGGTCGAAGGGATCGCAGGTCTCCACCCGCACGCCCAGTGAAGCGCAGAGCTTTTCGATGTCCACCACCGGCGCCGGCGATCCGGTGGCCGTCTCCCCGGTCCCCGCATGGGGCTGGAATCCGGTCATGGCCGTGGCGCTGTTGTCCAGGACCACCATGACGAAGTTGGACTGGTTGTACACCCCATTGATCAAAGCGGGGATGGCCGCATGGAAGAAGGTGGAATCCCCGCAGACCGAGAGGACCGGCTGATCGAACCCGAACGGTTTCAGCTGGCCGAAACCCGTGGCCAGGCCGGTTCCCGAGCCCATGGCGTGCATGGTCTTTAATTGGAAGTAGCCGGCCGGGCCCAGGCCGATGGAGTAACAGCCGATGTCCCCGGTCACGAACCCTCCGCGCCCGTCCAGCTTGAGAGCGTTCTTGATGGCCCAGAAAGTCGCCCGGTGGGGGCAGCCGGCGCAGAAGCCCAAATCCCGGTTGGGGACCAGGGACTTGGTCATCTCCAGGGCCTTCTTGCCGTAATTCGCCTCCCGGGGGGCATAAGGCTTATCCATGGCCTTGGACAGGGCGTTGATGATCAAATCGGGATTGATCTCTCCGAACGGATTCACGTGCCCCGAACCCTTCCCGTAGAAGTTCCAGGAGCCGATCTCCGGGGACCACTCTGCGGCCAGCTCCTTCACGTTGTTTTCCAGGAAGGGATCCACTTCCTCGACGAAAAGGACCCGCCTGGTGTTGGCCATGTGTTTGGCCAGGAGCTTGGCAGGGAGAGGCCAGGTGGTTCCCACCTTAAGGATCCCTACCCGATCCTGGAGGTCCAGCGTTCTCACCGCTTCCTGGGAGTAGAACCATCCGCTGCCGGAGGTGACCATGAGAAGCTCGGGCTTTTCCGGCCCCACATACCAGTTGAAGGAAGAGGTCTCGTACATCTCCTGGACTTTTTTCAACTTCAGGTGAAGGGCCAGGTGACGGAGGGGTGCGGCCACGGGGATGAAGATCTTGGAGGTGTCATACCGAGCGGTCTTCTTCTCCCGGGGAAGCTCCCCCAGCAGGACGTTTCCCTTGGCGTGGGAGATCCGGGAAACACTCCGGAGGATGACCAGGCTGTTGATGGATTCGGAGAGTTCGAAGGCATACTTGGCCATGTCCTTGGCTTCCTGGAAAGTGGCTGGTTCCAGGAGGGGCAGGTCCCCCAGCTTGGAGATGAAGCGAGAGTCTTCCTCGTTGGTGGAGGAAAGGGCGGCGGGGTCGTCCGCGGCGACCAGAACCAGGCCCCCGGTCCCAACCCCGGAGAGGTTCAGATTGAGGATGAAATCCGAAGCCACGTTCACACCGTTCTGCTTCATGGCGCTCATGGACCGCAGGCCGGCGAAGGAGGCGGAAGCCGCGGCTTCCAGGGCCACCTTCTCGTTCACCGACCACTCCACGTAGATTCCCATGTCCTTGGCCACCTGGGAGAGGGTGCCGATGATCTCAGAAGAGGGATTGCCGGGATAGGCGGCGGCGAACTGGACCCCCGCTTCCAGGGCTCCCCGGGCGATGGCCTCGTTTCCCATGAGCAGTTCATTGGACCCCGGAGCATCTTTTTTGATCACCGACATAAATCCTCCTAAGAGACATCCACCACAGAGGCACAGAGAACACGGAGAAATCAAAAGGAAAAGCAAATACGAAGAGCGTATTGCATTTCATGGATTTTTTTCTTGGTTTTTACATCTAATTCTATTCTTCTCTGTGATCTCTGTGTCTCCGTGGTGAAATATTCTTTTTTTAAGCCGGAAGAAGTGGACGAAGCGCGTCCGCTCCCTTCAAGTAAAACAGGTCTTCCTTGCTTCCCGTACGTTGGACGATGTTCTCCAGGGCCCGTTTCTTCTTCAACAGGGCGGCTTCCTGCAGATGCCTCAGGTTGGCCCGGGGGACATCGGAGACTTCGATCATCTTGGCCCTCTTCGCCTCTTCCAGGAGCTCCTGTCCTTTGGCCGTACGAATGATCACCGTGTTCCAGCCGGCGATTCCTTCCACAGCCCCGACGGAGAGGTCGGAAAATTCCGCGGTCATATCCAGACAGACACTGCAGGTGGGCCGGACGAACTTGCGCACGGGGTCCAGGGAGATAGATTTCATCCCCCCGGGAAGATGGAGCTGGAGGACGTTGGCCGGGGGCGGGGGAATGTCCATCTTGCCGATTTTTTCCACCGGGTAGTCCTTCTTGAGAAATTGCAGCATTTCCGGGTAGGCGAGGGCCCAGGTGCAGAAGAGCCCGATGACCAGGTGCAGCTTCTCGATGTTATTCTTGTTCTCCAGGGGGTTGATCCGCATCTTCCCCATGGCCAAAACCTGGCAGGGGATTCCCACCACAGCCATCCTTTTCGGAGACCCCTGCACTCCCTTGTTGAAAGCCTCCAGGGTGGGAGAAGCGATGTAATTGGACCCGGCGCAGGCCAGGACCTGGCGTTTGTCCTGGGCCAGGGCTCCCGCAGAGAGAAGCTCTTTTCCTCTCTTGGTCAACACGGCGCCGTCGATCATCTTTTTCTTCAGGGCCAGGGCGATGAGGGTCGAGGTGACGCCGCCGTACTGGCCCTTGGCGAGGACCGATTTATCCAGAGACTTGGCCATGACAACCTGGCGGCGGGTCCCCAGGGAATCACCCGGATAAGGGGCCCCGAAGAGATCCTGGTTGAGCGCTTCCAGGTCCGAGGCCGTCCGGGGACAGAAAAAATAGCACCGCCCCTGGGAAAGGTTGCAGTTGTCCATGAGGACGATTCTCCCGCGGTGGGCCCGGAAATAGGGGCAGAGGCCCACGCAGGCGCCGCAGAGGGTGCAGAGGCCTGCTTGGATCACTTCTTTCTCCAGGTCCTGGGGACCCTTCACTTCCGTGCTCATTTCTACCTGCCCTTTCTGGTCAGATTGCTAATCTGGTTGCGGGGAATTCATGAAATGGGGAAGATTCCGAATGACCGTTCCCTTATTAACTCATCGGCGGGGTTCTTGTCAATGAAGATAAAAGCCACCCTCACTTTCCGGCAAATAGTTGTAAGCCCTATTGAATTCCGGGCGGTGCCCAGCCCGAAAGCAAGGGCGTTGCGCGCAAAAACCATGAGGCACACCTCATTTCCTGGTTCGGGCGGGCAAGCCCTTCTTTCTCCGGGAACAGGGTTAGTCCGATGTAGGGGCGCCCGGCCGGGCGCCCGATGGGCCCGCCACATTCTGCGGAAGCACGGCGGGGATCTCCATAGCCAATTCTTTTCCCGCCGATGTTTTTTTCGCGCAACGCCCTTGCTTCCGGGCCACAAGCTCGCTTTCTCGCAGAGGAGGCAATCTTAGAAGTGAAGCTGGACGGGGAAAAACCCCATGCCTATGTCGGGCCTTTGATCAGGGGACTCAGGACCGGATCCCGGGAATCCAGGTAAATCAGGTCTCTCGGGTTGCGGCTTCTGAGAAGCAGGTTTTTCACCGCCGTCTTCTTTTTGCTCAGGGAAGCGGTTTTCAGCTTTTCCAGGGTGCCGGCCGGCACCTCCCGGAACTCCAGGATCTCCCGTTCCCGGGCCAGGTCCAGAAGCCTCTGCCCCCGGGGGGTCCGGACGATGACCTGATTCCAGTTCTTGGCTTCTTCCCACCCCTCCGACAAACGGGCCGAACCCACGGAGAGATCGCTAAACTCTGCGGTCAAATCCTGGCAATACCAGCAGGCCCCCCGGACGCAGGGGTTAACCTCGTCCAGGGCAATCTCCAGCGGGCCCTTCTTCGTAAAGACCTGGAGCAGATGATACTGACTGGGAGGGATGTCCATGCCTTCGATCTCTCCGAGATCGATCTTTTTCTTTAACAGGGCCAAAAGGTTCCGCCAGGCAAGGGCCCACCCGCAGAACAATCCCACGACCAGCTTCAGCTGATCGATCCGATCGGCGTAGGGGGCGAGAGGCTTGCTGCGCATCTTGGCCAGGGCCAGGGCCTGGCAGGGGGTGGCCACGATTCCGATCTTTCTCCCGCCTTCCTTGGCGATACGGTTGAACTCAGCCAGAATGGGGGAAACCACAAACCGGCTCTTGCCCCGCTTTTTCACTTCCGCGGGATCGCGCACGGCCTTTCCTTGGGGCAGAAGATCCCGGCCTTCATCCGCCAGGATGGCCGTGTCAATGATCCCTTCCTGAAGGGCCAAGGCCATGAGGGTGGTTACGGTTCCTCCATGCTGAGCGCCGGCGCGGGTCTGGGGATCGGTGGCGCGGGCGATGTAGAACCCTTTCAGGGGGCCGATCTCCGGCGTCAGGTCCCGGGGGTCAGAAAGAAGCTTGTAAAGTGCCTGCAGGTCGGTGGAGGTGCGGGGGCAAAAGGCATAGCATCCCCCCTCCTTGAGGTCGCAGGTATGCAGCAGGATGACCTCGTCATGATAGGCGACGTGATAGGGACACAAGTTCACGCAAGCTCCGCAGCCGGTGCAGAACCCCGACTCCTTCACTTCTTTTTGAAGCTCTTTCTGGCCCGAAATTTTTCTCTCCATATAACTTTCCTCCAAATCCAATACCCGAAGAGCTTCCTGCTGGGGGCCCGGAAACTCCCCTCCAGCCTCGCCTAGTAGAGATTACCATCCGGCATAAGACCGGTCAAATGATTCTCTTCCCAACGTTCCTTCCTTTCTTGCCTCCGGAAACAAGGAGAAGTTTCTGGAGCATCGCATCGGAAATCGGCGGATCCTGCGGCTGATTCAGAAGTGGTTAAGAGCCGGAGTATCCGGGGAGCGGAAAGGGTACAACACTGCGGTAGTGAGCGTCAGGCTTCGGGAGATACGGCATATGCCCCTGCCGGAACAGGGGAATTGGCTGCGGCAGGTGATCCGGGGTTAATTCAACTATCCTGTGGTACCAGATCCGGAATCCTATCCCCAGATCGGTTCTTTCGCCGCCTCCCGTCCTGCGATGCGGCCAAAAGCGAGGCATTCGCCGAGGTTGCCCGCCCCCTGGTAGAGCAGCCCGAAAAGAGAACCCAGCTCCCCCGCGCTGTAGAGGCGGGGAATGGGACGGCCGTCGGGATATAGGACCTGGGCTTTGACGTTTCTCCGCGGTCCGCCCTGGGTATTCAGGAGGCAAGGCCAGAGTTTCATTGCATAGTAAGGGCCGGGACCCAGGGGGGACAGCTTGTCCTTGGGCCGGTGATAAAGGATGTCCTCCCCCGATTCGCACTGCCGTTTATATTCGGTTATCGTTTTTTGCAGGAACCCTGCATCCAGCCCGATCTTCCGGGCCAGGCCGCCCGGGGTGTCGTCCGGAGTGATCCATCCCCGGGTTATTTCCACGGCGTTGTCCTTGGACCAGGAATAACGGCCGCGGTTATATCCCATGCTGGTCAATCCCATGGGTCCGGCCGTTCGGGCCTGTTCATCGAAGATCAGAAAGCAGGGGATGCGGGGAAAGGTCAGGGTGTGGGTGTCGAACCAATCGACCAGGTGGTTGTAAGCGTGAATTTCCACCTCCGAGCAAAATCGTTTCCCCTGTTGATCCACGAAAATGAAACGGTTGGACGGGGGCCGGATGTAGAAGGCCGCTTCGAACTCGGGGGCCTTGAAGCCCAGCGGGCAGGAAACCCCGGGCATGTGCCAGAGGTCGGCACCCACCCGCTGGGCCATTCGCACTCCATCCCCCGTGTTCCCCGGGGGAGCGAGAGAATAATAAGGATAGCCCTTCAGGTAGTCGGCCTTGAGCCCGTCGTCATATTCGAACCCTCCGCAGGTCAGGATGACAGCACGGCGGGCCTTCACCTTTCGGAGGTTCCCTTCTTTTTGAATGACTGCTCCGATGATGACCGCCCCATTCCCGTCGGGAATCAATTCCTTTGCCGGTGAGGAATTCCAAACGGGGATCTCTCTGCTCTCCACCCGGGAGCGGAGGAAGCTCCAGAAGGAATTCTCCTCCACCGTGTTCTTTCCGGTCACCATCCGTTTTTCGATGGACTCCGCCCCGGGCAACTGGGGAAAACCCGCGCCTCCGTATACGTGGGTTTTGGCCCCCAAACCCTCCACCCATTCTTTGTTTCGATAGCACTCTTCCGCGTAGACCCGGATCATCTCCGAATCGACGGTCCGGAAGCCCCGGGAGCAAAGGCTCTCCAGATATTGTAAGGCGCCTCCCACGTCTTTGGGGCAGAGGAACCCTCCCAAGGAGACATTGGTGTTTCCCCCGCCTCTTTCCATTTTCTCAACAACCAGGACCTTTGCTCCCGAATCGTGGGCGGTCAGGGCGGCGACGGCTCCGGCCCCCCCGAAACCGATGACCAGAACCTCGGTCTCATCATCCCAAGCCATGTATCATTTCCCCTTGAAAATAGGTTTCCTTTTTTCCAGGAAGGCCTTCTGCCCTTCCTTCAGGTCCTCGCTGTTGAAAGCCTCGGCCACCAGCAATTCCACGGCTTTCATGTCTTCCGGTTCGATCTTCTGATATTTTATAAGGGTATTGAAGATGGTCTTCATCCCCTTCAAGGAGAGGGGGGCGTTTCCGGAGATTTCCTGGGCCATCTCTTCGGTGAAGGAAACCAACTGGCTGTCTGGGACCACGTAGTTCACCAGCCCCATCTCCTTCGCCCGGGCGACGGGAAAATAGCGGCCGGTGAAGAAGATCTCCTTGGCATTCGCCATGCCGACGACGTTCACGAAACGCATGATCCCGGACGGCAGGTAGATCAGCCCCAGCTTGGCCGGGGGCATGCCCAGGCGGGCGGATTCGGCGGCGATGCGGATGTCGCAGGCGACCGCCACCTCGCACCCCGCCCCGAAGGCCATTCCGTTGATCATGGCGATGATGGGGTAGGAGAATTCCTGGAGCGACTCGATGGCCGTCTCCAGGGGGTTCTTCTTCCTCATTTTCTCCATCACCTCGGGAGGGACGTTGGTCGGAATGGCGCCGATGTCATAACCCGAGGAGAAAGCCTTGTCCCCTGCCCCCCGCAGGATGACGCAACGGACCTCGTCCTCCTCTTTCAGCCTCTTCAGCAGCTCCGCCAGCTGGTACAGGAGAAGCGGGGAAAGGGCGTTCCTCCGCTCCGGCCGGTTGAAGCTGATCCAAAAGGCCCGATCCTTTCTCTCGGTCAACAAAAGGTTTTCATCCATTCTTTTCTCCTTCTCCGTGCCGATTCACTTTCGCTCAACTTTGCCGCCAGAATCTTTCTCCCCCCCCGATCTTCATCCCTTTGTAATCTTCCATTTTCCAACTCTTTCATCTTGGATTTATCGACCATGAAGAGACCTTTCCTTCAAGAATAAAGCAGAGAGCACCGCGCATAGAGCATAGAGTAAAGAATTAAGGGTCATCTCCAAATTCGTTGATCGAATGTTTCATCAAAGCCTGCCATGGGCTCGGAAGGAAAGTCAGATTGCGCAGCAAGCATCGGCGGGAGATCCCCTTTCCATGAACCCCCTGCGGGTCATCCGCAAAGCGCAGCGGGGGCGGAATAAGTAAGCTTCGAAGAAATAACCGATACCCCCGCCACCGGTGGGGAGAGATAGGCGCCTCATGATGGCAAGCAAGATGACTTTTCTTCCGGGCCCATGAAATCACAGGAAATTCTGAATAGACCAGCTCTTTGGTTTTCAACGAATTTGGAGATGAACCGGAATTAAAGACAGCGACTTTAATCCCCACGAACGCCGTCATTCCCGCGAAACCTGTCCCCGCAAGTAGTAAGCGGGGAGCGGGAATCCAGGAAAAACTGGATTCC
>LJUR01000086.1 GCA_001304105.1 Deltaproteobacteria bacterium SM23_61
TACCTATAGAAATTGGTTAGGGCGTTGTTGCCTTAGATTTTTGTCAAGCTCGAGCTCATAAAAGTCATGTGTTTGTTTGTTGGTTTCATTAAAACCGGAGGAAAACTATGGAATAAAGAATACCTTCTTGTTCGTTGCCAATCAACTTGAAAATTGACTTAGTTATTGATATTTAAACTTCTATCCTTTTGGGGTCAGGGGAAATTCCCTATGGTGTAGGAGGTGAAAGTCCACTACAAAGTGAGGGTTAGCAACCCGCTTTGGTCTCAAGATATGCGTCGACAGCCAGCGAGGTCTCTCATTTTTTGACCGCCCCCGCCTCTCTTTTACTCCGCCCTTCAGATCTGCCATCATACCTGTGGACTGGGGGTCAGTCCAACAAGCACCGGCCTCTGGGCGGGCTTGAGGGGTGCCATAAAAAATGATACTATTCCTTGCCGAGAAGTCCCGCCCTTTGAGCAGGGAGTTTCAACTGCCATGACATTTCCTTTGCATGTATGCCGGGAGGACCCCTATGAAACGAGGCTACGCCGACACACCCCAAGGACAGATTCACTATATTACCGCCGGGGAAGGAGAGCCCCTGCTTCTCCTCCATAAGACGGGATCATCCCGTCAGTATGAAAAAATGATGTCCCTGCTCGCGGCACGATACAAGGTCCTCGCACCGGACAACCTCGGCTCCGGCAACTCCGATCCCCTTCCTCCCGGCGTCCGCATCGCGGATATGGCCCGCAGCATGGTGGGCTTCATGGACTTCTTCGGGCTTGAAAAGGTCCACCTGTTCGGTTTTCATACAGGTAACAAGATCGCCACGGAAATGGCGGCAGCCTGGCCCTCCCGCGTGGGGAAACTGATCCTTTGCGGACATACCCACAGTATCATGGCCGATCATGAGGCCCTTAACGCGGCCCTGATGGCGGTTGTGGAGCCATCGATACGCAAATTCGATCCCGAGCCGGACGGTTCGCACCTGGTTAAGCAGTGGGCAGCGGAGTTCAGCGCACTTTCCGCCCTCTGGTGGGACACCACGCGCCTTGCAGGGGAGCCGCTAACCGAGGAGCTGTTCCGGCAGCGAAGGGAGCGTGTGATCGAGATGCTCCAGATCCGCGGGCTCGATCAGGTGTACAGGGCGATCTTCAACTTTGACCGGGGCGAGAGGATGAAACAGATCAAGTCCCCGACCCTCCTCATCGAAGTAGCCACCCCCCAGGAGAAACCCCTGCCCCGGCAGGGCGAGAAGCTGGTCAAGCTTATCGCCGGCAGCCGGCTGGCCACCGTAGAACACACCAGGGGGGGCAACGTGGTGGAAGTCGAAGCAGAGCAGCTTGTGAAGCTGATCCTGGACTTCCTGAAGGGATAGCTATTTCAGCTGTACGCCCGAAGCCTTGATGGCCTTGGCCCAGTTTGCCATGTCCTGCTTGATATAGGCGTCAGCCTCTTCAGGCAGGATCGGCGTCAGGTTTCAACATTCAACAAATGAATACTGAATTTTGCCCAAAAGGGATTCTCTCTCCTCAAATAAATGGGAGATGGGCCTCCGTTCATTTTACCCACTCGATGAGGAGAAGATCCAAAATAATAAAAGGAGAGGATAATTCATATGGAGACTTACCAAAAGCTTTTTGAACCGGGGAAAATTGGTACCCTGGAGTTGAAAAATCGTTTAATCATGTCCCCTATGGGAACCTCTTCCCATGACCCCGAAGGATTCATCCGGGAACACACCCCCCCCTATTATGTGGAAAGGGTCGAGGGAGGAGTTGGGCTGATCATCGCCCAATCCAGCAATGCCCTGCGCGAAGGACAAGCACCGGGGCGGGCCGGGACCTGGGACGATAAATTCATCCCCGGCCTCCGCCAGGTGGCCGATGCGGTTCATGCTGCAGGCGGCAAGATCGCCTGGCAGATCCTCAACCACGGAAAGCTGTATAGTGCTTGGTTGGACCGCATTACTCACCCGGAAGATTTGAAGATCATCGGGCCTTCGGCCATCCCCTGGGTAAAAACGGGTGTCGCCCCTAAAGAGGCAACGGAAGAGGATATTCGCCGGATCGTAGAAGGTTTCGGAGAAGCGGCGCGTCGGGTCAAAGAAGCGGGTATGGATGGCGTGGAAATTCACGGTGCCCATGGGTACATGATCACCCAATGGCTCTCGCCCCGAGACAATAAGCGCATGGACCTATATGGAGGAGATGCTAAGAGGAGAGCCAGAATGGCCTGCGAGATCATCGCCAAAGTGCGAGAGAAAGTGGGCCCTAACTTTCCGGTTACCTTTCGATTCAGCGGAAGCCATCTCATCCAAGGGGGAGGAACATTGGAGGACAGTCTCCTTCAGGCTCCCCTCTTCGTGGAGGCAGGGGCAGATGCTCTTCATGTTTCGGCCTGTGAAGAAGAGACCACCCACTGGCAGTTTTTGCCTTACCTGATGCCCGATGGAGCCATCGTACACCTGGCCGCAGCCATAAAGAAGGTCGTGAGGGTTCCCGTGATTACCGTGGGGAAGATCTGGCACCCCCAATTGGCCGAGCAGATCTTACTCGAGGGAAAGGCGGATTTTGTGGCCATGGGCCGGCAGTGGCTGGCTGATCCCCGATGGGCGCAAAAGGTTCGGGAGGGAAGGTTCGAAGAAGTCCAGCGTTGCCTCTATTGCAACAACTGCATGAATATGGAGGTCAGGCCCCCCGAAGTCCGGAAGCGAGGTCGGACCTGCACCGTTAACCCGGCCGTGCTAAGGGAACGGGAATTCCGAATTATGCCAGCCGGAACCAAGAAAAATGTCATGGTGGTGGGAGGGGGGCTGGCAGGGATGGAGGCCGCCAGGGTCCTAGCAGAGCGTGGGCACGAGGTCAGTCTCTACGAAGGCAGTGATAAACTGGGAGGACAATGGAACATCGCCTCGGCCCAGCCTTTGAAAGAAAATTACCGGTATTTAGTTCCTTACATGGAAAGAAGGTTGGAGCGGGCTAAGGTTAAGGTATTTTTGAATAAGGAGGTGACCCTAAATTTCATAAAGGAGACGAAGCCCAACGGCGTGGTGGTAGCCACAGGGGCCCTTCCCAAATATCTGGATGTCCCTGGTGGCCACAGGTCACCTGTGGTGCAGGCGAACGATGTCATTATGGGGAAGGCTAAAGTGGGAAATCCAGTGGTCGTCATAGGGGGACGGCTGGTGGGAATGGAAATCGCCGACGCCTTAGCCGAAGAGGGTCGTAAAGTCTTCCTGGTGACCAAAAACAAACTGGGGGAGAACGGGGCTTTATTGGAGCGAAATATCTATCGGGCTTTGCGTGACCGGTTGATTCAGCATGGGGTTTACCTCTTCCCCGACTCTCCGGTTATGGAAATCCTGGAGAATGGAGTGCAAATCGCCTATAAACGGGAGGGCGTCTTTTTAAAAGCGAATAGCGTGGTTCTGGCCGTGGGGGCCATCCCCAATGATGGGCTATGGCGAGAGCTGAAAAAAGAAGGAATGGAAGTCTACGCCATTGGGGATTGTGTCGAGCCCCGGGATGCCATGGAGGCCATCCGCGAAGGGGCTGAAGTTGGAAGGACGATTTAAGAAAGGGGATACCCGGTTTAAATTACTTTTGGGTCATCTCCCATTTGGTTGAGAAATGGGAGATGGCCCGATTATTTTTTCTCCAGGGCATCGATCCCAGTTGAAGTGGTAATCCTGGAGGGCAAAGAGAGGGTCAGCCCTGAACCCGCAGCCGTTATGATGGCTACTTTGTCCATGAGTCTCATGACCTCTCCTTTCCATCTAATCCTGCCATTTCCCTCCATAAAACTCGTTGTTATCTGCGATTGCCACGGGGAAGAAGTCGAGTCAGAGAAGCGATATCTTTTACTTCCTCCAGATTCTCCACCGCGTGAATCAATTTTTTCTGATTTTGAGGGCTCAGCAGTCCTTTGGTAAGTCGAATAAACTTCTTCTGGACTTCTTCTGAGGAGAGCGGATTGCGAGGGTCCCCTTTGGGAATCTCGACGAACTCACTTAAGGTCGTCCCATCTGGGAGATGGACTTCGATAGCCGAAGAAGTCTTCCCCGGATAGTCCCGGGTGAAGGAAAGATCTTCTTCCACCGTCACTCTTTTAGCCAGCTCGTGTATCCAATCATTCTTGATCCGAGCCTCGGAGAGTTGCTTGGGTCCTACCTGGCCATCGAGGAGGGCCACCGTGACCATATAGGGAAGGCTGAACTGGCAGTGAACGAAGTTGCTTTGGGGCGAAGTATAGCGGTCGCCGACCACAACCTTTCCTACCTGATAGGTACGGATTCGGACTTTTTGGAATTCCTTTAATGGCTTTCCCCGCTCAGAGACAATCTGAAGGGCAGCTTGGATGCCGCCATGGGTATGGCGGCAGGCGGTGTAGGGTTTCAGGTAAGTTTCCTCGATTTCGTACCGTTCTCCCAGTCCCGAAAGGATGCGGTCGAAATTCGGGCCGTCCGAGAGAAGCCGGAGAAAACCCCCACGCCGACTGGTTTCCAGAATCTCCGGGGAACCGGCAAATCCATCTATTGTTAAAAGAACGGAGAAAACCCCAGTATAAGCGGCCATGCCTCCATGCATGGGTTTCACGGGCAAAAAGTTTTTTATTTTCCAGGATGGCTCGAAAAAACTTTCGGTGCTGGAAATGGGAGCGAAGAACCCACCGATCCCAAAACACAAGGCCAATTCCTCTTCGCTGAAGCCCAGAATTTTACCCCCTGCCGCAATGGCTCCGAAAGGTCCGCAGGCCCCCGTCGCACTGAAACCGCGGAAAAGTCTCTGGGGATGGACAGAGGCGGCGATTCGGCTGACCACTTCGTAGCCCAGAATGACGGCCATGAGCAAGTCTTTACCGGAGCACGAGGCTTGCTCTCCGATGGCCAGGGCCGCAGGAATCACGCTGGAGCAAGCATGAATACCTCCAAAACGGACTCCATCCTGAGTTTCGAGAACTTCCGCGAAGGTCCCATGGGCGAAGGAGGCCATCGCCGGCCCGATTTTTTTCCGGGCCCCGATCACCGTGCAAATCCCTGGCCCTCCGTTTTTGATGAAGAAGGGGATGGCTTTTTTCCCGTAGTGGAAATCGGAGGCCGCGATCATAATGCCCAGGGTATCCAGGAGGGACTGCTTACCCTTTTCAACGGCCGATGCGGGTAGATCAGAATATTTTTTGCTCTTTACGAAACTGGCTAAAATTTTGGTGATAGACATTTTCTGGCCTCCTTACGTAAGGGCGCGTAAAAATTGGCTGTATTTCACCTGGGCCCTGAGGGCGCGAACACACCGACCCGCTGTTTTAAAGAGGGGAACCCCTGCTTGTTCCAAGATCTTATAGGCATCCTGGGCTAAGCTGCCCGCAATCCAGCAGACCATCAGAGGCTTGTCCGTCTCCTGAAAAATATCCACCATATCCCGGGCGGCCTTTTCCGCTCTTTTTCCCACATACATAGTGAACATCATCATTATAGCATGGAGAGATTCGTTCTGGAGCATGTATAGAAGGGGACGTTCATGCAGAGCGTGCATAGGGGAGCTCGGGACGTTGTTGACTAGGTTGACTAGCTTCTGGAACGGGGAGGTGGTAAAAGTGCCGGTCAAAAACGGCATGGTGTAGGAGGTGAAAGTCTTATACAAAGCAAGTGGCTAGCAACCCGCTACTTCGATAAGCTCAGTACAGGTTTGCCTTCAAGCTAAGTGGGGGAGGGGAGTGCGGGAAAACAGGCACAAAAACATTGCCTTCCCAACTATTATTTCCTGGATCACCGGCGAGAATTAAACCCCCTATATGCATATCTTCATGTCTGCGTTGAAAACCCAAAGAATTCCAAAACGATATTTCTCTTGACAGGCCCTTGAAAATTGCGTACCTATGGACCAATTTTGCCGGACTGAGTTCGCGACCTGACGCCGGCCTGGGTGTGGGGGAGTCATCAGACATGAAGGTTCGCGGTGCCTTCAGGAATAAAGACCAAAGCAGGAGGGAGGCAAGATGAAGAGGAAGGGAGCGTTACTTCGGCATATACTGGTGTCGGTCTCAATGTCACTCATGGCGGTGACGGCATTCTTGTATGGCCAGTGGGATGCTCGCGCAGAGGAGTCCTGTCAAAGTGAAGCTGCGAGCATCGCCCTGCCGAATCTCTTCACCGGTTTTAGCCCAGTCTCCGAATTCAGCTTGAGCTTTGGCAAGACAAATTGTTCCTACTTTGTGGAAAGATTTGCGGGGAACGCCACAGACTACCAAGGATGCGTGGATTGGAAGGTCCAGAAAAAACTGGAAAGGGTGGGACGCCTGGTCATCGGCGGAGTTGAAGCGAACGACGGAGGATGGGCGCTCCTCGGGAGCAAGAATTTCGGCCTCACGGAAAACCTGACCTACCGGCGCGCAAATAACGAGCGTACCTTCCTGCAGGGCAGTCATGGATTAAAGATCAACTTGTTGGGGGCGGAACTCCCATTGCCACGACAAAACTTCAGTATCTTGCTAAAGCGTCAGAGTAGCGAGCAGGGCGATCGGCAATCGCTCGCTTGGCAATGGGAGACCTTCAGGCTCGATGTGGGCCTCAGCATCCCCGTACCGCCATTGGGTGACATGGGAATCGACTTTAAGGCTGAGTTCGAAGGCGGTCATGCAACCGGAGAGCGTTTGGGCGTCTATGCTGACCTTGCTGGGGTGAGCGATTGGGATTGGGGATGGTACAAGGATGGGCGGTACTGGAATGATCTGCATCTCTGGAATCGGTGGGGAGTCGACATCATTTCTCCGTCCATCGGGCTTTCCGTTGGCGGGATCGGTGCGGAGATCAGGCTGGTGGTCGGATCGGAAATCGACGGTGATTGGCGGCATTCCGATCCGCACGAGTACCACTTCGGCTCAGTCATTGCCGCGGAGTATCCCGAACTCCAGGGCCTTGGCCAGCTTTCGGGTACGACCATGGTTGGTGCAAAGCATGGTGAGCTCTATACCAGGAACCGCCTGACCGCCGGGGCAAGCGTTGATGGCCGTATTCGGGGAACGGTTAAGGTGTTCGGGCTTAGGCTTACTAAGGAGTGGAAGGTGATTGAAATTGGTGACCAGGCCAATCGTGATTTAGGCGGGTCGGCGGGCCAGCTAATGACGAAGTTCGCCGTTCCAATCTTCAAGCCTCCGTACTGGGAACGCTGTCCAGGTAACCCATCGGTTCCTAAAGCGGAGGAATGGTTTGAAACCCTCTTGACGACCGCCCCCGAGACACGGCCCGAAGAACAACCGGTCGATTTAAGACCGTTCGCCTCTCGTCTGACAGATGCCGTCAGGGAAACGTATTACCTCTGCGATATCCGGCGCCGTGCTTATGACCCTATCCATGATCCCGATCTTCATATGCTCATAAGAGGCATGCCGCAGGGAGGACTGACCCAGGCCGACGAAAAGGCCTGGTGCAAAAAAATCAACGATTATCTAAAGGACAAGTTCTTCCTCTGCGAGCTTGACTGCAGCGGAGAAGTCTGTTTGCATCGCAAAGCGGCAAACTTCTGGTGTGGGCAAAAGGACATGAGTGCCTTGCCGATACAGGTGAAAGGCGTGAAGAAAACGCGCTAACCCTCTTTTTTGGAATCCGGACTGAAACCTGGCTTCTGTTAAGGAACAGGGGTTGGTCCGATATTTCCGGTATTGAGGCGCTGAGGTACAGTAAGATTAAGCCAAATTCTTGACTTCATTACCATTTTGGCCTGTCCCGCCCCTCTACCTATCGGAATTATTACCAATAAATTTAATATGTTGCAGGGGATACTCCCTTTAACAGGGTTTGGTATAGTTTATGCTGAACAAAAAATGGGGGATCGTGTAAGAACCTGTCCAGGTCAGACCCGAAAGAAAGCCAAAGATGCTAATCCGTTCAAGACAAAAGTGCTCACTTGCCTTATACAGACCCAAACAATCTGCCTTTGCGGTTTTATACAGACTGTATAATCCTAGTTAGGCTTGATTACACGCTTGCAAAAAGAGATGCCAATTACCCCCCTGCATTTAGGTCCTGGCGCGGTTTTTAAGGCGATCGGAGGAAGGCGATTTAGCTTTGTCGTCTTCGGATTGGCTCAGTTTGCAATGGACCTTGAGCCTATTGGCCGGTTTCTTGGAGGAAGTAATCTGCTCCACGGCCCTGTGCATTCCATTCTAGGCGCCACCATTGTAGGGGCTATAGTGGCAGTCTTAGGAAAGCCACTGGGCGGGAGGCTGCTTCGCTTGTGGAACTGGAGGCTAAGTCCCAGGCAGCGGGAATGGCTCCACGTGGAGACTAGGTTGACCTGGCGAGAGACGGCGGCAGGGGCCTTCGTGGGCACGTACAGTCATGTTTTGCTTGACAGCATCATGCACCCTGATGTCCGACTCATGTATCCGTTCAGAGAGGTTAATGATTTGGTGGGTATCATCTCAGTAGAGAAATTGGATGCTCTTTGCCTTGCTCTGGGCGTAATTGGCGTTTTGATTATTCTTACCGTTTCATTTTGGAGGCGTAAGGTACATCAAGGCTAACAAGTCAATCAAGGCGACGGGTGATAGGTCCGTGCCATTTCGCGGAGGCCGTTGCCCCTTCGCTTTATTTCAATCGTTCGGCAGGTTGCTATAGAACCTATGCTCCGTATTCCATGAACGAGCTGGCTCCAATCCAGCAGAGGTAAGTTCGGGTTCGCAGGGCGAATTCAGGATTTCCAAGGGCATTGATAAAATATTTTCTTCTCCTTGACACTTTTGCCCTATCTGTTAAAATCCCCACCAATGTATTCGCTGATCCGGAGACGATTAGATGAGACGAGTGTCCTTCCTTATCATAACTCTGCTGTGCCTTCTTCCCTCCATCTCCCCCGCCAAGGAACTCCCTAAGATCGCGGTGTGGGATTTGACTTCCGGCGATATTCAGGGAGGTTATGCCCAGGATTTAACCCTCATATTGGCCAGTGAGGTGTCTAAAGCGGGGAAATATGAGGTTTATACTCAAGAGAATGTCCGGACCCTGGCTGGATGGACCGCCGAGAGGATGACCCTGGGGTGCACGGATACCAAGTGTCTGACTGCTCTGGGTCAGATGGACATTTCAAAACTGATATCGGGGCGGGTAGGAAGAATTGGAAAGAGATTTTCTATCTCCTTGAGTCTCTTTGATACACGGCATGCCAGGGCCGAGAAGGTGATTTCCGAATTTTGTCAGTCAGAGGACGAGCTGATCGAATTGATGCAGGCAGCAGCGCGTAAACTCCTGGGGGAAGCAATGGTGTCCCCCTCTCCCCAGATGCCCGCCCAGCCTCAGATTCCTCCTACACGCCCATCGGCAAAAATATCCGGCGAACATCTGTATGATGATTTTTCAAAATGGGACTCATCCAAATGGGAAGGGAATAAATGGTGTCGCAACATCAGTCAGGGCAAATGGGCTCCAAGGGTGAAAAACGGATATGCGCGGTTTGCCATTGACGACTACTGTTGGGGTATAATTAGATCTAAAATATTTATAAACAAAGGGCAAACGGTAACCGTTACTTTGACCCCCCGTTTGCGTTCTGGCGGTATTAATGATGATCGGGCTTTAATTTTTTTCAGCACAACCTGGGTGAGGTATTTAAGTCCAGATGCCATCGGGCTCGTGCTTGACGATAGTGGGGTTGTGAAAGTTTGGAGCCTGGAGAAGGGTGACATGGCCAAAATAGGCACTTATCGACCCGGCAGCGCCATATCGGTCTCCTTAACGTTCAATGATGATGGAACCATAACTATGCGCGGTGGGGGTGGCACTTTTAAGACGCCATCAGCACATTTTGCCTATGGCCTTCCTCGAATCGTTATTGGAGAAAAAGATAGTTCGGATGGTTTCGATCTCCATACGGTTAAGATTTCACAATAACCGTCTGGAGATAAAAAGACTCGAATCTCCTTTCAATTGGGTGTCAATAGTAAGAATTTTGCATCCCAGCATATCTGCGTAATATTCTGTGTATTTCACCAACCATGGGGTCCGGGACGTTGTTGACTAGGTTGACTACCTTCTGGAACGAAGGAGGTGGTAAAAGCGATGATCAAAACCGGCATGGTGCAGGGGGTGAAAGTGCTTGCAAAACCTGGATTGGGCATTCAAGTTTTCAGTTAACCGGAGGACAAAGCTTTTAGATCCAGGATGTTTCTAAAGAAAGAAGCGAAGGCTAAGAATGGAACAGAGTATAACTTCTTCCCGTTTCTGGGTATAACGTCGTTTCTTGGTGGACAAGGAAGGACCTGGGATGCCCCGGTGGGACCAGGATCATCCGAAAAAGCAAGGGGAAAGATTAAGGTGGACACGGGAACTTGATCGTGGAGCCTCCGACTGAACCAACCGGGCAAGGGCTAAAGGAGGACGTTTCGTGAAAAGAAAATTGCGAGGGCTCAAGCGCCGGGACATCCAACTGGATTTCAGCCTGTACCGGGTAGACGTGCCGATCCGGGGGATCCCCGACATGAAGCTGAGCGTGGTGCACCTCTGGCCGGAGCTGGCGGAGAAGACCCTGGTGTTCGTGCACGGCTTTGCCGGTTGCGCGGAGACTTGGGAATACCAGGTCAACCACTTTTCGCACAGGTATCGGGTCATCGCTCCTGACCTTCGCGGCCACGGTCAGAGCGACGCGCCCTTCTCCCAGTACACCATGCCGGAGCTGGTCGAAGACATCCGCACGATCGCTGAAGCACTCGCCCTGCCCGAGAGATTTATTCTGGTGGGCCATTCCTTCGGCGGATCGATCTGCATCGAGTACGCCAAGGCCTATCCGGAGCGTTTGGAGAAACTGATTCTCATTTCGACCGCCGGGGAATACCCTCTTCCACGGGGGGCTTCCTTCCTTTCCCGGGTTCCAGCTGCCGTTTTCCGCCCCTGGTGGAAGTACCGCCCCCGATGGAACGCGGAGATACACGTCATGAAGCGGATGATGCTGAACAACATGCGCAAGTGGCAGGGCTGGTCAACGCTCCGGAATATTCACACCCCCACGCTCATCATCACCGGTGAAAGGGATCGTTATTTTCCCCGCCACGTCTTTGAAGATGTAAGCAAGGCCATCCCCCGGGCGGAGGTCATCGACGTCGGGGTGTCCAAACACAAGGTCCAACTCGAGCGCTCCGGTGCGGTCAACCGGGCCATAGAGCGATTTATCGGCGAAGACGCAGAGGGGCACCGCATCTCCTGGCGGGACCAAACCGCCCGAACCGAGCAGCCGGAAAAACGCCCCTGGCTCAAGATTTACGACCCCCACACGCCCCACACGGTTCCCATTCCTCGCCAGCCGCTGCACCGATTCCTGGAGGCGGCGGCGGACAACGTTCCAAAGCAAACGGCGACCCGGTTCTACGGCGCCGGGCTGACCTACAAGCAACTGGACTCGAATGTGAACCAGTTCGCCCATGCTCTTCACGGACTGGGTGTGCAGCCGGGAGAGCGGGTCATGGTGGTATTGCCCAACATGCCGCAGATGATCGTCGCCTACTACGCAACGCTCAAGGTCGGCGGCGTGGTGGTGCTCCCCAACCCCGATGCCAGCGGGCGGGCCATCATCCACCAGATCCAAGAGACCGGGGCCAAGGTTCTGGTGACCCTGCGGGAATTCGGCGGGCTGGCGAGAGAGGTGAGGGAAGAGGTGCCCCTCACCGTGGTTTTCGCCGATGTTCGCAGCGCTGTATCGGGAGGCGTCTATCAGGAGCTCCTGGCGCGATGGAAGGCTGCGGGGCTGGGCGAGCAAGAAATGGCCGATCGGAGTTATGGGGGACATCTCATGAACCAGCTGACGATGGATGCGCCCCGGACTCCACCGAGGGTCGAGGTCTCCAGCGAGGCGCTGGCCGCCATCCTCTACACGAGCGGGACGACCGACGAACCGAAGGGGGTTTGCCTGAGTCATGCCAACCTGGTCGCCAATGCCCTCCAGACCCGCCACTGGATACCCAATTTGCACTACGGCAAGGAGACTTTCCTGTCGGTCATCCCCCTGACACACAGCTACGGGATGACCACGGCGATGAACATCCCGATTGCCATGGGAGCGACGATCCTGTTGCTCCCCGTGTTTGAACTCCAGGAGGTCCTGAAAACGATCAAGACGTACAGACCAACCGTCTTTCCCGGTGTCCCCTCCATCTACATGGCGATCAATCGAGCACCCCATGTGTCCTCCTTCGGATTGTCATCGATCAAGGCCTGCGTCAGCGGGGCAGCGCCGCTTCCTGTGGAGGTGCAAGAGGCCTTTGAGAGACTCACCAGGGGTCGTCTCGTTGAAGGGTATGGGCTAACGGAAGCATCGCCGGTCACGCACATCAATCCCCTTGGAGGAGTGCGGAGGGTTGGCTCCATCGGCATTCCT
>LJUR01000087.1 GCA_001304105.1 Deltaproteobacteria bacterium SM23_61
ACCTGGCACGGTCCCGTGGAAGTTCAACTCTCCGCTCCCCGCTCTCCGCTCTCCGCTTCTGATTTTCGACGGGCCGAGCTCATGAGCGAGTTTGGCAAGAAGCTGAATAAGAGATACGAGGAATACTGGAAAATACAAGAACTTAAGGAAAAAATAAAGAACGTTACTCGTTATACGTTATTCGAGAAGCGGTCAGCTCTCAGCTCTCAGCTCTCAGCTCTCAGCTCTTCCGCGCCCGGCGCTAATGTATCGATCATATCTGTGGATGACCGGAACCAAACTCCGGCCGGGAGGATCATATCCACCCCCATATCCGACAAGCCCCCCAAGGTATTCCCTGCCGTACAGCAGGCCCTGGCCGCCGGGTCGGCCGTGAAGCTCCTGGTAAAGGAAGAAGGTTGGTACCGGGTGAGCCGGTCCGCTCTTGAGGAGGCGGGGCTGAGGTCGGGGGTCAACCCTCGATTCCTCCGTCTCTATACAGAAGGGGTGGAGGTTCCCCTGGGGGTGGTCAGTGAGAACGAGGGGAATTGGGTTTCGTGGGAAGCCATAGAATTCTACGGGGTGGGCCTGGATACCCCCTCGACGGATACGAGGGTTTACTGGCTGGTCGAGGGGAGGCAGCCCGGGAAAAGACTCGAATGGTCCCATGGCCAGGGTGGCCAAACAGGCGCATCGAGTTTCCCCTACACGGTGGAGAAGAAGGACCGGGTCTTCTACTTTGCGGGCTTAAAGAACGGGGAGGAGAGCAACTTCTTTGGCCCGGTAATCAACCAGGCGGGCGCGGATCAGCTGCTGGAGGTGAGACACCTCGATCTTGCGGCATCCGGAGATGCGACGCTGGAGGTGAGGATTCAGGGGGTGACCGCCCTCCCCCATCAGGTCAACGTCTTTGTCAATGAAATAGGGTTAGGGACCCTGAGCTGGGATGGGCAGGCCCTGAAGACGGGGGTATTCTCCCTGCCCCAGTCCTATCTCCTCGAGGAGGAGAACCTGGTAACCCTGGTGGCCGTGGGGGGAGAGACGGATGTGAGTCTGCTGGACTCGATTCGCCTCGCCTACTGGCGAACCTACCGGGCGTATGAAGATGAACTGCGGTGCCAGGCCCAGGGAGGGACCCAGGCTTCGATCGATGGGTTCAGTGCCCCCGAGGTCCGGGTCTTTGACATAACCGATGCAGGCGGGTTCTTCGAGGTGGAGACGAAGGGGAAGCTGGTAGACACGGGTTATAGGGTGACGTTCCGGGTTCCCGGGAGCGGGACAAGGACGCTCCTGGCCCTGACGGACCAGAGGGTGAAGACCCTGGCGGGGATTCGGGCCAATCAGCCTTCTTCCTGGCGTAAGGCGGGAGGGTATGACTTGGTGATCGTGTCCCATGGGGATTTCATCGACAGTCTTTCGTCCCTGGAGGCTTTGAGGAGATCGCAGGGGCTGACGGTGGGGGTTGTGGACATTGAGGATGTGTATGATGAATTCAGCTTCGGAATGAAGAGCCCCCAGGCGCTGAAGGATTTCCTTTCCCATGCGAGGAGTTCCTGGTCTCATCCGCCGAGGTATGTGCTCCTGGTAGGAGATGCCAGTCTTGATCCCCGGAACTATTATGGTTTTGGGGACCAGGACTACGTTCCCACCAAGCTCATTGAAACCGTCTACCTGGAGACGGCCTCGGATGACTGGTTTGTGGATTTTGACAATGACGGGCTCCCGGAGATGGCCATCGGGAGGCTGCCGGTCCAGACGCCGGAGGAGGCCGCCATAGTTGTTTCAAAAATGATCGGCTATGAAAAGTCGGGGGAAAAGAAAGAAGCCTTACTCGTGGCCGATCGAGTGGAAAATTCGGATGACTTTGATTTTGAGGGGGGATCGGAAGGGGTGAGGGCCCTTCTCCCGGCTCATATTCTTGTCCGGAAGATCTTTCGAGGGCAATTCAGCAGTGATACCCAGGCCAGGGCAGAGCTCCTGGGAGGGATCAACCAGGGTCCATTACTGGTGAATTTCATCGGTCATGGGTCGGTGGAGATTTGGAGAGGGAGCCTGCTGACCGCGGGCGATGCGGAAAGCCTGGTCAATGGCCTCCAATTGCCCTTGTTTGTGAACATGACCTGCCTCAATGGATTCTTCCATGCCCCTTATTCTGACAGTATGGCGGAAGCGCTCCTGAAAGCCCAGGGCGGAGGAGGCATTGCCATCTGGGCCTCCTCGGGATTAACCGAGCCGGATAAGCAGGCCCTGATGAATCAAGAGATGATCCGGCTTTTATTCAATAGACAGGGCTTGACCCTCGGAGAAGCAATGAAGAGGGCCAAGGTGGCCACAAGTGATCCGGATGTAAGAAAGACCTGGATCTTGTTCGGGGATCCAACAATACGACTCAACCGTTATTAGTTATACGTTATTTGGAAAGATGGAATAATGGAATAGTGGAAGATTGGAATGATGGGAAAAAAGCACAAGGTACTTGCACCCACTATTCCATCTTTCCATTATTCCATTCTTCCGGTATTTCATTATTCCAACATTCCATTATTCCAATATTCCAATTCTTTTGATATTCCACCATTCCATCCTTCCTAATAACGAATAACCAGTAAAGATTAGCATATTTGGGGCATATTAATTGCATAATTGCCCTTTGGGCTTCTTTAAGGCAGGCCATTTGGGGGGGAATCTTGTTCAAATTTCTTGTGACGACGGCTCAGGAAATGGCACGCAAGGACTTTCTGCCTTTAACTAATTGAAATCACATGAGTTTTTATTGCACACTTCGAGGGCCTTTCTCCCCTAGCAAAAAGGGAAAAATTCGATCCATCAACCAAGATATTTTTCAGAAAATTTCGATGTCAAAATCCAAACCTTTCTTTCCCATCCTCTTTCTCGTCGTGGCCACCCTACTTGTCTTCTGGCCTGTACTCAATTCCGAATTCATCAATCTCGATGACGGTGTCTATGTCACCAATAATCCGAATGTACAGCGTGGGCTGACCCTGGAGAATGTAAAATGGGCCTTCACCGATACCTCGGCCGGGTTCTGGCACCCCTTAACCTGGCTCTCCCACATGCTGGATTGCCAACTCTTCGGGCTTAATCCCGGGGCCCACCATCTGACCAACTTGCTTTTCCACCTGGCCAACACGCTCCTGCTATTTTGGGTCTTAAAGCGAATGACCGGAAGACCCGGGGCGAGCACTTTCATCGCCGCCCTCTTCGCCCTCCACCCCCTCCACGTCGAATCCGTGGCCTGGGTATCAGAACGCAAGGATGTCCTGAGCACCTTCTTCTGGATCCTCACCATGGGGCTGTATCTCCGCTATGTTGAACAACCGGGGATCCATCGATACTTGCTCGTCCTCCTCTCCTTTACCCTGGGTCTTATGTCCAAGGCCATGCTGGTCACCCTCCCCTTTGTCCTCCTCTTGCTCGACTATTGGCCTCTGGGCCGTCTCCTCTTCAAGCAGGATAGCAAAAGCTCTCTCCTCCCCGACCCTGGTATGGCCCATTATCAGAGATTATCACCTTTACGTCTGGTCCGAGAGAAAATCCCCCTCTTGATCCTTTCTGGAACCTGGTGTGTTCTTACCTTCTTCGCCGAAAAAAGTTTGGGGGCTATCGGTGGCCTGGGAACTATCCCCCTGGGGACCCGGCTGGCCAATGCCATTTCCTCCTATGGTCTGTACCTCGAAAGGACGATCTGGCCCCGGAACCTGGCGGTCTTTTATCCCTACCCGGATACCATACCCCTGGGGCAAGTGATTATGGGTGGCTTTCTCCTCGTAGGTTTATCTTGTATCGTGATTCGTTATGCCCTTTCTCGCCCTTACCTCTCCGTGGGCTGGCTCTGGTATCTTGGGACTCTGGTTCCAGTCATTGGCTTGGTTCCCGTGGGAAGTCATGTGATGGCCGACCGGTATACTTACGTGCCCCTTATCGGTCTCTTTATCATGATCGCCATGGGCCTTCCTGATCTCTTAAAGGAGTGGCGTCATCAGAAGATTGTCATGACCGTATCCGCGGGTCTGGTTCTTTCCTTCCTTGGCCTGGCAAGCCGGCAGCAGGTTAGCCTATGGAACAATAGCATTACTCTCTTTGAGCATACCCTGTCCGTGACCACTGGAAATATTATCATTCACAACAATTTAGGAACTGCCCTGAAGCGGCAGGGAAAAATCCAGGAGGCCGCGGCCCATTTCACCAAGGCCTTACAAATTAAATCCACTTTTGCGGAGCCCTATAACAACCTGGGGACCGTTTTGGACCAGCAGGGAAAAACCCAAGAGGCCGCGGCCCATTTCATTAAGGCTTTACAAATCAAACCCAATTATGCAGAGCCCTATAACAACCTGGGAATCCTCCTGGCCCAGCAGGGAAAACTCCAGGAGGCCGCCGCCCATTTCACCAAGGCCTTACAGATTAAACCCAATGATGCGAAGACCCATAACAACCTGGGGACCGTTTTGGCCCAGCAGGGAAAAATCCAGGAGGCCGCCGCCCATTTCACCAAGGCCTTACAAATCAAACCCAATCATGAAGAGTCCCATTTCCACCTGGGAATCATCCTGGCCCAGCAGGGAAAAACCCAGGAGGCCGCGGCCCATTTCACCAAAGCTTTACAAATCAAACCCGATTATGAAGAGCCCCATAACAGCCTGGGAATCATCCTGGCCCAGCAGGGAAAAACCCAGGAGGCCGCGGCCCATTTCACCAAAGCTTTACAAATCAAACCCGATTATGCGGAGCCCCATATCAACCTGGGAATCCTCCTGGCCCAGCAGGGAAAAATCCAGGAGGCGACGGCCCATTTCACCAAGGCCTTACAGATTAAACCTGATGATGCGGAGGCCCACTACAACCTGGGAATTTTCCTGAACAAACAAGGAAAGATCCAGGAGGCTGCTTCCCATTACACCCGGGCTCTGCAAATAAAACCACATTATGCGGAGGCACACAACGAGCTGGGACAGCTTCTTGAGCAACAGGGGAAAATACAGAAGGCTGCCGAGCACTATTCCCAGGCCTTGCGAATCAACCCGAATAATGAAATTGCTCATTGCAACCTGGGAAATCTTCTGATGAAGCAGGGAAAAACTCAAGAGGCGATGGCCCATTATACCCGGGCCCTGCAAATCCAACCCGATTATGCAAAGGCCCGCAACAACCTGAAAAATCTCCTGGCCCAGCAAAGGATGTCCAACTGGGCTATGCATCCACCTTCTAAAATCCTCCAGAAGAAACCAGCCGTTGTTAAAGTAGGAGACGAGGAGAATATTCCGGCAAAAAAGGAATAATAAAAAAAACCGAGAATCGTTACGAGTTACACGTTGGTAGTTACTCGTTATTGGTTAATAGTTATTAGTCAAAGAACACGAGGGAAACGTTATTAGTTACACGTTATTCGTTATTAGGAAAAGATAAAGCCCAGGGATTTAGAGAGGCGCAAGGAGAGCAGTCGGAGTATTGAAGAGATCGAATATTGGAAGGCCTGCAGAAAGGAAATTTCTAAGGTTCATCTCCAAATTCGTTGAAAGCAAAAGAGCTGGTCTTTTCAGAATTTCCTGTGATTTAATGGGCCCGGAAGAAAAGCCATCTTGCTTGCAATCATGAGGCGCATATCTCTCCCCACCGGTGGCGGGGGTATCGGTTATTTCTTCGAAGCTCGCTTATCCCGCCCCCGCTGCGCTTTGCGGATGATCGACAGGGGGTTCATGGAAGCGGATATCCCGCCGATGCTTGCTGCGCAATCTGGCTTTCCTTCCGGGCCCTTGGCAGGTTTTAGTAAAATATTCGATCAACGAATTTGAAGATGAACCATTTCTAATAACTTATAACGTATAACCAATAACGAGTTTTTAATAACGTATAACGTATTCCCAGTCATTCCGGGTTATCATCCCTTCCCGGATCAGCCGGGGGGAGGGATCGGAGACATCCAGGACCGTGCTCCCCGGCCCGCCGGGTGTTTTCCCGCCGTCCAGAACAGCATCCAAACTCTTTCCCAAAGACTGAAACACTTCCCGGGCGGTTAAGATGCCTGGTCGGCCGGAGAGGTTGGCGCTGGTTCCGGTGACGGCCCGGCCGACCGCCTGGACAAGGGCCTGGGTTACGGGATGGGGGGAAAGGCGAACGCCGATTTTCCCGGTGTCGGCGGTCAAAAGGGGCGAAAGCTGGGGGGAAGCATGGAAAACCAGGGTGAGGGGACCGGGCCAGAATCTATTCATCAGGCGTTCCGCCAGGGGAGAAATCTCCTGCGCCAGCCCTTTGAGCCAGCTCTTTTCAGCAATTAAGAGAAGAAGGGGGTTGCCTTTTTCCCTCCCCTTGACCTGAAAAATTTTCCTGAGAGCGGCCTCGTTCAGGATATCTGCCGCCAGGCCGTAGAAGGTCTCGGTGGGGAAGGCAATGATGCCTCCTCCCAGGATTATCTGGGCTGCTTTCTTGATTCCCCGGGGGTCGGATTTGAGGATCGGGCAAACCATAATTAAAGACGGTGAAATGTGAGGGGTGAGTAGTGAGTTGAAACCTGAAACCCGCAACTCGCTTCTTAATTGCTTAGGAAATTATAGCAGCCCCTGCGTCCTTAGCAGATGAATAAAAAATGAACCGCAGAGCATTTTCTTCAAAAAAAACTAAAAACATGAATCTTTTTAGAAACATAACATCCTCTCTGCGTCCTCCCGCGTCTCTGCGGTTGGTGGTTCATTTTTCCTCTTGGGAAAAAATCAATTATTCGGAACCTCCTGGGATAAAAAAAGAGAACCGCTGAGCATGCAGAGAGCGCAGAGATCATTCTGTGAAAGCCCTTGGCAGCTTTGGCCTTCCGGACATAATAAGAAAGAGGGCCTCTTCCACCCTGCATCCTGGCCCCGAGCTTTTGGCCATTTTGACCTCTGCGTGCTCCGCGATCTCTGCGGTTAAGTTTTTTATTCAAATCCCAGAACCCTGGATCCCTTGTACCCTACCCTCTTCTTTTCTTCCTCGATGACCATCTGGCGGAGGAGCCTTCTCAGGATCTTGTTGGAGCTGGCCTTGGGCAGGGCCGGCCGGAATTCCACCTGGGTGGGCACCTTGTACTTGGCCAGGTTCTTCCGACAGAAGTCGAGGATCTCCTCTTCCGTGGCCGTCTGGCCGGGCTGGAGGACGACGAAGGCTCTCACCGTCTCCCCCCGGTACCGGTCAGGAATTCCAACGGCCACGGCCTGGGCCACCTTGGGATGCTCCGCCAGCACCTGGTCGATGTCCTTGGGGTAGATGTTGAACCCGCCGGCGATGATCATGTCCTTTCTCACATCCAGGATGAAAAAATACCCGTCCTCGTCCATGCGGGCGATATCCCCGGTGTAGAGCCAGCCGTCCCGAATCGTCCGGGCCGTCTCCTCCGGGCTATTCCAGTAGCCCTTCATGACCTGGGGTCCATAGATGCAGAGTTCCCCAACCTCTCCCGGAGGTAGCACTTTCTCTCCCGTCTCCAGGTCCACGATCTTCGCCAGGGTGTCCGGATAGGGAAGGCCGATACTCCCCGGCTTGCGCTTTCCAAAGACCGGGTTGCAGTGAGTGGCCGGAGAAGCCTCGGCCAGACCGTACCCCTCGGTCACCCGAGCACCGGTCAGCTTCTCAAAATCTTCCATGGTATCCATGGCCAGCGGGGCCGCGCCGCTGTAACACACCCGCAGGCTGGAGAGGTTATATTTCTCCGCACTCTTCTCCTGGGAAAGGGCCACGAACATGGTGGGGACGCCGGGGAAAAAGGTGGGGCGGTACCGTTTGATCGACTGCAGGGTGCCCATGACTTCAAAGCGGGGGATGATGACCATGGCTGCAGCCAGATAGATGGGCACGTTCATGGCCACGGCCATGCCGTAAACGTGGAAGAAGGGAAGGACCGACAGGACGATTTCCTTTCCCTTTCGCGCCCGGACCACCCAGCTCCGGATCTGCAGGGTGTTGGCCACCAGGTTTCCATGGGTCAGGACGACTCCCCGGATTCCTTCGCTGATCGCCCCGGTGTACTGGAGAACCGCCTCATTTTCGGGCTCAACGGGGACGACAGGGACCTTCTTGGAGGCGTATTTTTCCAGAAACGGCTCCAGGAGATGGATTCCCTTCTTTTTCCCGGAGGGGATGACCAATCTGGATCTTCCAGAAGGTTTCTTCACCCCCGCCCACTCCCGCAGGCAGGCCACGAGGATATTTTCGAGCGAACTCTGGCCGGCGATTTCCGCGATCCGCGGGAAGAGCGGCTCGGCGACGATGAGAGTGCGGATCCCGGCATGGTTCAGGAAATGGAGGATCTCCCGCTCCACGGAAAGGGGATTGAGGCTGACCACGATGCCCCCGACTTTCAGGATGGCGTAGTAGCCGATGATGAAGGGAGGGCTGTTGGGAAGGAGCAAACCCACCCGTTCCCCTTTTCTGACCCCCAATGCATTCAAAGCACTGGCCAGAGAATTCACCCTTTCCTGCAGTCCCCGGTAGGTGAATTTCTTCCCCCCGAAGGTCATGGCCACGTTCTGGGGAAAGGCTTCGGCCGACTCCTGCAGGAAATGGGGCAGGGAGGTCCGGGGGTAGTCCAGGGAAGGGGGTACCCCGTCTTCGTAGTTTTTCAGCCAAGGCGTCTCGACCATTTTTTTCCAATTTTTCACCGCAGAGATCGCGGAGAACGCAGAGAATTTTCTTGGTAAAGACAAAAAACAAAAATCCTTCTATGGATATGGACTCCTCTTTGCATTTGGATCCCATGGGGACCAAGACAAACGGATGAACGAAGAGGAGGCAGAGAGCGCAGAGGTTCTTCCTTGAAAGTACCTTGGCCGTTTTGAGCCTTTCTCCCCCTGCATCCTGGTGATGAGGATTTTTCCATTTCCACCTCTGCGGTCTCCGCGTGCTCTGTGGTGAATCATTTTTTCAGTTTTTTGTCGGCTGCTTTCACCTTGGCCGCCAGGGATGCTTTGTAGCGGCGCAGGGATTTCTTCAGCTCCGGGCGTTTTCCCGAAAGGATCTGCACGGCCAGGATTCCCGCATTCCGGGCCCCGGCCTTGCCGATCGCCACCGTTGCCACCGGCACCCCCCCGGGCATCTGCACGGTGGAAAGGAGGGAGTCCAGGCCCATGAGCCCGGACTCCATGGGCACGCCGATGACCGGGAGAAGGGTATGCCCGGCGATCACCCCGGCCAGATGGGCGGCTCCGCCCGCTCCGGCAATGATCACTTCGATGCCCCGGCCCTCCGCCTTACGGGCGTATTCCGCGGTCCGCTCCGGAGAACGGTGGGCGGAGCTGACCGCCATTTCAAAAGGAACCTTGAATTCGGCCAGGACCCCGGCGGTCTCCTGCATGACCGGAAGGTCGGAATCACTGCCCATGACAATGGCCACCAGCGGCTTTGGATTTTTCATTTCCTTCTACCACCTCTTTCCCATTCGTCTGATCGCCTTCTGGCCGATATCTTTCCGGTAATAGGCCCCTTCCCAGGTGATTTTGGCCGCGGCTTCGTAGGCTCGCTGGATCGCCTCCTGGATTCCATTCCCCAGGGCGGTCACCCCCAGAACCCTGCCTCCGTTGGTGACGATTCTCCCCTCCTTAAACGCCGTTCCCGCGTGGAAAACAAAAGCGTCCCCCGCTTCGGCCGCCTCCTCCAGCCCGGAGATGACCTTCCCTTTCTCGTAGGAACCCGGGTAGCCGCCGGAAGCCATGACCACGCATACCGAGGAACGGGCGTCCAGTTCCATTTTCTGACCGGACAGCTTCCCGTCGATCGTCGCCTCCAGCACCGGTACCAGGTCGCTCTTCAGCCGCATCAGGAGGGGCTGGGCCTCCGGGTCCCCGAAGCGGGCGTTGAACTCCAGGACTTTCGGCTTGTCATCCTTGATCATCAGCCCGGCGTAGAGGACCCCCTGGTATTTCCTTCCTTCCCGGGCCATTCCCCGCACCGTGGGGATCATGATCTTTTCCATGACCTCCCGGTGGCGGGAGAGTAAGCGCCCATGCCCCCGGTGTTGGGTCCCTGGTCGTTGTCGTAGATGGCTTTGTGGTCCTGCGAAGTGGGCAGGGGCAGAACGGTTTCTCCGTCGGTGAAGGCCAGAAATGAGGCCTCCTCCCCCTCCAGGAATTCCTCGACCACGACCTTGGCCCCCGCGGCGCCGAAGGCTTTTTGAACCAGGATCAGGTCCAGCGCCGACAGTGCTTCCCCCACCGTGCGGCAGATGATCACTCCTTTTCCCGCCGCCAGGCCGTCGGCTTTCACCACCAGGGGAGCCCCCCTCTCTCGAACGTATTTGGCCGCAACCGGGTGACTCGTGAAGGTCTCGGATTTCCCCGTGGGGATGCCGTACTTTTTCATCAGCTCCTTGGTGAAGGCCTTGCTCCCCTCGATCTCCGCCGCCTTCTGGGTGGGGCCGAAAACCCTCAACCCCCGCGCGCGGAAGATATCCACCATCCCCAGCGTCAGCGGAGCTTCCGGCCCGACCACCGTCAGGTCGATCCTCACTTTCTCCGCCCAGGCGGTGAGCCCCTTGAGGCCATCGGCGGATATGGGCAGGCATTCGGCCATCCGGGCGATCCCGGCGTTTCCCGGGGCGCAGTAAATCTTCTCGACCCTGGGACTCTGGGCGATCTTCCACACCAGGGCATGCTCCCTTCCCCCGCTACCGACTACCATAACTTTCATTTTCTTCTCCCAATCAATTCACCACTGAGGCACAGAGGACACAGAGAAAAATTAGATATAAATTTAAAACCTAATTAAAAACCCGTAACCATTCTTTATTCTTAAAATCCCTCATTCCCGCAAAACCTGTCCCCGCAGGTAGCAAGTGGGGAGCGGGAATCCAGAAAACAAATAAAAACTGGACTCCTGCTTTCGCAGGAGTGACGGCCTTTTTCCCTAGCCACCTGGTTTGAAACTTCCTAAACAGTTACCGTGTTTTTAACTTGGGAATATTCCACTCTGTGTTCTCTGTGTCTCTGTGGTGAATTTCTATTTCTTCGCCAGGTACTCCGAAATGGCCCGGTCGTACTTCGCCGTGAGGGCATACACTTTTTTGGCCAGGCGGAAGTTGGTCTCCTTGCTCACCGCGCCGCCGCTCTTCTTCATCTCGTTCAGGACCGGCTGGTAATCCGCCGGGTCTACGATCACGGTCACGTAGGGATAGTTCTTGGCCGAGGCGCGGAGCATGGAGGGCCCGCCGATGTCGATGTTCTCGATGGCCTCTTCCAGCGTGCAATTCGGCTTGGCGATGGTAGCCTCGAAGGGATAGAGGTTTACCACCACCATGTCGATGGGGACGATCCCGTGCTCTTTCATCTTTTTGGCGTGTTCGGGATTGTCGCGGATTCCCAGGAGGCCCCCGTGGATCTTGGGATGGAGAGTTTTCACCCGGCCGTCCAGCATCTCCGGAAAACCGGTGTAATCGGACACATCCATGATCTTCAACCCGTTCTCCCTCAGGGTCTTGGCCGTTCCCCCGGTGGAGAGGATCTCCACCCCGAAGGACTGTATCTCCTTGGCAAAATCGACAATCCCGCTCTTATCCGACAGACTGATGACCGCTCTTTGAATCTTTCCCATAAAAACTCCTCTCTCCAAATACGGAATGCAAAATAAAATACAAAACTTAACCACAGAGGTCGCGGAGCACGCAGAGGATACAAAAAGAAAATCCCGGAAGATCGAAAGGCAAAGAGGGGTCCATATCCATAAAAGGCTTTTCGTTTTTTGTCTTTACCGGGAAAAACTCTGTGATCTCCGCGTGCTCTGCGGTTGATTTTTTCTTCCTCCTCGGAGGGCGCAGAGACTTTTATAATTTCCTAATGCTTTTTACCCAACATTCCACCATTCCATTATTCCATTATTTTCTGGTCAGGGGGTTACCTGTCTCTCTTCCCGGTAAACGGCCAGGGCCTCCTTCGTCGCCCCCGGGGCTTGCCACTGGATGGGCCAGGGAGAATAGACCAGTCTGAGCGCCCGCTCCGTCCCCTGGGCCCGGTATTCGACCAGCCCTTTGAGAAAGGAGAAGTAGAACACATCCTCCGCGCTGTAAAGGGTGAAGAGAAAGCTCAATTCATAGAGGTCGCGGACCGCATTTTTCCGGTGGACATAGATTCCCCAGAGGAATTTTGACTCGCTGTCGCCCCGGGGAGTCCGGCGGTACTCATAAAGGGAGAAGAGAGGACTCCAATTCCTCTCAAAACCCTCGTAGTCCAGGGGAATCAGACAGGGCCAGTAAAAGTAAAGCCCGCCTTCCTTATCCTCCCGGTAGTAGAAGAAAGGCCACACCCGAATCCTCCTCTCCTCCTGCCCCTTTTTCTTCCAGACTTCGGTTTCATCCTTGGATAGAAGGAGGAAGCGCTCGGTCGACTTCCTGTGTTGATCATCTTCTTCCCGCACATACCAGTAAACCGGCCAAAGGAAGTAGCCCCGTTCCCGCCCTTCCCAGTACTTGCGGCCGTAGATGGGAAAAAGCCGGCGGATCTCCTTGTCGTCCCCCCGGGCGAACTGGAGGATGGGCCAGGGAAAATCCCACTGGTCGTAGTGATCCTCTTCGTCATAGACGTGGGTGAAGAGAGGCCAGAGCACGGACCGCTGCGTTCTCCGGGAAGAAGTCATGGACACATAGAGGGGGAAAACCATGTTGATTTCGGTGGGATCGTCGGTATAGAGGTACCTCTTTTCATGATGAAAAATAGGCCAGAGGAAGTAATACTTTTCATAGGAGTTTTCCTTCTTCACGTGGGCGGCCAGGGGCCAGAACTTGAACCCTTCCCTGCCGCCCCCCTCATAAAAGGTGAGGAACGGCCAGAAAACGGACTGGGCCCGGCTCTCGCCCACCCGGGAATCCATGTAAACGGGCCAGAGAAAGAAATTGATTTCATCCCTGCCGAACCGGTTCTTCATATGGCCGTACAGGGGGAAAAAGCCCCCGTAGGGTTTCCCTTTGTCGGTCTCCCCCCAGAAGGCCAGGAGGAATCCCCTTTCTTTTTTCTCCTCCTGGGTGAGATCTCTCGAGGTCGAGTAGAGAGGCATGAAGTAGGATTTCACTTCCCTCTCGGTCCGCTCATATTTTCCCAGGGGGTAGAGATACTCGGTCCGGGAGTACCTTTCCCCCTCTCCCTGCCAGTAAAAAAAAGGACGAAAAGCAAGATGGGACTCGCGCGTGTCCTTTCGGTAGGTGAAGAAAGGGCCGAGGACATCCACCGCTCTTCCTTCCCTCTCTTCATCCTCGCTGTAGATAAAGAGAGGGGCGAAATTCTCCCTGCGCGGACCGGGGCTCAGGGTGGCACACCCTGAAATCCACGACCCGAGCAGGAGAAAAACCAGCACCGCGGCTGTTTGGAATGCGAACCTCCGATTCTTTACGATGGCCGCCCCCTTACGGGATCACCAATCCCAGAACGACGCTCAGGACGGTAACCGGCGTGACCTCGCTGATCCCGTCGGCGGCTTTCTGCACCGACTTTACGGCTTTCCGGGTATCGTCATAGAGCTCCTCGTCCTTGACCAGTTTCCCGATCGTTCCTTCCCCCTTCTCGATCTGCTCGGAAACTTTTTTCAGGTTCCCCAGCGTCTCCCGGGCTTCGATCATGGTCGCCTTGGTCTCGTTGTACAGGCTATCGTCCTTCACCAGCTTTCCCAGGGTCCCTTCCCCGCTTTCGATCTGCGCGGAAACCTTTTTCAGGCTGGTCAGGGTCTCCTTGGCCTCGTTGTACAGGCTATCGTCCTTCACCAGCTTTCCCAGGGTCCCTTCCCCGCTTTCGATCTGTTTGGAGACCTTGTTCAGGGAGGCCAGGGTCTCCTTGGCCTCGATCATGGTCGCCTTCGTTTCCGTGTAGAGAGCCTCATCCTTGACCAGTTTTCCCAGGGTCCCTTCGCCCTTCTCGATGGTCTCGGTCACCTGCTTCAGGTTGGTCATGGTATCTTTCACTTCCGTATAGAGCTTATCATCTTTCACCAGCTTCCCCAGGGTTCCTTCCCCCCGGTCGATGGTCTGGGTGATATGCTGCAGGTTCACCATGGTCTCCTTGGCCCCCGTGACCAGGTCCTTGATGGACTTCTCCCCTTCCTCTCCCCCCAGGGCGTTGCTGAGCGACCGGGTGACCCGCTGGACATCACCCCCGATGTTGCTGAGCTGGGTGAGGACCCGGTCCACATCGGCGGAAGGGCCTCCTTCTTCGACTAGCCCGTTTGCCTGGATGAACTCGGCGCCGGTCCCCGGAACGATCTCGATGTATTTCTCTCCCAGGAGTCCCGCGGATTTCACGTAAAGCTTCGATCCCAGGGGGAGCTTCACATGAAAGGGCAGGAGCATGGTGACCTTGGCCTTCAATCCTTCCAGCTTGATGGATTCCACCCTGCCGATCTCCACTCCGGCAATCCGCACCGGGGAGTTCTTTTCCAGGCCGGCCGCCGATTCCACGTACGAGTAGGCCCGATATCCTTCTTCCCGGACGGCGATCCGGCCCACCCGGATCGTAAAATAGGCCAAGAGGATAATCCCCAGGAGAACAAAGATCCCCACTTTCGTCTCCGTTCCGATGCTTCTCATCCCTTTCCTCCTTCAGGTTCTCAGAGTTTCCGGACGATGTCTGTGCCCCGGGTAATCGGCCCTTCCACCTGCCCATGGATGAACTGCTGCACGATCTCGTTCACCGAGACCTTGATCTCCCCGGGGGTTCCCACTTCGATGATCTGCCCCTGGTAGAGCATGGCGATCCGGTCGGCAATCCGGTAGGCGCTGACCATGTCGTGGGTGATGGCGATGGAGGTGACGTCGAGCTTTTCGCGCATTTCCACGATGAGTTCGTTGATCACGTTGGCCATGATGGGATCCAAACCGGTGGTGGGCTCGTCGTACAGCAGGATGGCGGGCTCCATGGCGATGGCCCGGGCCAGGGAAACCCGTTTCCGCATCCCCCCGGAAAGCTCGGAGGGCATGAGCTTCTCCACATCCTTCAGCCCCACCAGTTTCAGCTTTTCCACGGCGATGGCCCGGATTTCTTCGTCCGACAGTTTGGTGTGCTGACGCAGCCCGAATCCCACATTTTCCCAGACGGTCAGGGAATCGAAAAGGGCATCCCGCTGGAAGAGCATACCGAACTTTTTCCGCACCTCGTTCCACTCCTTCTCGTCGAGGTTGGAAATCTCGGTCCCGTCCACGTAGATCTCCCCCCGATCATGGCGAAGCAGGCCGATGATGCATTTGATGAGAACGCTTTTGCCCGTCCCGCTTCCCCCGATGACCACCATGGACTCCCCGCACTTGACCTCCAGGTTCATACCCCGCAGCACCTGGTTCGTGCCGAAGGATTTATGGACTCCCTTCACCACGATCATGGGCTCATCCGGATTACGTTGGTATTTCTGGTCGGTCATTGATGTATTCTCAGCTATCAGCTTTCAGCAATCAACAAAACGGCCGTCATCGGTCGGCGGTCGGCGGTCATTATTTAGCACTCAGCACTTTTTTTAAAAGAACAGGGCGGTGATGAAATAGTTGGCGATCAGAATCAGAAGGGAGGCCATGACCACCGCCTTGGTCGTGGCCTTGCCAACCCCCTCGGCCCCCCCCTCGGTATGAAATCCCTGATAACATCCGATCGTAGCAATGATCATCCCGAAAACAACGGCCTTGAAGAGGCCGGTATAGATATCCTCCAGGTCCAGGTAATCGAAGGTGCGGCGGACATAGATGGTCGGGTTGCTTCCCAGGAGATTCACGCTGACCAGATAGCCGCCCAGAATTCCCACCACGTCGGCGAAGAGAGTCAGAATGGGCATAATGATGACCGAGGCCAGAAACCGGGGAACGATCAGATATTTGATGGGATTGGTGGCCAGGGTGTAGAGGGCATCGATCTGCTCGGTGACCTGCATGGTTCCCAGCTCCGCGGCCATGGCCGAGCCCACCCTTCCGGAGACCATCAGCCCCGAGAGCACCGGCCCCAGCTCGCGGGTCATGGACAGGGCCACCACCGTCCCCACGAAGGCCTCGGCGTTGAAACGCTTGAAACCCGTGTAGCTCTGGAGGGCCAGCACCATGCCGGTGAAGGCCCCGGTAATCAGAACGACGGGAATGGATTTTATGCCCACCTCTTCGACCTGTTTCAGCAGGTTACGGACATCCAGGGGGGGACGAAAGGTCCAGATGAAAATTTTCCCGGCAAAAATCATGATCCTTCCCGATTCCGCCAGGAACCGTAAAACCCACAGCCCAATCATGTCAAAAAGGGTGAACATGCCTCTATCCTTCCCCTTAACCTCAGCCTCGACCTCGGCCTTGACCTTAACCTCTCCGATATACCCTTGGTACCCTCTTACCGATCGCGCAAAGAACTTCGTAGGGAATGGCTTCGATCCATCCGGCCATCTCCGTCGCGGTGATCTCCTCCGCCCCCTGCCTTCCCAGGAGCACCACTTCGTCCCCCACCTTCACCCCGGGGACCTCACTCACATCTACCATAGTCAGGTCCATACAGACAATACCCGCGATCTTCGCCCGTCTCCCCCCGATCAGGACTTCGCCCCGGTTGGATAAACGACGGCTGTAGCCGTCGGCATATCCCACCGGGAGGACGGCGATCAACGATTCTTTCGGGCAGCGAAAAGCCCTCCCGTAGGAAACCGGGTCTCCCTTCGGCACTTTCTTCAGCGAAAGGACGGACGTCTTCCAGCAAAGAGCGGGTTCCAGGGGAACCAGGTCGCGCAGCGCCGGCGAAGGATGGCAGCCGTATAGCATAAGGCCCGGGCGGACCAGGTTGAACCGGGCCGGCTCCAGCAGGACGGTCGCGGCGCTGTTGGCCAGGTGGACGTAACGCGGTTTGATCCCTTTCCGGGCGGTTAGATCCAGGCAGCGGGTGAAACGGGAAAGCTGTTGCCGGGTAAAAGCCCTGTCCTTAGCCCCCGTTCCCTCGGCCACGGAAAAGTGGGACAGGAGACCTTCCACCCGCAACCTTTTCAAAGACGCCAGGACTTCGAGGGCCCTCTTCCATTCCCGCCAGGGAATGCCCAGGCGGCTCATTCCCGTGTCGATCTTCACATGCACGGAGAGCCGTCCTCTTTCCTTCTCGGCCCGGGCGCTGAAGGCCCGGGCGATTTCCAGGTCATAAATCACCGGCGTCAGGCGGTTGACCACGATGCGGTCGAATTCCTCCGGATAAGTCCCGGCCAGGAGCAGGATGGGGGCGCGGGTTCCGGACAGGCGCAGTTCGATTCCTTCCTCCGTGGTGGCCACCCCGAAGATGCGGGCCCCCGCGGACTCCAGCTCCCGGGCCACCTCCGGCGCCCCGTGGCCGTAGGCGTTGGCCTTGACCACCGCCAGGACTTCGGCCTTGCCCCCGGCCATCCTCCGCAGCTGCTGCAGGTTGTGCCGCAGCGCATTCAGGTCGATCTCCGCCACCGTCGGTCTGCTCATGGCCGCTCTCACTTCGTAGTCATGGTATAGACCCCGTCCCAATCCACGGGCGGGGGGTTCTTGGAAAGGGCATCGCACCGCTCCAGGTACAGCTTCGCCGGGCCGTCGTGGGTAAATTTGCTAAGCACCGCCTGGAAGCCTTCCCGGGCTCGGTCCCAGTTCCTCTTCCGGTATTCGGCCAGAGCGTCTTGGAAGCCCCCGGCCAGGGTCTGCTGATGGGCGGAGGCGGTCTTCACCGGGGAAAGAAGCTCGTAGATTTTTACCGGCTGATCCTTTCCCTTCACCCGAACCAGGTCCAGTTCCCTCGCCAGGAACTCTCCCTTGACCTTATCGAAAGTCATCTCGCTCACGATGATGTTGGTCCCGTAGGTTTTGTTCAACCCTTCCAGCCTCGAGCCGAGGTTGACACTGTCGCCCATCACCGTGTAGTCGAACCGCCGGTCGGAACCCATGTTCCCCACCACCATGGGGCCGGCGTTGACCCCGATCCCCACGTTCAAAAAGGGCATCCCTTCCGCGCTCCATTTCTTCTGCAGCCGGTGAAGTTCCTCCACCATTTCCAGGGCGGCAAGGCAGGCGCGCTTCACGTGATCCGGCTGGTCCAGGGGCGCCCCCCAGATGGCCATGATGGCGTCCCCCATGTATTTATCCAGGAGGCCGTCATACTTGAAGACAATGTCCGTCATCGTGGTAAGATATTCATTCAAGAACCTGACCAGCCCCTCCGGGGTCATCTGTTCGGATATGGAAGTGAAACCCCGGATGTCGCTGAAGAGGACGGTCAGGTCCTTCTTTTCGCCCCCCAGCTTGAGCTTGTCCGGGTTCTTCAGCATCTCCTCCACCACCGAAGCGGTGAGATAATACTGGAAGGCGCCCCGGATTTTCTTTTTCTCCTTCTCCTCGGTCATGTAGCGGTACCCGGTAACCCCCAGATAGATGAGCACCAGGTTGAGGGAGGGGTAGGTGAGGTTCATCCAGACTCCCGGGTTTTCGAAGAGAATTTTTCCCAGGACCAGGACCGAGAGGAATAAAGCCGCCCCCACCAGGGCTCCCCAGTGGGCCTTGAACCGGTGGAGAAGCGCCCCGAGAATGAGCCCCACAGCCACGACCACCAGGATATCCACCAGGGTGATCCAGTTGGGCCGGTGGAGGAAGTGGCCCTGGAGGATGGAGTCGATCACGTTGGCGTGGATCTCCAGCCCGGGGAAGACATGTTCGAAGGGAGTGACCCGCATGTCGTAGATGCCGATGGCCGTGGCCCCCACCAGGACGATCTTGCCCCGGAAGGCGTTGTCGGGGGTCCTCCCGTGGATCACGTCCGTCGCCGAATAATGGGGAAAGGTCTTCTGGGGCCCGCGGTAGTTGATCAGCAGTCTCCCCTCTTCACTGGTGGGGATGGACAGTTTTCCCAGGCGCATCTGCTCTACCCCGAATTCGGCGATGCGCAGGCCCAGGGGGGCATTCTCCAGGTATTTCTTCAGGACCGCCAGGGAAAGGGCACAGTAATGGCGGTCCTGGTACTTGATGACCAGCGGCGCCCACCGGACGGTTCCATCGGGGTCCGGGAAAATGTTGAAATACCCCGCTCCCTCGGCGGCCCGGGAAAGGATGGGAATGTTCACCGCAGGGTATTGGGCCTCAAAAAGGGGAACTCGGGCGGCCTCTTCGGAGGTGAACCGGACCATGTTGAAAGCCGTGAGGGGCGGCAGGTCTTTCGGCGGACTCTTCTCTTTCTTCCCGGGACCTTCCCGGGGAGAGAAATGGAAGAAGTAGCCGAGGATGGCCCGCCGGGAACGGGCCAGGGAATCGGCCAGAATCCGGTCAGAGTCGGCCCTCTTCAGCACCCCGTCCAGGTAACGCTCCAGGTCCGGGTTTCCCAGCTTCAGTTCGGCAACCTTCCGCTTTAGGGCGGTGAGGCTCATGAGCTCCGAATTTTGATCGGGTTCGGCCCAGACGATATCAAACCCCACCACCCCGGCCGACCCTTTCACCAGGGCATCCAGAAGCTGGGCCATGCGGGTCCTCGGCCAGGGCCACCGACCCAGTTCGTCCAGGGACTTCTCGTCGATGGTCACCAGGGCCACTTTATCACTGGTGGGAATCTTACCGCGGGAAAGGAAGCGCAGGTCCAGGGTTTTTAGTTCCAGGAGGTTCAGAAATGGGGGGTCCAGGTAGTAAATGCCCAGAACCACGAGGGTCAGCAGGAGGGCGACTTTAAAACCCGAAAGGTTGAGGAATTTCTTCAGAGGTACACCTTTCCGAAGGTTTCTTAAGAGTTTAGCAAATCCCCCCCTAAAAAACAACCGGATCGAATGCGGAAAGACTCAATGGGACACTGATGAACACGGATAAACACGGATTTCATATTTTCAAAAGACTGAATGGGACACAGATGAACACAGATAAACACAGATTTCATTTTCGTAAATGACTGAAAAACAAAAAACCTGACGGAGTGCGGATGAACTTAGCGCGGCTGCGCCGCAATCTAAATTGCATGCTTTGCGCAGGACCACAAACCAATCAGAAATCCCCCCCACACCCCTTTAGAAAAGGGGGGGCGAGGGAATGATCCGAGTGTATCCGTGTTCATCCGCGTCCCATAAAATCTTTTGTCTGCAGGTCCTTTTCCATTTTTATATCTGTGTTCATCTGTGTTTATCTGTGTCCCATTAGGTTCTCCGTATCCTGAATTTGTATAATATCTTGAAAACCTGCCCCCCCTGTGGCAGAATGGTTGCAAATGGAATCACCAGAGAGCAAAGCGGCGCCGGCCGAAAACCGGCCGGTCTGTTTCGGCGACGAGATCAAGTTCATCGCTTACCTGGAGAACACCGCGGCCGATTGCGAGTGTGCCCGCTGTCCCCGCGAAAACGACTGCGGGGAGTTCATCCTCCTCAAGTGCTCCCGGGAGCTGATTTTCTGAGGTCGCACCCTAGATCAAGAGCCGGGGCTCGGACCGCTGCGCTTGCCAAAATATGTGGCGGTGCCTCCTCAGCCCACGGAGATGTTACGATGCATACCGCCAATGTGGGGGCGATTCATGAATCGCCCCTACGGATCTTACGAAGGCGTAGCTTTGGGGCGCGCGTTCCTTTGCGGAATCCGGCGGATCGCTGTCGAAGGAAGCTTTTACCCACCGATTTTGGCGGCGCACATCGGTCCGACCCCCGGCTCCACATGACGATTTATTCGCCTTACTTTCGAGACATAACGATAGCCGGGAGCTGAAATTCCAATCCTTTGCGAGAGCCGACGTAGCTCAGTGGTAGAGCAGCCGATTCGTAATCGGCTGGTCGGGAGTTCAAATCTCCCCGTCGGCTCCATCTCTGAGGTCCCTTCTTTCATCCTCCTCTTTACAATGAACCCGATCAACCGCCTGGACCCTGGGCTCCCGGTTCAGCGCTTGCGGGGCTTGGCCTGTCTGGTGGGGACTGCTTTCCACGGGTCATCCGGCCAGGGATGTTTCGGGTACCGGCCTTTTAACTCCTTCTTCACCTCCTGGTATCCACTGTTCCAGAACCCCTTGAGGTCCCGGGTCACCTGAACCGGCTTGCCGCCCGGGGAGAGGAGGTGGACCAGGACTTTCACCCGCCCGCCGGCCACTTCGGGGGTGTCCGCCAGGCCGAACATTTCCTGCAGCTTCACCGACAGCACCGGGATGTCTCCGGAGGCGTAATCCAGGGCCACGCGGCGGCCGCTCGGAACGGCCAGGGACGTGGGGGCGCGCTCGCCCAGGAGCCGCTGCTGCTCCCGGGAAAGCTGGGCGCGAAGCGGTGGCAAAAGGTCCAGGGCGCCCAGCTGTTGCCGGGTCCGAATCCCCTTGAGCCAAGGCAGGAGCCAGTCTTGGGGAGCGGAGAGGAGACGTTCTTCCGACAGGTCCGGCCAGTTCTCCCCGGGAAAAGTCCTCCTCATGAGGCTGACCCGGCCCTGGAACTGCCGGGTTTCATAGCTAAAATCGATCCTGGCCGAACCCGAGCGGATCGCTTCGCAGATCAGGGGGGCCGCCTCTTCTTCCCCGGGCGGAAACGGCCTGACCGATAACTGCACCGCCCCCAGCCGCTCTTCCTGGGTGGAGACGATTCTTCCCTCCCTCCTGTCCCATTCCACCCTGCGCTGGGTTTCCAGGCGGGCGCCCATTTCATCCCGGAGGAGATCCTCGCCCACGGGCTCGGCCAGGTGCACCATGCCTTCCGCTTTTTCGCCGGCGTCTACATGGACCGCGATGATGAAAGGGCTCCTGGAAAGGCGGCTGGCGGGAGGAAGTTTTACCCCCCTTCCCTGGCTGAGGAGGAAGCGGCCCTTCCCCTCTTCGCGCCTTTTCCCGATCCGGTCGGGAAAAGCGCCAAGGAGGAGACGGGGAAGGATGGTGCCGGGCTCTTCCCCGGCGGCTTTCGAATCTTTCCTCATCAGGCTAAGGAGTTGCTGCGACGCCCGGTCCACCGCTCGAAGGGCCCACGGGTCCGCATCCCCGGCGGCCTCTTGCCTCTTCCGCCACCGCCGCAGAACATCAATCCTTGCGCTTAGGTCTGATCCCTCCCCGTGGACCCGGGATCCGGATGGAGTCCGGCGAAATATGTCCCTCTCGGAAAGAAGGGCCGAGAGGTCAGCGCCGAGGCGTGTGCATCCCAGTTCAGCCGCTCTATGCAAGAGCCGGGCAAGCCGGGGGTGAAGCGGCAGCCGGGCCATCGACCGGCCCGCCGGAGTCACCGCGCCCTTGGCGTCCAG
>LJUR01000088.1 GCA_001304105.1 Deltaproteobacteria bacterium SM23_61
GATAAAACAGGCTGTGGCTATTCGATTGTCAAAGAACGTTTGTGAACGATGTCCTGAATGCTAATTTAGTGAACGATGTCTTGAATGTTGTCATGTAGGGTGTAAGGAAAAGGACGCAGGGTGCAGGGGGCAGGGGAAGAATACGCGGGTATAAAAAGGTTGCTGGTTGCTCGTTCAACAACTCTCCAATCACAACTCTCAATTCCCATTCTTTGAAAGGAGGTGGGTTATGGCCTTTTCGATCGAACATGTGACCGTTCGGGTGCGGGATTTGGAAGCATCTGTCGATTACTACCAGCGGATGTTTGGAGCCCAGGTCATCCTGCGGCGCAACCTCGCCGGGGGAAAGAAAATTGTTTTTCTCCGCATCGGCGAATCCATGCTGGAACTCATAGCCTTCGGGCCGGCCAACGAACCCGTTGACTCGAGGGAGCATTATGGGGTGCATCACATCGGGATCAAGACCGACAATTTCGACGCAACCTACAAAGACCTCAAGGCCAAGGGGGCCGAATTCCTCGGCGAGCCCTTCGAACCCACGCCGGGAATCCACCTGGTTTTCCTGCGCGACCTGAACGGAGCAGTCATCGAACTGGCCCAGCGGGATCCGAAGGTCTTTCAGGAGGCAATCAATAAGGGGGAAGTGAGCTGGTAGCCTCCTAGAAGCAATAGAAGGGTGCAGGGTGCTGGGTGCAGGGGGCAGGGGGCAGGGGAAAGAAATTGCGGATTTCGGAATGGGGAATGCGGATTGTGGAATCCGGAATGAAATGCCAAAAACAGAGAGATTGCGGAATGCGCCCTGAACCACGTAGGGTTCAGGGCTGCCCTGCACCCCATGTAGTGCAGGGCGGATGTAGGGGCGCCCGGCTGGGCGCCCTTTTTGGTTGAGGAGGGAATTTGAATTTTTTCGGGCCGACGGAAAAGGCCACTTTCATAAAGAGACCGAATCGGTTCGTTGTTGTCTGTAAACTCAATGGGAAAACCATAACGGCCTTTTTACCCAATCCGGGACGGCTCTGGGAGCTTTTGCTGCCGGGGGCTGTCCTTTACCTCGAAAAATCACTCCAGCCAGGAAGAAAACTTCCCTACACGGTCGTGGCCATCGAGCGGGAAGGGCGTCCGGTTATGGCCCACACCCACCGGACGAATGATCTCGTGGAGCATCTTCTGCGAAAAGGAATAATTCCCGGGCTGGAGGGGGCAGAGATCACCAAGCGGGAGATCCGGCATGGGAACAGCCGCTTTGACTTTCTCCTGAAGAGGGGAGAAGAAGAAATCTACCTGGAAGTCAAATCCTGCACCCTTTTCGGCCGACAAGTTGCCATGTTCCCGGATGCGGTTACTGCCCGGGGGAAGAAGCATTTGGAAGAACTGGCGGAGCTGAGGGACCGCGGGAAATCCGGAGCCGTGGTGTTCTTCATCGGCTGGCCCAGGGCCAATTATTTCCTGCCCGATTACCACACCGACCTGGAATTTTCGAAAACCCTGCTGGCGGCAAAAGACAGGGTGTCCTTTTTGCCCGTCGGATTGGAGCTGAACCCGGATCTTTCCCTCACTTCAAAGGTCAGGCTGCTGAGGATTCCCTGGGATATTATTGAAAAGGAAGCGGAAGACCGGGGAAGTTACATCTTGATCCTGAAGCTTCCCGCCGGGAGAAAATTGAATATCGGGAAACTCGGTAGAATAGCGTTCAAGGGAGGATATTATCTATACGCGGGATCAGCGCAGAAAAACTTAACTCAACGTTTGGAGAGGCATAAACGAGAAGGGAAAAAGCTCTTCTGGCACATCGACTACCTCCGCACCCATGCCGATTTTCAACTGGGTCTGCCGGTCCGGGCAAGCGATCCCCTGGAATGTGAACTGGCCCGAGCGCTGAAGAGAATATCCGGCTGGGAAGTCCCCCGTTTCGGATGTTCCGATTGCTCCTGCAGTTCTCATCTTTTCGGGATGAGCGAAGACCCCATTAACACGCCGGAGTTCATCTCCGTCCTGCAATATTTCAGGATGGATCGCTTGTTCGTTCAAGAAGAGTGGGGACAACAAATTCCCCGAACAGCATGCGGTATCCTGTAACCCTTTTTCCCTCGAGGGTTTTAGCGAATAACCTTTTCCCTCCGCAATTGAGAGATCTCCTCCGGACGGTACCCACTTTCCTGCAAAATTTCATCCGTTTGTTCCCCCAGTTGCGGCGGGGGGCGCCGCAGATTGGTTTGCGATCGGGAAAAAATGAGGGGAAAAGCCACCAGGGGGAGTTTCCCCTTGTGGGGCTGGGGCATTTCCCAGACCATGTTCAAGGCCTCCACCTGGGGATCCTTCAGGACTTGATCGATGGAGTTCACCGGTGTCGCGGGAACGCCGGCCTCTTCCAGGACCTTCATCAAGGTGGGCCGATCGAAGCGTTCGACGGCCTCCTGCACCAGGGCATCCAATTCCTGTCGATGTTTTACCCGTTCGGAGTTGGTAATGAACTTTGGATCTTCGGTGAGCGGTTTCAGGCCGAGGGCCCCGGCGATCCTCTTCCACAGCCGATCATTCCCCCCGGCAATAAAGATCCATTGCTGATCGGCGCAGCGGAAATTGCGGTAGGGCGCCAGGGATGCATGTCCCGACCCAAGGGCCCTGGACACGATCCCGGCAGCGTAGTAATTTTCGGCGTGGTAATTGAGAAGTCCCAGGGCTGTGCTGAGAAGCGCCGCATCGATGCGCTGCCCCAATCCTGTCTGGGAGCGGACATAGAGAGCGGTGACAATGCCCATGGCACAAAGAACCGAGGTGCAAAGATCCAGGAAGGAAACCCCGGCGCGGACCGGCTCCCCGTCCGGTTCCCCGGTAATCGACATGATCCCGCTGAAGGCCTGCATGACCGCCTCATAACCGGCCTCCCGGGCTCGGGGGCCTTTCCGTCCAAAGGCGGAAACCGAACAATAGATCAAGCGGGGGTTTTTCTCTGCCAGGCTCTCATAATCGAGTCCGAACTCTTCCATGGTCCCGGTTCGGAAGTTTTCGATCAGCACATCCGACCTTTGGGCAAGACGGCGGACGATTTCCGCCCCCGCCGGAGCCTTCAGGTCTAAGGCGATTCCCCTTTTGTTACGGTTGTTGACGATGAAAGCGGGAGACTGCCCGTTCTGAACCGGCGGCCAGGCGCGGATCTCATCTCCCGCCTTGATCTCTTCCACCTTGATCACGTCGGCGCCCATGTCGCCCAATAGGGCCCCGCAGTACGGCCCGGCCAATACGCGCGACAAATCCACAACCCGAATTCCTTCCATCGGCAATGGGAACGAATCTGGAGACATGGCATTCACTTCCTTTTCTTATCTTGATGGTAGCTGGATTCTAATGAACGGAGAGGCAGTCTGTCAATTCGAAAAAAGGGAACCCTTCAGGTCGGGAAAGGAGATACGAGCAGGGTGGGTTAGCCGGTGAAAAGGCGGATGATTTTGCAGAGAGGATAAAAAAAGGATGGAAGCAGCCCGGAACGGGCGAGGAGGGCGATTGCGTAGCGTTCCTGTCTGAGTCCCAGGCGGATCTCCCTTCCTTCCCTTTCCACTTTTTTCACCCGGGCCAGGATGTTTTCCGGAGGAATCACACCGTCGAAGGCGTTGGCGTTATCCCCTTTCAAGAGATAACCGTTTTCCTTTCTCCCCACAACACGGTGAATCGCCAACTTTTCCGTACCCGGGAAGAAGAAGGCCGCCACGTCACCCAGGCGGGGGCTGGATCCTGCATAGGGGGATAGAGTCACCAGGTCTCCCTGCTTTATGAACGGAGTCATACTGACCCCGTTGGCCCGAAAACGAAAAGAGGCCCCCATTCCCAGAACGCCTTTTAGAAGGCTGGTAAAAGTCGATCCAGGGATGGATTCCTCGTCTTCGCCGGTGGTAAAGGAAGGAGTACCTGCTTGGATCGTCAAATTTCCCATGGCAATGTAAATTTGGAACTATAAGAAAGCATTGCAAAAAATGTACCAATCAACTACTGGCTTTTTCACCTTGACCCTTGACCAGAAAGTCTGCCCACACCAATTCCCCCGGTCTTATTTCCTTATCGGCCAGAAAGGAATGCAACTTTATGCAAAAGGGATTGAAAAGATTCATAAAAAAGGTTTTGGAAAATGCCGGGAGAGCGGCACTTTGAGGATAAAAGGTCCAGACGTGGAGACGGTTTATGCCCCCAGGCCACCGGGACGATCCTTTAGCTCGAGGGGTAGCCCTTAAACAAACCTTGTGCCCGGTCGTCCTATTTAGAAGATTGAATCAGGCGTGCTTCCTCCAGAGATTGGAGGAATTCGACTACGTCTCTGGCAGCATTTTCCCTCGACGTGTTATAGTTTTCGTGGATGGCTTCAATGATCTTGCTGACCTTGGTCTTTCCGTCGATCATCCCCCAGATCGTTGTCCCCAGTTCGTTCAAGGTATAGATGGACTCAAGGTCCCCCGCCTGCTTACGGATGGGAACGATGATCGTTTCCCCGGCAATCTCCCGGGTTACGAAATCTTCCTTCTTGGAAAAGGTCAGATCTTTCAGGTCCGTTGGCTCCATAAAAATTCCATTACCGACCGAATCTTAGCATTTTTTGAAAAATTTTCCCACAAAATTCCCACAAAAATCCAACCCAATTTGGACTGAACCCCTTGGCCCGGCAAAATGGGCAGACAGGAAATAAGGAGGATCAATTTTCCCTTTACTTATGTAGATTCTTATAGTAGGAAGAAAGAAGAGACCCGCTCACAAAGCAAATCGCCTCGGCTCCCGAGATTCCGACATCCTGAGACCGAGGAATGGCCGGAAGAAGAACCGCGTAGTTCGAAGAGCTTATCTCCGGCAGAAGGGGGGCGATGATCAGGGGGCGGGAAAAAACCGGAGCATCGAAAGGACGAGTGGAGGTTTTCCAAAACTTTTCACCGAATATCCTCTCGGGTGAAGGGCCGGGCGTCCGACGAAAATCAAAGGGAAAGTTTTTATTTCCCATGCTCGGCGTCCTGGCTTTTTCTTTTTTTACCGCAGCTATCGCAGGGGCTCAACCCTCGCCATCCAACAGAGAGCCGAACTGGCCCGTCGTAGCCAGAATCAAACCGAAATTAAAAGTCCTCATTCAAATCCAGAGTTCCCGCCCGTTCACCCTGGCGGATCTCGCCCTGCTTGCAGACCGCTCCCTCACGCCGGCGGATCGCGACGCCGGACTCGTATTGGGACTAAACCGGGCTGTCTTTAAGGCCCCCCTCGAACGCTGGACAGCCGCGAAGCCCCTCCCGAGCCCTTTCCAGGGGAAAATTCTTTCTTCCTTTATCCTGAACGGAATTTACCGAGTCTCCTTCAAGGTCGAAGCTCAGAATTACAGAGGACCTTTGGACCTCGAGATTACCGCACCCCGCGAAGCATTCGGCCGGAACTTGCATTCGGCGGGAAACGTGGTTCGACCCCCAACGGCCAAAGAATTGCGGATCGATGAAGCCGGAAACCGGTGGCTTATCCTGCGTTACCCCGAGATCCGGCAGAATCAATCCATTCACCTCCATTTCGCCTTCCGTTATCGGGTCGATATGGCCGAGCTCCTGCGACACGACATCTTCCTGGCAGGACAGCCCTCTCAGGCCGAGCTTCCTCCGGATGTTATTCCTTTCCTGAAGGGGGGGTACAAGATCGATCCGACCCTGCCGGCAGCAATGGCCTGGGCCGAAGCCGGCGGCTCTTCCCCCGTGGATGCTCGTCAGGAGTATATTCGTTTGTCCCGGTATATGGATCGAACGATTACGTATGACCAGCGGAAACGCCGTGAGTATTTTGGAGGACAGTCGGTTTATTCCGACTTGGATCAAATGTACCAGGACCCCCCGGTTACTTTGGCCAATGGCAGGGGCGCCTGTCCGGATACGGTGCTTCTGGAGTGTGCTTTTCTGCGCGCCCGGGGGATTCCCTGCCGGCCCGCGGGGAGGTTTGGGCATTTTTATTCCGTGGTTTATGTTCCGGGAGAAGGGTGGATGTCCACGTCCGTCACGCCCACCGGAATTCCCTTGATCCTTTCCCCCGGCCCGGATCATCTCCCCTATCAAAAATGGACCCCCGCCATTCCCCTGCGAACCACGCGGTGGGAAGCGACCTATCGAATCGAGGCGCAGGAGGAATCCCCATGACCTTGAGTCGGTTGGTTTTCGCCCCTTTTGATCCGCGGCGGGACGGCGAAATCGAGATGCTTTTCCGGGAATATTCCCATAAAGACTTCCAGCTTCAGGCAATGGGGATCTCCAAGGCTTCGATGGTGGATTTCTTGAAAACCACGCTCCTTGAGCCCGAATCCCAGAACATCGTCCTACGAGACAATGGGCGCTTGGTCGGTTTGATCTCCCTCCAATTCCTTCCCTGGATGAGCGATCACTTCGGCCTGCGCATGTACGCCGTGCGCCATCTGTTGGCCCGGTCGGACAGCCCGCTGGTGCATACCCGCCTTTTGCGGGTAGTTATCGAAGAACTTCCCGAGGTGGACTTTTTGGATTGCCGCGTCGCGGTCGATGACATCTATTCCGCCCATGCCCTCGAAGTCTGCGCCTTCCGTTACGTGGGGACGGAAATCTTTCTGGGACAGACGCTGGGAAATTCCATTGCCCTCCGGACTCCTCCGGGAATCGATGTTTGCCCTTGCGGCAACGAGGACCGCGAGCCCGTTCTGGATATCGCGGCGGATACCCATGTGCACAATCGGTTTGTATATGACCCCAATATTCACGAAAAAGCCGCCCAGTCTCTCTACCGCAAGTTGGTCGCCCATTGTTTCGATGCCGAGCCTTTTAAAGTGCTCGTCGCCCGGTCCGGGGGGGGAGTGGAGGGGTTCATCACCTTCAAGATGAGTCGAACCTTCAGCCGGACCGTGGGCATGCCCTGCGGCAGCTTGGATTTGATCGGGGTCCGGCCCCAAACCCGCAGCCGGGGCCTCGGGGCGGCGTTGAACCGCTTCGCCCTCCGGGAAATGGCTCAAGACGGAACCAAGGTGGTCGCTGTCCGGACACTGGCCAGCAATTATCCGGCGCTGCGCACCTGCTTCCGAACCGGTTTTACCGTCACCTCCACCAGCCTCCACTTTCACCGCTGGATTCAACGCCCCAAGATCACGGCCCAAGGAATGGCCCCCGGGTCGGAGAATAATCTGAAATTTACTCAAACCCTGGCCGATCATTGATCTCCCTCGGGCGTGGATCGGACGGAAGGCCGATCGCTTCACCCCGCCCTGGTCGTTCGAAAGTCTGCACCAAAAGCCTCTTCGCTTGGAAATTTATGCTTGCCCGATTTATGGTTTCTTTGGAAAAGGTCGCGATAAGGACGCTGATTGCCCAGGAAATTCGGTGACCCATTCCTTGATTCTCTTTGATCCTCCTTGGGGAAAGGTACGTTGCTGCCGCTTTTCATCCTGATGCGCTGAATCACAGATTCGGTTCATAATTTTCCCATCGCCCGGGCCATCATTCCCCCATAGAATTCGGCAGCGAGCTCTTGACTCAGGAAACCCCTGTCCTATCCCAGTGTAGTGTCACGGACATAAGCTGACAAATACAGGGGATAAAAGAAATAGCGGATTGATATTTTTCTGGTAATTTACTGAATTGGTTGGCGCGCCCGGCCCGACTCGAACGGGCGACCTGCGGATTCGAAGTCCGACGCTCTATCCAACTGAGCTACGGGCGCAGAAAAAAGTAATGGGACGCGGATGAACACAGATAAAAGCAGATAAATAGGGAATAGAGAAAGTAAATACACCGCCAAAGGGGCGGAGGGCAAAAAAAGTGGGGTGAGTGAAGGGATTCGAACCCTCGGCCGCTGGGGCCACAACCCAGTGCTCTATCCAGCTGAGCTACACTCACCACAAAAAATAAAAGCGATCGTTAACCCTTGAGGACCGTCAAGCCTTCGGCTTGACTCGAGGATCGTTCCGCCTTAGGCTTCACTCGAGGAGCGCTTCGCCCTTCCTACCGTTACTTGTTATACGTTATTCGTTATACGGTATTGGTTATAGGTTATTGGTCTTTTCGTTCAGTTGCCTTTAACGCCTTTCTAATAACCAATAACCATTCCCTAATAACGTAGGATCGGCTTTTTTCCCCACGCTTTCAGCGTGTGGCGCGCCTGGAGGGATTCGAACCCCCGGCCCACAGCTTAGAAGGCTGTTGCTCTATCCGATTGAGCTACAGGCGCCCAAAGCAATTTTTACCATTTTATCGAGGCGTTGTCAACAGAAAGGACCCCACGCCGAAGGGGCGGTTAGAGGAACGTTCCGCCTTCGGCGTCACTTCAAAACCGCTTCGCCCGCCGGACCGATCCTCGATCTCTTCCCTTTTTCCTCCGCGTAGCCTATAAAAAAACCTTTAAGAAACCTTGTCCAATTGACGAAATGATTACTTGTGGAGGAAAAATGACCTGCATATTTTGCCAGATCTTGGCCAGAGAGCTGCCCGGGGAAATCTTATACGAGGACGAGGATCTCGGGGTCATCAGAGATGTTAACCCGGAAGCCCCCGTCCATCTTCTGATCATACCCAAGAGGCATTTCGATTCGATGAATTCCCTGGATGAGAAAACCGCCCAGATCGCAGCGAAAATGTTTTTAGCCGCCAAGAAGATGGCTGAAGCTCATGGGATCCAGTCGGGCTACAAAGTTTTGATCAATAACGGAATGGGAGCTGGACAGCAAGTCCGCCACCTCCACATGCATCTCATGGGCGGGTGGGAAAGAAGGCAGGGCAGAAGATAATTACCGGCGGGGGAAAAGGGGGAAACGGGGAAAGCCAAAGGACTCTTTTATCCCGCCAAGACGGAAAGAATGCAAAGAGTAAGATTTTAGCGCCAAAGCAAGAGACTGATCATCCAACGCTGACCATTGCCCTTCCTGTTCCCAATTGGCTCTCCGCCGGATCAATCAATCGTAAAGCGAAACGGAAAGAATAAAGGACAAATCGAGCCCTTCATTTTCCTTGATCTTGGATCAAGGAATTCTCAGCGCTCTCGGTGGTGAAAAGCCTTTGTGGTCGGGGCGGCCAGATTTGAACTGGCGACCCCCTGCGCCCAAGGCAGGTGCGCTACCAGGCTGCGCTACGCCCCGACACCCTCTTTATATCATGGAAGAAAGATCACTGGCAAGAATAACGTCGGAAAGCGGGAAACGGAATGGTAAATGAGCAGAAGGCGGGATAGGGCAAAGACTTTTCTCTCGGCCGCTTCGCCCTGAACCATATTAGGTTCAAGGGCTTCGCTCGAGGCCGCAGAGGCCACAGGGAAAAGCGGAATATTTGTCTGAATACAAGGCTGGGATTTGAGAGGTTATTATTTTTCGAGCCTTCTCTGCGATCCCTGCGAGCTCTGTGAGAGATAAGAACTTTTTTCTCGCCCGCTTCGCCCTGAACCATATTAGGTGCATGGGCTTCGCTCGAGACGCAGAGCACACAGAGGGAAAAACAACAGTCATTTTTAGTATTAAAACCAGAAACTCGCCTTTTCTCTGAGGCCTCTGCGCCTCTGCGAGAGAGAAATTATTTGGTTTTATTCTATAGGTTTTCTTTCAGGAAGTTTGGCAGAACCTGCTTCAAATTTTCCAAAGCCCGGGCGCGGTGGCTGATCCGGTTCTTAATCTCGGGCTCAAGCTCGGCCATGGTCTTGCCCCGTTCCGGAAGGTAAAAGACGGGATCATAGCCGAAGCCGTGGCTCCCTCGGGGAGAGAAGGCAATCTCTCCATGGCATTTGCCATCGACCACTTCCACTTTTCCTGTCGGGGAAGCGACGGCCATGGCGCAGATGAAGGCGGCCCCCCTTTTCCCTTGCGGGGTTCCAGCCATTTCCTTGAGTAGCTTCTGGTATCGTTCCTCGTCTGTTCCTTTTTCTCCCGCATAACGGGAGGAGAAGACTCCGGGTCGGCCCTGCAAGGCATCCACTGCCAGGCCGGAATCATCCGCGATCGCCGCCCGGCCGGTCAGGCGGGCGACGACAGCCGCCTTCTTGATTGCGTTCTCTTCGAAAGTTTTTCCGTCTTCGACAATGTCGGGGATCCCTGGGAAATCCCGAAGGGATAAGATTTTCAACCCCAGGGGGGCCAGGATGGCCTGAATCTCCCGCAGCTTGCCGGCGTTCATGGTGGCGATGACCAGCTCTATTTTTTCCACAGGCCTGCCTGTTTTGCCAAGGAACCTTTCTGGAGACGGCTGAGCTGCCGAATTGCCCTCCGGGCGATTTCCGTCATTCGCCTGAGGTCCCGGTCTTCAAAGGGAGTGCGCTCTGCCGTTCCCTGGACCTCCACCAGGCGGCCGCTTCCGGTCATGACAAAATTCATGTCCACATCCGCCTTGGAATCTTCCTCATAGCTAAGGTCCAGGTAGATTTTCTTCCCGAGCATGCCCACGGAAATGGCGGCCACGGAATCTTTCAACGGGGGCCCGGTGAGGGCCCTCTTTTTCCGCAGGACCCCTAAGGCGTCGACCAGAGCCACGAAGGCTCCGGTGATGGAGGCCGTCCGCGTACCCCCGTCGGCCTGGATGACATCGCAGTCGATCCAGATGGTGCGCTTTCCGAAAGAGGTGAGATCCACCACCGAACGAAGGGAGCGCCCGATCAGGCGCTGAATTTCCTGGGTCCGCCCGCCGACCCTTCCGGTGCTCGACTCCCTTGCCGTCCGGGTCAGGGTGGAACGGGGGAGCATGGCGTACTCGGAGGTGACCCAGCCCTGCTCGGAATTCTTGAGAAAGCGGGGAACGTCTTCTTCCACGCTTGCGGTGCAGATCACCCTGGTGTTGCCCAGTTCGATCAGAACGGAGCCTTCCGGGTGTTGGAGATAATTTCGGGTGATCTTGACCGGGCGGATTTGCAGGAGAGATCTCCCATCGGATCGCATAGAAATTCCTTTCGTTCCCACAGAGGCCATAAAACACAGAGCGAGCTAACTCTTCAATAGGACGCAGATGAACACGGATAAAAAAATCAGCCTGGAGCTTAGAGCGGAGAGCCGAGAGTAAAAAACATTTTACACCTTACGCCTTACGCCTCGCGCCTTACGGCTTTTAATGGGACACGGCTAAACACGGATGAAATCCAAAATAAAATGCCTTACAGGAGAAAAGAATCTTCAGATCAGCAGTAAAGGGAGCGAGGAATTTTTTCTCTTATTCCAAATTCCAAAATATTTCATCTGCGCCGGCAAGTCAAATGGAGATTCTCTCCGTAAAGCTCGGTTTGATGCGAACGAGGAAAGGCAGAATCAAAATTCCGCATTCCGCATTCCGAATTCCGCATTTTTTTTCCCGGCACCCTACACCCTGCCCGCTATACCCTTTTCCCTTGGGCTTTGTTGAAATCCCCCCTCCCCTGTGCTACATTAAGGCCTCATTTTTTAAATCAAGGTGGGAGGATCCCATGAGCAAAGTGGCCATCATTCTCATTCCCTTGGTGATTATCGGAGTGCTGGTAGTTGGAGCGTTTGGGATCTACAACGGGTTGGTCAGTTCCCAGGAGGAGGCCAAGGCCGCCTGGGCAAAGGTGGAAAACCAGTATCAGCGGAGGGCCGACCTGATTCCCAACCTGGTGGAAACGGTGAAGGGCTATGCCCAGCAGGAGAGGGACGTCTTGGAAGAGGTGACCCGCCTGCGGAGCCAGTGGGGAGAGGCACGCCAGTCCGGGGATATCAACAAGACCCTGCAGGCCGTGCAGGGTCTGGAGGGGGGTCTCGGGAGATTGATGGTGGTGGTGGAAAAGTATCCCGACCTCAAATCCAACCAGAATTTTATGAAGCTGCAGGATCAGCTGGAGGGGACGGAGAACCGGATCAGCGTGGAGCGCAAACGATTCAATGAAAGCGTCCTGAGTTACAACAAGAAAATCCGCACCTTTCCAGGAGTTCTCTTTGCCGGCCTCTTCGGGTTCGAAGGGATGCCTCTTTTCGAGGCGGAGCAGGATGCCAAGAAGGCCCCGCTTTAGCCGGGACGATTATCCGCAACGAGATCAGCCCCTGGTTTCGCGAAGGTCAATTCTACCAAGGAATCGATGCGGGTGTTAGCGCCGTCATCGCCGCGACCAAGGGTGAATACAAGGCAGCCCCAAAAGGGAAGATGAGCCAGATGCAAGCGGGGATCGGGGAGATCGGAGAAAAGCTGAAGACCTATTTCCCGCTGGAGAAGAATGACCGAAACGAACTTCCCGACAGCATCAGCGAGGAAAGGTGAAATTGGCCTACGACCCGGTCGAGAGACATCGGCAGATCGAAAGCCTGGTCATCCGGAGAAGGGTCGGAGGGGACCTGAAGAAGTATTACCGC
>LJUR01000280.1 GCA_001304105.1 Deltaproteobacteria bacterium SM23_61
GTCTTGGTGACGAAGGCCGCGGCATCGCTGCGGATGCATTTTTTCACGTTGGCGGGGCCGTAGGTGGGAGTGCCCGAGGCGATGATAATGGGGTTTTTCAGGATCACATTCCCGATCTTGGTGCTGAGATCCGCCATGAATCGATCTCCCCTCCCATCCGATCTTTTGGTTTTTTCCCCTTATAACATAAAATCTGCGATTCGACCATGAGTCTCTGGAAAATGCGGAATGCGGCCTGAAACAAACAGAATTCAGGGCAGCCCTGCACTCCGCGTAGTGAAGGGCGGATTTCGGAATAGGAGGTCTATATTTCCGAAAGGCTTCGGTTGTGGCCTCCGGGCCTGCCATACCATCGATGACTATCTTTCGGTGGGTCGTCCATTTGCGTGGGCTTTGAGCGTTTCAGGGCTTTCCAGACTATGATTCTACCGGAGTTCATGACTGTTGAAGTCTTCCCCCGTCCGTGGGATAATTCAAAAAATTCTGAAGAAGGGAGTAAAGGACTCATGCCCAAGATTCTGCTCATCCAGGGAGCCAATATGAACCTGCTGGGAATCCGGCAGCCGGAGATTTACGGGAAGACCACCGCCAAAGAGCTCGATCGCATGCTCCTTGACTATGCGAAAGCCAAGGGCTTCGAGCTGGAAATCTTCTACACCAACTCCGAAGGAGAATGCATTGACCGGATCATCCAGGCCTACCATGATAAAACGGATGCCCTGGTGATGAACCCCGGAGGATTCTCTTTTTTCGGCAAGGCTGTCGGGGAGACCATTAAAGGGGTGAGGATTCCCTACATAGAGGTCCATATCGCCAATCATTATGCCCGGGGTATATCCTCGGTGATCGCCGAAGCCGCCCAGGGGGTGATCCTGGGCCTGGGGATCCAGGGGTATTTCCTGGGACTGGACGCAGCCCTGTATCTGATCGGTCAAAAATCGTAGGGGCACGCTGCAGCGTGCCCCTACGGCCTTCTTGCAGACGGAGAAATGTTCTATGCCTAAAAAACCCACCTGGAAGACGCAGAAATACTACCACGGCCCCGGCGGCGCCCATCGGCGGGCGGTTTACAAGTCCATGGGCTACACCACGGACGACCTGAAACGGCCCCTCATCGCCATCGTGAACACCTGGGGGGAGGTCTGTCCCGGCCATTACAATCTGGACCACCTCACCCGCACGGTGAGGGACGGCATCTGGAAAGCGGGGGGAACCCCCCTGGAATTCACCGCCATCTCCCAGTGCCCCACGGCCAGCCTGGGCGAGCCCTCCATGCGCTATGATCTTCCCACGAGGGACCTCCTGGCCTTTGACATCGAGGCGATCATCGAGCAGCAGATCTTTGACGGGCTGGTGATCCTCGTTTCCTGCGACAAAGTGGTGCCGGGGGCCCTGCTGGCCGCGGCCCGGCTGGACCTTCCGTGCATCATCGTTCCGGGCGGGTGCATGGAGGTGGGAACCTGCGAGGGAAAGAAGGTCACCCTGTCAGATTTGGATGAGATGGTTTTCGGCGCTCTTCCCCGGGGAAAGGCCGATCCTCGGAAAATCGAGCTCCTGGAAGACGCCGTCTGCCCCTCCCCGGGGGCCTGCTCGATCATGGGCACGGCCAATACCATGCAGTGCCTGGCCGAAGCGGTGGGCATGACCCTTCCCTTTGCCGGCACCTCCCGGGCCGTTTCCGCTGAAAGATTGCGCCTGGGAAAGGCTTCCGGGGAAGCCATCGTTCCCATGGTCTTCAGGGGAGAGACGGCAAGGTCCATCATGGGGCCCAAGAACCTGGAGAACATGCTCCGGGTCTGCATGGCCCTGGGGGGTTCGACCAATGGAATCCTTCACATCCTCGCCCTGGCCCGGGAACTGGGCCTGGAAAAGCACATTCACATCGATAAGGTGGACGAATTCAGCCGGACCACTCCCTGCATCTCCAACGTGGCGCCGGTCGGCCGGTACTTCCTTCCGGACCTTCACGAGGACGGGGGGATTCCGGCGGTGACGGCCGAGCTGAAAACCCTCCTCCATCTTTCCGCCAGGGGGGTTGGCGGCAGAATGCTGAAGCATTGGGTCCAGGCCGGAGAGCCCATGCTGAAAAAAGGAAGGCGCTCCATCCTTTCCCGGAAAGAACCGCTCCTGTCCCATGGAGGAATTGCCGTGCTCAAGGGCAACCTGGCCCCCATCAGCTCCCTGGCCCGGATGCTCAACAACACCATTCCCTTCCACCGCGGGCCGGCCCGCTGCTTCAGCTCCCAGGAAGAGGCGGTGGCGGCGCTGAAGGCCAAGAGAGTAAAAGACGGGGAGGTGATCGTGGCCCGCTATAGCGGCCCCCGGGGAGCGCCGGGGATGCCGGATACCTATGCCCTCCTGGCCACCGTGGTGGGAATGGGCCTGGAAGGGAAACTGGCGGTGGTGACCGACGGGCGCTTCTCCGGTTTTGCCCGGGGTTTGGGCGTCTGCCAGGTCTCTCCGGAGGCTGCGGTGGGGGGCCCTCTGGCTCTGCTCAAAAACGGGGATATCATCTCCATCAGCCTTCCGGACCGGTCCCTGAATGCGGAAGTATCCAACGAAGAATGGAAAAAGCGGAAGGCTAGCTGGCGGCCCCCGAAGATGAAAAGCGCGCCGGGAATCCTCGGGCTCTTTGCGGTGAAGGCCGAGCAGGCCCACCAGGGGGCCCGGCTGGTGGCCCATCCGGCGCCGTGGGAATAATTTCCTCAGGGTAAGCCACCCGGCTCTGTGCGGGGAATCTCGACGTTTGACCTTTTTGAGATGCCTGGGTTGTGGCCGCCGGGCCTGGCACCCGGTTGAAAACCCCCTTAAGGCTGAACCCTTTCACGAAGGAGGTGGAGAATGGGTACCAAAGGGAAGATCGGGCTGCGTTTCTCGGAGAAGATGTCCGGGTATTTGACCGAAGGGGAGATGGATTTTGAACAGGGAGAAAAACGGGGCGAAGAAGGGAATACCCCCCTTTCCTTCGATGTAACCATTCATATCGAAGATGTGGACGACTTCACCAAGCTCTCCGGGCGCAAAGCCGGGCTGACCGGTACCCTTTCTTACCCGCCCCTGGGGCAGGACCTTCCCATCCACGGCGGCCTTTTCTCCCTCTTCCGCCCCGATTCGGCAACGGGGAAGCGGCATATGACGTACTCTTTCGGCTTCAAGGGAAAGGACGGCCAGGACTATTTCCTTTCCGGTTACAAGGTGATCTACGATGACCCGAAGATCGACCTGATGGAGGACATGACCAAGCTTTTATCTACCGGGGGGACTCGAGCGACCGGCCCGTGTACGGATCCGGCATTCTCCATTTTCACATGAAGAGCCTTCCTTCCATGCTGGCTTCCTTCATCGTCACCAACACCAGTTCCCTGATCGCCAAATTCAAAGCCGTCTCCCAGTTCTTCTCCTTCTGCTACGGGGAGATCCGCGACACGTACTTCAAAAAGATCAGCCCCTTTTACCACAGTGATTACGAGAACCTGGTCCTGCGGGGAAAGCTCGCCCACCGCGGGGGAGGGGAAGGGGAGTTCTTTTTCTTCTCCGGCATCCACGACAAGGACTTTCCCTGGGGGGATGAGGAGATCTTCTGGGATGCCGCCCTGCTCTTAAGAAAAGAAGACGGGACCTGGGAAAGGTATGTCCTTACGGACCGGGATATCAGCGGGCTCGATCTGGATGTGGAAGACGGCATTTACCAATACCAGGGACCGCTCTACCAGATCCGGGAGGGGTACCAGTTGTACCGGAGCGAGCTTCATAAAACCCACCTTCCGGCTCACCTGCAAAAGGTCCAGGCGCGAATCGAGATCCGTTTTGATTATGAAAAATATGATCCCGTGGATCTTCCCTTCGGCGTCAATGCCGAGTACCAGAAGATGATTCCCCATGAGTTGCTGGAGGACATCCGGGAATGGCATCCCCAGCTGGAGAGCCTGGGATGGCATATGACCCCCCACCGGGTGAAAGTCAGGGAGGGAAAGATCACCCTCCAGGATGAAACCGGCTCCAGGGAATTTTACCTGGTCGGGGAAAAGACGCTGGGGGAGGCGGAAAAGGCACTCTTCTCGAATATCCGCTGGCCGAAGATCTATTACAATTATTTTTGCGCCCTTTCTCCGGAGCCGCGGACTTTTTACGTGAAGGTGCGTTCGGATGTTCTACGGGGCAACCGGAAGGATGTGGTGATCGACCGGATGGAACAGGAACTCGGCAAGATCATCGGCCGCTGGGTCACCCTCGACCTGCAGGTCGATGACCAGGGGGCTAAAACCTGGAAGCCATCCGAGGGAAAAACCTTCCAGACCGTGGATGACAACATCCTGGAGCTAAACAACGATCATTTCCCCACCGGGGTCTTCCAGCGGCGGGTCGTTTCCCTGCGGGATGAAAAGGGCGACTTGTATCTAGCCATGGAAGAAGACATGGATCCCCTCAACCTGGGGGGCGTCAATTCCGACCGGGTGGTGACCGTCGCCTCCATCAAGGACCCGGATAAATTCAAGGCCCTGGACAAAGTCCTGGAAGCCACGGGCTTCTTTCCGATGCTGGATTCGGCCCGGCAGAAATCGGGGAAGAGCCAAAAAGATTTTTTTATCATCCTCAAACCCAATTTCATGTTCATGTATTCCACCAAGGATCATTCTACCTATACCGACCCCCAATTGGTTGAGTACCTGGTAAGCCGGATCTACGAACGGGGATACCGCAACTTGGCCGTGGCCGAGGCCCGCAGCACCTACGGGACTTTCTTCACCAACCGGGAAGTGAAGACCGTAGCGCGGCATATCGGGCTTCTGGAGAAGAACTACCGGGTCATCGACCTTTCGGAAGACCTGGAGGAATATGAATTCGCCGGAAAACTGGGGAAACACTGGGTGAACCGCGAATGGAAAAACGCCGATTTCCGGATTGCCTTTGCCAAGAACAAGACCCATCCCTATTCCCGTTACACCCTGACCCTCAAGGTGATCTACGGCGCCCTGCCCATGGAGAACAAGTTCTTGGAGTACCACCACAAGCGGGACATCTTCACCACCACCATCGAGTTCCTCAAACGGTTCCCCATCCACTTCGGCCTGATCGACGCCCATATCAGCGCCGACGGCCCCTTCGGGATCTTTGCCGATAAAAAGCCGAACCTGACGGAGACGATCATCGGTAGCGAGGATCTCGTGGCGGCCGACTGGGTCGGGGGGGCCAAGATGGGCCTGGACCCCATGATCAGCGATTACAGCAGATTGGCGGTGGAAACCTTCGGCAAGCCGCAGATCCAGCTGGTGGGAGACCGCAGTCTCTACCCCGACTGGGTGAACGTGACCGATGTGATCCCCTGGGTCACTTTCGGCGTGCTCGACCGCAATTACTTGTTCGGAAATTTCTTCTACTCGGCCTTCGCCTACATGGACCCCTTCTTCGAGTACAAGGACCCCGGTTTCGGCCGGGAATTCACCCGGAAACTGATCGATCCCCTCAAAGAGCTTTTTTTCCAGAAAGTGGAGAAGGGGGAAATCGACGCCGAGTTGAACGAGAGACTCTTCAAGTTTTTTTCGGATCAGGGGTAGGAGAATAGCCTTCGGGGATTTTTTTCAGCCCCGGGCATATCTCTCCAGCCAGAATTTCGCGATCGCATTGCGGTTGGCGATCCAAACCCTCGGAAATTTTCGGACGTGGGCCAGGAAACGGTCGAGCCCCTGAGCCCGGCCCGGCCGGCCGATGACCCGGTTGTGCAGCCCCACCGACATCATTTTGGG
>LJUR01000089.1 GCA_001304105.1 Deltaproteobacteria bacterium SM23_61
AGATAGATAGGGGGACAGGGCAAGCGATTTGGGCACCGTTCGAAACCGATCTTCATCGATTTCCTAAAAACAGCTTTTATCTAAGGGAGGTGCAAACATGAGAATCAAGAAATGGATTCTGCTGTGCTCTCTTTTTATCATCCCCTGGATAGTAACGGGAGAAAATGCTTCCTGGGCTGCCTATCCGGAAAGGGCCATCGATATCATCGTTCCCTTCGGCGCAGGCGGCGGCAGCGATACGGCCGCCCGGGCCGTCGTGGAAGGCATGAAACCCCAGCTTAAACACGGCGTGGTCATAACCAACATGCCCGGCGGGGGCGCCACCAAGGGCATGCTCCACGTTACCCGGCAGCCGGCCGACGGGTACACCATTCTGGCGGTTACCACTTCCCACCTCATCGATGCGGTCAAACCCAAAACCCGGGCCCACATCCTGCGGGACTTCGACCCTCTGTGCCGCATCCAGTGGGATACCTCGGGGATCATTGTTTCCGGCGAATCCAAGTTCAAGACCCTGGCCGACCTGATCGGCTATGGAAAGAAGAACCCGAGGAAATTGAAATTCGCCGGGACTTCGCCCGGCGGGTGGTCGGAGATCCAGACCGTGGCGTTTTTCCAGAGGGTTGGGGTGAAGGTGACTTTCGTACCTTTCGATTCGGGCGCCGAGATCAAGGCGGCCCTCCTGGGCGGACACATCCACGGCGCAGTAGAAGAGTTGGCCGAAACCCTGCCCCTGATCCAAGCCGGAAAGCTCAAGGTGCTGTGCGTCATCATGGACAGGCGTCACCCCTCCCTCCCGGATGTTCCTTCCACCGTGGAGCTCAAGATCGACTACAGCCAGGGCTTGATGCGGGCCTGGGCGGTTCGGAAAGGCACCCCGGCCGATCGGCACAAATTCCTGCATGATGTAATCAAGAAGGCGCTGGAGAATCCCACCTACGTGAAGTACATCAAGGACAACCACCTGGATGTGCGCCCGGGCTATCTGGGGCCCGAAGAAACCCGGAAGTACTGGGAAGAGCAGATCCAGTTATTCACGGGTGTCCTGAAAGAGCTGGGCTACGTGAAATGAGGCTCTCCCGCGGGTCTTGTTTCCCTCCTCCAGGGTGCGGGGAGGAGCGGCCTCCCCGCGCGTCCCCATAAAGGCAGATTCGCCATGAAAAAAGGGGAGAGGGTCTTCTTCGGGGTTTGCGCCGTCTTTTTCGGTTTCATGTTTCTTCAAGCCCTGGGACTGATGGGCAAGGGCCGCCCGGGAGAAATCGGAAGCGGGCTGTGGCCGGGCATTGCCCTGGGCGCATGTATCCTCCTTAGTCTTGCCCGTTTTTTGGGCAGCCTCTGGAGGGGACCGAAAGAATCCGATTCCCCCGCTCATCCGGCAGGGGAGTCCACCGTCGAGAAGAGGAAGCGGAGGATCACGGTCACGCTGAGCGCGCTCTGCTTCCTGGCCTTCATGGGGCTGACGCCTTATCTGGGGTTCATTCTGGCAACCCTGTTATTCATTCCGGCCTTTGCCTTTTTCCTGGGGGAGAGGCGAAAAACCGTCCTCCTCGTATCCCCCTTTTTGCTAACCGCCATCATCGTGGCGGTATTCGTGAAATTCATCTCCATCCCCTTCCCCAAGGGGGTGGGGATTTTCGCCTCCTTCAGCCGGCTCTTCTATTAGCCCCGCAGGGGTTTGTCCATGCTGGACATCTACGCGCAGGCTTTTGCCACCATCCTGATGCCCCAGAATCTCATCGCCATGTGCCTCGGCGCCCTCTGGGGCCTTCTGGCCGGTGCGCTGCCGGGCATCAGCACCTCGATGGGGGTGGTCCTGATCCTCTCTTTCACGTATACCCTTTCGCCGATGACCGCCTTTGTCCTGCTCATCGGCGCCTACCTGGGGGGCATCACCGGCGGGTCCATCACCTCGATCCTTTTCGGCATCCCGGGCGAGCCGTCGTCGGTGCCCACGGTGATCGAAGGTCACTCCCTCGCCAAACAGGGCCGTGCCGCCTACGCCATGTGGGTCTATCTCCTCTGCTCCATCTCCGGGGGGCTTTTCAGCGTCGGGGTGATGATCGTGGCCACTCCTTTGATCGCCAATTTCGCCCTCCGTTTCGGGCCGGCCGAATATTTTGCCCTGACCATTCTCGGTTTGAGCGTCGTTTCGGGCCTTTCGGGAGGCTCGATCCTGAAAGGGTTTCTTTCCTGCTTCTTCGGGCTCTTTCTGGCCACGGTGGGCACCGACGGGATCACCGGCGAGGAGCGGTTCACCTTCGATTCGGTCGTCCTGCTGGGGGGCATCAACTTCGTGGTGGCCATGGTGGGCCTGCTGGCCGTGTCCGAGATCATGATCGAGGCCGAGGAACCCTTCAAGGACTACAAGGGAGGAGTGCAGTACCGGGGACTGAGGGGGGAATTACCCCCCTTTTCCCTCTTCAAAAAGTACTGGCTCACCATGATCCGCTCCCCCATTATCGGTACCATTGTGGGTGCCTTGCCGGGAGCGGGGGCGACCATCGCAGCCTTTCTGGCTTACGGCGAGGCGGCTCGCACGGCTAAGTATGAACCCGAGAAATTCGGCCGGGGCGCCGTCGAGGGTCTGATGGCCGCGGAGTGCGCCAACAACGCCTCCACCGGGGGTTCGATGACCATTCTCCTCTCCCTGGGGATCCCCGGCAGCAACACCACCGCCATGCTGGTGGCCGCCTTCATGATCCACGGGATGCAGCCCGGCCCGCTGCTGCTTTCCAGCCGGCCAGACATCATTTACGGGATCTTCGTCGCCATGCTACTCACCAACCTGCTCCTCCTGGTGATCGCTGGCACCGCCATCCGGCTCTTTCTGGAGCTCAACCGCCTGCCCTACTCGGTCTTTTCGGCGGCGATCATGATCCTTTGCGTCATCGGGGCTTTCGGGCTCAACAACGACGTGAACGACATGTTCCTCATGTTCGCCTTTTCCCTGATCGGTTATTTCATGCGCAAGTTCGGCGTCCCCGTGGCTCCATGTATCCTGGCGCTGGTGCTGGGGGATTTGGCGGAGCTCTCCCTGCGACGGGCCTTACTCCTTTCCGAAGGCAACCCCCTCGGGCTGGTGAGCAGCCCGATCAGCGCCGTCCTGATCCTCGCCGCCGTCTTCTCGATCGTCTACCCCTTGTTTAAAAAACCCAAGGTCCTCCAGGGGGCGTAGAATTGGAATCGAGCCCGAAACCTGCGGAGGACCATTCGGAAGGTTCACCCAAGGGCGCGCCCGCCAAGGGTCCTTTTGATGCCAGGGAAAGTTGCTTCTGGAGGCAAAGGGGGAAATCCTGATAAAGGCTAAATCACTTTCTTCTCCCGAAGCTCCTGGATCTCTGCCGGGCTGAGATTCAGGAGGCCTTGCAGGATCTGCCCGGTGTGCTCCCCCAGGGCGGGGGGCGGGTTGAACTTCGGCTCTCCCGCGGGCGATATTTTGATCGGGGTCCCCAGGAGCTTCATCTTTTCTCCCGAGCGGTGGGTGGCCTCCACGACCATGTTGCGGGCCAGGACCTGGGGGTCGTTCAGGGCCATATCCACGGTGTTGATCGGGCCGGCAGGCAGGCGTCCCTCCAGCAGTTCCAGCCACTCCTCCCCCGTTTTTTGCAAAAAGATCTCCTCCAGAATGGCGTAGAGGGCTTCCTTGTTTTTCAATCGGTCGGCCCGGGTGACGAAGCGGGGGTCGGAGGCCAGGTGGGAACGGTCCATGGCCCCCACAAGTTCCTGGAAAAATTTGTCCGTGTTGGCGTCGATCACGATGTCGAAGGTCTTGGTTTTGAAGGCCCGGATCGGATTGGCCGATACATGGCCGGAACCCACCGGCTGGGCCACCTCCCCGGCATAGAGGTAGTAAAGGCCGCGGTAAATCTGGAGGGAGAGCTGGCTGTCGAGAAGGCTGATGTCGATGCGCTGCCCCTGGCCGGTCTTCTCGCGCTGGTAAAGGGCGGCCATGACCCCTTGGGCGGCGTACAACCCTCCGGTCAGGTCCCCCATGGGGGCCCCCATGCGGACCGGCATGCGGCCCGGTTCTCCCGTATAGCTCATGATCCCGCCCCGGGCCTGGATGATCAGGTCGAAGGCCGGGCGGTCCTTGAAGGGCCCGGTCTGCCCGTACCCCGAGACCGAGCAGGAGAGGATCCGGGGGTTGATCTTCTTCAGCGTCTCATGGTCGATGTGCAGCTTCTCCAACACCCCGGGGCGGAAATTGTCGAAGACCACGTCGGAGGCCTTCACCAGCCGGTAAAAGATCTCCAGCCCTTTCTTCGTCTTGAGGTCCAGGGTCATGGATTTCTTATTCCGGTTGACGCTGAAGAAATAGACGCTCTCCCCGTGGAAAAAATGGGGAGGCATGCCTCTCCCGATGTCGCCTTCGCCGGGTTTTTCGATCTTGATGACCTCGGCCCCCAGGTCCGCCAGGATCATGGAGCCGAAGGGCCCGGCCAGCATCTGGGACAAATCCAATACCCGGACACCCGATAAAGGAGCGGTCATTTTGCCTCTCCTCTCCGGCGGGATACTTGATCGCCTATGAATTTTTCGATTTCTTCCAGGGTCGAATGGACCGGAAAGACTTCGTCCACCCCGCTGGATTTGAGAAGGGGGATGTCCTCCCTGGGAATGATTCCCCCGACGATGACCAAAAGATCCTTGATTCCTTTCTCCCTCAGCCCCTCCATCAGCTCCTGGCACAGCTCCACGTGGGAGCCGGAAAGGATGGAGAGCCCCAGCACATCCACGTCCTCCTGGATGGCGGCGGAGATGATCTTCTCCGTGCTCTGGCGCAGGCCAGTGTAGATGACCTCCATTCCGGCGTTGCGCAGCCTCTGCACGATCACCTTCGCCCCCACGTCATGCCCGTCCAAGCCCGGCTTGGCGATCAAAACCCTGATGGGCCGGCTATCGCTCATTCCTCACTCCTTCGGTAATCAGTAAAGAAAATTTAAAAAATTGGTATCCTTAATAAAGGGAAAACCTCTCTTGTTGTCCAGGGGATGGGAAAATTCGCGCCGCCAAAATTGGCGGGACATCCGTTTTCAACCAAGGCTTCACCTGACATCCGCAAAGGAACGCCCGTCAGTCGGCTAAAATCCAGGTAAACACAAGAAGATTTCCCATGGGTACGACCGGATTTTATTGGACGCCGGCCTACGAAGCAATCAGTGCCTCATTTTGGCAAGCGAATTTTCCCATCCCCTGGACATGGCATTTCAGCTAAATGCTCCTTGGCTCCTGGTATTCCCCGAACACCTGTTTCAAAGCCGAAATAATCTCCCCCACGGTGGCCCGCGCCTCCACCGCCGGGAAGAGGGTCGGGAAGATGTTTTCCCCCTTCTCCGCGGCCCCGCGCAGGGCCGCAAGGGCCTCCTGAACCTTCTTCGAATCCCTCTTCGCCTTCACCTCTTTCAGCCTGGCGATCTGGGTGTCCCGGATCTTGGGGTTGGCCCGGTAGACCTCGATGGGCTTCTCCTCTTCCTTGGAAGTGAACCGGTTGACTCCCACCAGGACCTTTTCCCCCCGGGAGATCTTTTCCTGCAGTTCGTAGCTCTGCCGGGCCAGGTCTCTCTGCAACGTTCCTTCCTCGATGGCCTTGACGATGCCCCCCTGGCTTTCATAGTCCGCCATGGTCTTGCGCATCCTCTCTTCCATCTGGTTGGTCAGGGACTCCACGTAATAAGAGCCGGCCAGGGGATCCACCGTGTCCGTCACCCCGGTCTCGTAGGCCAGAATCTGCTGCACTCGCAGGGCGGTGCGGATGGCCAGGTCGGAGGGGATGGCGTAGGCTTCATCGAAGCAGCCCATGTTCAGGGAGCGAGTCCCGGCCAGGACCGCCGCCAGCCCGAAGAGCGCCCCCCGGGTGATGTTGTTCAGGGGCTCGGCGGCGGTCATGCCTCCCCCCAGGGCGCCGGTGGAGAATTTCAGGCGCATGGACTCCGGGTTTTGGGCCCCGTAACGTTCTTTCATGAGCCGGGCCCAGAGCCGCCGGGCGGCCCGCAGCTTGGCCACGTCTTCGAAAAGGTGGAAGTTTCTTCCCCCCACCGCCATGTGGAAGACGATCAGCGGGGCGATCTGGTCGACGGAATACCCCCGCTTCAACACCTCGTCGATGTAGGCCAGGGCGTTCAGGAAGGGCAGAGAAACGGACTGCTCGGCCCTGGCTCCGTACTCGCACAGGTGCGTGGCCGACACGCTGACGGGGTTGAACCGGGGGATGTGATTGATGCAGTACTCGATGGTGTCGGCGATAAGACGCATGGAAGGCTTGGGGGGAAAGATCCAGGTCCCCCGGGCCACGTACTCTTTCAGGAGGTCATTCTGCACGGTCCCCCGGAGGGCCTCGGGGGAGACTCCCTGCTTCTTCCCCACCAGGACGTACATGGCCAGAATGATGGCCGCGGTGGAGTTGATGGTGAAGGAGGTGCTCATCTTGTCCAGCGGGATCCCGTCGAAGAGCCGTTCCATGTCCTCCAGCGTGTCCACGGCCACTCCCAGCTTGCCCACATCGTGCCGGGCCAGGGGATCGTCCGAATCCATGCCCAGCTGGGTGGGAAGATCGAAGGCCAGGCTCAGTCCCGTCTGCCCGCTCTTGAGCAGGAACTTGAACCGTTCGTTGGTCTCCTCCGCCGTGGCCAGGCCGGCGTAGGGGCGCATGGTCCAGAGCTGGCTGCGGTACATGGTGGGATAGATGCCCCGGGTAAAAGGGTAAGCCCCGGGATCTCCCAGGTCCTGCCCATAATCAAAGCCGGAGAGGTCCTCCGGCCCGTAAAAGACTTTAACCGGTTCACCGAAACTGGTGTAGGCCTCCCGCGGCCCTTTCTTCTTATCCGTGCTCCCGGCCGCCTTCTTTCCCTTGGCGGCGGCATCTGAGGCGCCCATATTCTTTCCTCCCTCGCTTTTCAGGCGTCGGCATTCCCTGCGGATCGACCGGCGGAAATTTCCGTCCCCTCGGACCCGCCAAGGCCATTTCCTTTTTATAATTTGGCCGATTCTTTGTCAACCTCGATCTCTCCCCTGCCCATCCTCAGTCTTTTTTGCTCGTTGGGATTCAGGCTGGAGGAATTCGGATCATCAGTCCCGCCCCTGGCGGGAGGGATCATCGCTTCCGAATCACCTTCGCGCCTGTCTTCCGCAAAGAGAGGCCTGCGGGGAAATAGTGGCAGAGGCAAGGCTGGGCTGACCCATTTCCCCTTGCGAATCTCCCCCAGACAGGCCCGAACCGATGAAAGAATAACCGCCTTAGGATGATGATCCGAATTCCTCCAACCTGAATCCCATGCTCAACCCTTCACTTTCCGGCAAAAAGTTGTATTCAAATATAGGATGTGATACATTTTTTGGGACCCAACGGCCGCGGCCGATGGTTTTGACCACGAGAAAGGATCGGGAATGAAATCGGGGAAATGGTGCAGCGCCCGGGAAGCCCTTCGTCAGTCCATCCAGCCAGGGGACCGAATTTTCTTTTCCATCGCCTCCGGCCAGCCCCAGACCCTCCTCCGGGCCCTGGCCGAGGATTCCCAATTCTACCGGGACGTGGAAGTCATCAACGGCATCCTCTTCGCCGAACACCCCCTGGCCAAAAAGGGGCTGGAATCCTCCTTCCGCTGCATCAGCTTCCAGAACAGCGCTTCCCTACGCCAGGACTGGGTGGAGGGACGAATCGATTTTCTTCCCGTCCGTTACTCCGACGTGCCCCGGGTCTTTTCCCGCAAGGGCCCGAAACCCCTCGGGGTGGTCCTGATCCAGGTATCCCCACCGGACCACCGGGGAAGGTTCAGCCTGGGCGTTTCCACCTCACATGCCTACCCTCTGGCCCTGGAAGCCCGGACGATCGTGGCCGAAGTGAACGACCAGGCTCCGCGCACCCCCGGGCCTTGCTTCTTCACTGAAGAGCAGTTGGACTTTCTCGTAGAGTGCTCGGCTCCTTTGGTACCATACCGGGAGATCCAGTTCGGGGAAACCGAAAAGCGCATCGCCGAATTCGTGGCCGATCTGATCCCCGACGGGGCCACCATTCAAATCGGCATCGGGAACGTCCCCGCGGCCATCCTCAACCTCCTGCAACAGAAGAAGGATCTCGGTATCCATTCGGGAATGCTCACCGACAGCGTGGTGGACCTGGTGGAGGCGGGGGCGGTTACCAACCGCCGCAAGAGTGTCTATCCCGGGAAAATCGTGGCCGGGGAGCTGATCGGAACCGAAAAACTCTTCCGCTTCGGCCATGAAAATCCGATCCTGGAGATGCACGGGGCCGGGGTGAGTCACAATGCCCAGCTGATGGGGAAGATCGACGACTTCATCGCCATCAACTCCGCGGTGGAAATCGACCTTTCCGGGCAGATCAACGGCGAAATCCTGAACGGCGCCCAGATCAGCGGCGTGGGAGGTCAGTTCGACTTCTTGGAGGGGGCCTATTTTTCAGAAGGGGGGAAATTCATCACCGCCCTGACCTCTTCCGCCGGAAAGGGAAAGGTTTCCCGTATCGTTCCCGCCCTGTCTTCCAGGTCCGTGGTCACGACTCCCCGCTACCTGACGGACATCGTCGTGACCGAATACGGGGTGGCCCTGCTGCGCGGAAAATCCAACCTGCAGAGGGCCGAAGCCCTGATCTCCATCGCCCACCCGGAGTTCCGGGACGGACTGTGGGAAGCCTTCAGGAAACAACAGGCATAGGGTAGGAAGCTGAGAACAAGGAGCGCGGGGCATAGCGAGAGAAAAACACCCAATGGGGCCCGGGTGAACACGGATTATTTTAGGGGGGAGGGGGATATCTCCGGCGCGTTTCCCATGGCCTATGGGGAGATGAAAAAATTGGAAGAGCTCAGGGGAAATGACCGCCGCATCCTGCTGGGAGTCACCGGGGGGATCGCCAGCGGGAAATCGACCGTGGCCCGGATGCTGGAGGAGTTGGGGGCGCCGATCATCGACTTCGACCTCCTCAGCCGGATCGTGGTGGAACCCGGCAAACCCGCCTGGAAGGATATCGTCTCCTTCTTCGGCAAAAAGGTTCTCCTCCCGGATCAAACCCTGGACCGGAAGAAGCTCTCCGAAATCGTCTTCCGGGATATGGAAAAGAGAAAGAAGCTGGAGGGATTTACCCATCCCCGGATCCACGGGGAGTTCGTACGGCTGGTGAAGGAGCACACCGCCGGAAATCCGGCGGCGATCATTCAAGTGGTGATTCCCCTGTTGATCGAGCTCAACCTGCAATCCTTGTTCCACAAACTCCTTCTGGTCTATATCCCCCAGGAAAGCCAAATCCAGCGGCTCATGGAGAGAGACGGGATCTCCCGGGAAATGGCCCAGAGCATCCTGGCCGCCCAGCTACCCATCGATGAAAAACGGGCCTACGCAGACTATATCATCGACAATTCCGGGTCACTGGAGGAGACGAAAAAGCAGGTGGAAGAAGTCTGGCAGAAGCTCAAGGAGTTTCAAAAAAATAGGTCCGAGGAACGAGGGAACGCTGGACATTGACCATTGACCAATGCCCAATGTCCAATGACGAATGATCAATGACCCGGGTTTCCTGGTACTCCCGGGATTTCCATTTATTGTTAAAATGTGCTAAAATAATAAAAATAAAAAGAAATCCGTTTATCTGTTTCGCTAACCTCTAGCCTACAAGGGGGAGGCCCATGGCAATCGAGAGACCCATTCCAACTGTGGAATGGGTTTTCTTGTTTTAAGGGTAAAGGGGCTGGATCCTTTGGCCCGAGTCCTGGCCATTCGCCTCAAAGGCGCGGAAAAAACTCCATTCCAACAAAGGTCCCATGAAGGCAAGATCGTCTGACATCCGAATCGAAAGGGGGTGCCGCCATGGCTGTCATCACCGTTTCCCGACAAATCGGAAGTCTGGGTACGGAAATCGCCCAGGACTCCGCCCGGCAGTTGCAGTACGACTATGTGGACAAGGAGCAAATCGAGCAGCTGCTGAAAGGGTTCGGGTTTCCTGGACTGAAAGTCGAAAAATTTGACGAAAAGAAACCTCCTTTCTGGGATTCTTTTTCCCTGGAGAGGAGAAAGTTTCTCCATGCGACCCAGGGGGTTCTCTACGAGTTGGCCAGCAAGGGGCGGGCGGTCATCGTGGGGAGGGGCGGGCAGGTTCTCCTGAAAAACCTGCCCGGGATTCTGCACCTGCGAATCATCTCCCCTTTTGAAGTCAGGGTGAAACGGCTGGTAGAGACCGAGAAGCTCGAGGAGAAACAGGCGGTTCGTTTTCTCCGCCAGGCAGACCAGGATTCTTACGGGTTCATCCACACTTTCTTCCACGTAAACTGGGACGATCCAAGTTTGTACGATTTGATCCTGAACACGGGAAAGATTTCCATGGAGACCGCCATAAACCTGGTAAGGGAGTCGGCCCGTTCTTCGGACATTGCCGGAAAAGAGGAAGAGACCAGGGAAAAGCTGAGTGATTTGGCCCTGGTGCAAAAGGCGGAGGTCCGACTCATGGATATTCTAGGGCCGGAAATCCGGCATGTGGAGGTGGAGGCCAAAAAGGGAGTGTTGCGGCTCTCCGGTTCCGTCACTTCCACTCCTATCCTGGAGAGCTGCGAAAGGGCTATCTCTGCGGTGGAGGGGGTTAAGAAAGTGGAGAATCATCTGACCGTTAGCCAGCTTTACCGCTACGGACCTTGACCGACGGGCGTTCTTTGCCCTGGCGATATAAAAAAAATGCCGCCCTGGATTTCTCGATGGAACCCAGGGCGGCAAAGAAGCAAAAAACGGCTAATTGTCGAGCATCTTCCCCCCTTTTTTCTCATCCAGGACCCCGAGGTTCTTCGCCGTCTCGAGCAGACTTTTGACCTTTCGGGTGTACTTTTTCTGTTCTACCAGTTTTCCCACGCAGGCCATCACCTCGGTGACATTGAAAGGCTTGTTGATCACGTCCGCGGCCCCCCAGTTTTTCGCCTCCGCCGTATTCTTGGGAGTCATGTAACCGCTGATGATGACCACGTCTACATCGGTTTTCAGGTTTCTGATTTGTCTCAAAACATCCAGGCCCGAGGGGCCCGGCATCCTCATGTCCAGGGTGACCAGGTCGAATGGGTAGTTTTGTAGGCGGGCAAGAGCCTCATCCCCGCTGGCCGCGGTTTGAACCTCGTACAGCGGATGGAGAATCATTCGCAGGGATTCCCGCGGGCCAATCTCGTCATCCACAACCAGCACTGAACCTTGGTGTCTCATTTCTCCGTCCCTGAATATGGGAAATTATTTCTACCTTTAGGGAAAAGCAATAATTATGCCTGTTCAGGGGAAATAATATCTGTTTTTAACAATTTGAAATCCTTACCTTTTTAAATCTTGGCCCCAAATTTTCTCAAGGAAACGGCCATTTCTGCACAATCGAAATGGCAAAAAGTGCCAACCCTCAGCGGGTTTGCGGCACACAGATTTTTTGCCCAATCCGTAGGGATTCATCCAGATTCAAAGGTGACCTTCGATCAAGTGCCAGACTCAGGCATCCCGGAAATGTCAAATGCCGGGGTTCACCCGACAGAGCCGGGGGTTTCCCGGAAGGACATCATCCTTTAAGCGAAAGGCATTGGCTTATCTGGTCTTCTGTGAACCCTGGAGGAAGAGACCGGTGAGGGAAACAAAATAGGGGGATGGAAAGTTTTGGCGATGACCCCAAAATAGGTTCAGGGGGGAGGTCGATTCTCCCCCCCGATGATACGTATCGTAAGTTATTTCTTGAAAACGGCTTTCGGGATCATGGCGTGGATCCCTTTATTTCCGTCCACGATTTGGGTTACCCGCAAATCCACAGCCAGGCTGGATAGGGCGTAGGCATCAGCGGGTGTCAATCCCTTGGTTCGGGAGATAAACTGAATGGCGTCGCGGAGGGCGATCTTGACCGCTTCGTCAAGATCCCGGTGAAACCCCATGGTAATCCAATGGGCCGGCGTTTCCGCCATGGGCCGCTCAAGTTTCATATCTTTCCGCACCAGGAACCTGAAAACGGCCTCCTCCATGGCCGTCTCAATGGCGGTTACATTGACCTCTCCATCTCCCTGGACGGCATGGGCGTCGCCGGTGGAAAAGAGAGCCCCGGGCACATGGACCGGCAGGAAAAGGGTTGTCCCGGCAACCAGTTCCTTGTTGTCTATGTTCCCGCCGAAATAATCCGGAACCGCAGCCGGCCGTTTCTCTCCGGGTTTGGGAGCCACCCCCATTACCCCCATGAAAGGCCGAAGCGGGATGACCACCCCCGGAGCAAAGGTCGTTTCCAT
>LJUR01000090.1 GCA_001304105.1 Deltaproteobacteria bacterium SM23_61
TGGTCACTACCCATCTCCCTCTGAACCAGGTAAGCGGGTCTTTGAGCGAGGAAAAGATTTTTTCGGTCATCGAAATTACCGGGCGGGGGTTAAAAGATTTTTGGGGATTCCGGGCCCCCCGCATCGCCGTCGCCGCCTTCAATCCCCACGCCGGGGAAGGCGGGCTCTTCGGGAAAGAAGAAGAGATCATCTCCCGGGCGGTGGACCGAGCCCGGGAAAGGAACTGGGATGCTTCTGGTCCCTGGCCGGCGGATTCCCTCTTCCACCGGGCGGTGCAAGGGAAATACGATGCCGTCGTCTGCATGTACCACGATCAGGGCTTGATTCCCCTGAAACTTCTCTATTTTGACACGGCGGTGAATGTCACCCTGGGTCTGCCTTTTATCCGTACTTCCGTGGATCATGGGGTTGCCTACGATATCGCCGGCCGGGGAACCGCCAGCCCCCGTTCCATGGAAGAAGCCATAAAGCTGGCGGCCCGGATGGCCGTGCGGAAAAGGCAAGCATCAAATCCAAAAATCTAATTGGACACAGATGAACACAGAGGAATTAAGAAAATGGAATAATGGAAGAATGGAATATTGGAATGCTGGGAACAAAATAAAAAGCTTAACCCCATTATTCCAGTATTCCATTATTCCAATTTTCCAGTCTTTCTCTCTGCGGATAAACAGATTTATTAGAATCTTTGGTTCATCTTCAAATTCGTTGATCGAATATTTTACTAAAACCTGCCAAGGGCCCGGAAGGAAAGCCAGATTGCGCAGCAAGCATCGGCGGGATATACGTTTTCCATGAACCCCCTGTCGGTCATCCGCAAAGCGCAGCGGGGGTGGGATAAGTGAGCTTCGAAGAAATAACCGATTCCCCCGCCACCGGTGGGAAGAGATAGGTACCTAATGATTGCAAGCAAGATGACTTTTCTTCCGGGCCCATGAAATCACAGGAAATTCTGAAAAGACCAGCTCTTTGGCTTTCAACGAATTTGGAGATGAACCGAATCTTTTAAAAACTCGAAACCCGAAACCTGAAACCCGAAACTCTTTTATGAGTGACAAGATCATCATCCGCGGGGCCCGCGAACACAACCTGAAGAACATCAGCGTGGAAATCCCCCGGGATCGGCTGGTGGTGATTACCGGCCTGTCGGGCTCTGGAAAATCCTCCCTGGCCTTCGATACCCTTTACGCCGAGGGGCAGCGGCGCTACGTAGAGTCCCTCTCGGCCTATGCCCGCCAGTTTCTGGAACAGATGGAAAAGCCCGACGTGGACACCATCGAGGGCCTCTCCCCGGCTATCTCCATCCAGCAGAAGACCACCTCCCGAAATCCCCGGTCCACCGTAGGGACGGTGACCGAGATCCACGACTACCTGCGGCTGCTCTTCGCCCGCGCGGGCCGCCCCCACTGTTACCAGTGCGGCAAAGAGATCCAGTCCCAGACCATCCAGCAGATCGTGGACCAAATCATGGCCTTGCCGCCGGGCAGCCGTCTGCAGCTCTTCTCCCCCATCATCCGCGGGCGCAAGGGAGAATACCGGAAAGAGTTCGATCACCTGCGGAAAAGTGGCTACGCCCGCGTGCGGGTGGACGGGGCGATCCGCGACCTGGGCGAAGAGATCTCCCTGGACAAGAATAAGAAACACACCCTCGAGGTCCTGGTGGACCGGCTCGTAGTCAAGGAAGGGGCCGCCAGGCGGCTGGCCGACTCCCTGGCCACAGCTATGAATCTTTCCGAGGGGATCGTAAAGGTGGAAGTCGCGGGAGGGGAAGAGCTGGTCTTCAGCGAAAAGTTCGCCTGCGTGGATTGCGGCATCAGCTACCCGGAGATCAGCCCCCGCATGTTTTCCTTCAACAACCCCTACGGGGCCTGTCCCCAGTGCGACGGCCTGGGAACCACCAACTACTTCGACCCGGACCTGATCGTTCCCGATCCAGACCGGTCGATCCGGGAAGGGGCTATCATTCCCTGGCAGGGAAGGACGTCGATGTACTTTCATGCCATCCTCCAGTCCCTGGCCGATCACTACCAGATTGACCTCTATGCCCCTTTCAAGACCCTCCTCCCCCAGCAGCAGAAAATCATCCTCTACGGGTCCGACGGCGAGCAAATCAGGTTTTACCACGACCGGGGCGAGCAGCGGCATTTCTACTACCGGGATTTTGAGGGCGTCATCCCCCAGCTGGAGCGGAGGTACCGGGAGACCGACTCGGAAATCATCCGGGAAGAGATGGAAAAGTACATGAACATAAGGCCCTGCCCCGTCTGCCAAGGGGCCCGGCTGCGGAAGGAGAGCCTCTTCGTCAAGGTGGGCGGGCTGAACATCCACGAGGTCACGGAAAAATCCATCCGCCAGGCCCTGGATTTCTTTGCCCGTCTGGAGCTGAACCCGAGGGAACGGGACATCGCCCGGCGGATTCTGAAGGAGATCTCGGAGCGCCTGGGATTCCTGTTGAATGTGGGGCTCGACTACCTCACCCTGAGCCGATCCTCGGCGACCCTTTCGGGCGGCGAGTCCGAGCGCATCCGTCTGGCCACCCAGATCGGGTCCGGCCTGGTGGGGGTGCTTTACATTCTCGACGAGCCCAGCATCGGCCTGCACCAGAAAGATAACGCCCGGCTTCTCGCCACGCTGAAGAGGCTGCGGGACCTGGGCAATACCATCCTGGTGGTGGAGCACGACGAAGAAACCATCCAGGCGGCCGATTACGTCCTGGACCTCGGCCCCGGGGCCGGCGTGCATGGGGGAGAACTCGTCTTCCAGGGACCTCCGCAGGAGCTGGTCCGATCGGAAGCTTCGCTCACCGGGAAGTATCTTTCCGGGAAGCTGAGGATTCCCGTGCCGGAGCGAAGGAGGAATAGCCGGGGGAGATATTTAACCCTGATCGGGGCCGGGGAGAACAACCTGAAGGAGATCACCGTAAGAATCCCCCTGGGCCTGCTGACCTGCGTGACCGGGGTTTCCGGGTCGGGAAAAAGCACTCTGGTCATCGATACGCTCTACCGGGCCCTGGCGCAGAAGATCTACCGCTCCAAGGAGAAACCCGGCAAGGTCCGGGAAATCCAGGGGCTCATGGAGATCGACAAAGTCATCGAGATCGATCAATCCCCCATCGGGCGGACGCCCCGCTCCAACCCGGCTACCTACACCGGGGTCTTCACCCCCATCCGGGACCTCTTTGCCCAGATCCCCGAGTCGCGGGCCCGCGGGTATCATGCCGGCCGGTACAGCTTCAACGTCAAGGGCGGCCGGTGCGAGGCCTGCGGCGGTGACGGGATCATCAAGATCGAGATGCACTTCCTGCCCGACATCTACGTGACCTGCGACGTCTGCCGGGGAAAACGCTACAACCGGGAAACCCTGGAGGTGCGGTACAAGGGGCAAAACATCTGGGACGTTCTGGACATGACCGTGGAGCAGGCGCTGAAGTTCTTCGCCAACATCCCCCCCATCCGCGGCAAGCTCGAGACTCTGGCCGACGTGGGAATGGGGTACATAAAGCTGGGGCAGCAGGCCACCACCCTCTCCGGCGGGGAGGCCCAGCGCGTCAAGCTCTCCCGGGAACTCTCCAAGCGTTCCACGGGAAAGACGGTTTACATCCTCGATGAACCCACCACGGGCCTGCACTTCGACGACATCCACAAACTCCTGGGAGTTCTCAACCGCCTGGTGGAGTCCGGAAACACGGTCATCGTGATCGAGCACAACCTGGAAGTCATCAAGACCGCCGACCATATCATCGACCTCGGTCCCGAAGGGGGAGAGGCCGGCGGGCAGGTGATCGCCGAAGGAACCCCGGAGGAGGTGGCCCGGAACCCCCGTTCCTACACCGGCCAGTTCCTGAAGAAGATCCTCGAACGCGACCGCCCCCGCGACGCGGTCTGATGAAGTCCCTGGAAAAAATTACCATCCCCCGTATTTATCCATTAATTTTTTGGCAATTTTCTGGCCGGGTTCGTTGCTGCCCAGCAGGGCGTAAGGAGTGCGGGGGCATCGGTATTTTTTATACAGGGCGATAATACAATCGGAAAAATTTTCTTCCTGATCCGACGCAACGGTAATGACTTCCTGAGTGATATCTTCGATGCGCTTATCCAGGGTCCTCTCCATCAGCAGGCCTTCTTTCATCTCTCTATTCTCCCTCTTCTCCCAGGAGATCTTCACCCGGTGCGCTTTTTCCAGGATTTTTAAATCATCTATTTTTATTTCCTCCAAGGGATCCCCCGGATAATACCGCAGCTCCACAAAATATTTGCTCATGGCCGAATCTCCCTCATCGGTTCAAATATTCCTTGAATTTTTGAATTTTCAGTTTCCTTTCCTCTTTGGTCCTCAGGAAATAGTCTTTGGACGGCGCAATATGATAGGTAAAGTGATTATAGCCGACGTCCGGCCTGAACCGGCTGTCCGCCCATGCCTTCTCTTCAAAGGTGACGCTGATTTTTCCATCCCGCAAGCTTAATTTCCCCCTTACTCCGCACGTGGGGCATTCCACTGTCTCCCGATCCTTTAATATTCGGAAAAGCCAATCATGGCAGGAAGGGCATACACCCGGGTCGCCTTTATAGGTAAAATCCTTATTCTTGGCGGCAGCGGCTATTTCTCTTCCTATCTCATGAGCCGAATCCATCGCTTCCTGGTCGAGGACTACCTCCGAGATCCCCTGGGTACAAATGGTGATCTCATTAATTTTCGTCATCCCCATAATGTTCAGCAGGATATTGGATTGGAGAGAAACATAGGGGGTCCACCCCCGGGTGGCATAGGGGACGATCACCGTCGCCGGTTTCCTGACCTTTCCAGTCTTATGACCGAGAATCCAGCACCGGTCGATCAGCTGCTTGACCACCGCGGTCAATTCCAAAAAATAACAGGGGGCGCCCAAAATCATTCCGTCACATTCATCTATCTTTGAAAAGATGAAAGGGACATCATCATCCTGCACCTGACACACATTTTCCCGGAACAGGCAGAGCCCGCACCCCCGGCAGGGCTCGATTTTGTAGTCGGTGAGCCGGATGATCTCAACCGAAGCTCCTTCCGATTGAGCCCCCATCAAGGCCTGTTTCAAAAGAATTTCCGTGTTGCCGTTTTTTCTGAAGCTGCCGTTTAGGGCCAATATCTTCATTTCCACACTCTCCTCTCCGTTTCGTGCTTCTGGATGGTAGGAAAATGGGTGCTGAGAAGCGCAAAGCGCTGTGGGCCCCTCATAACAAAAAAGCCCATCCCAGTTATTGGAATAGGCTCCTCAAGAGCTTTTCATCTATAGGGTCCATGTACCCATCACCCGCGGCAATCTGGGCGGCGGTCAGCCCATTCGGTCTGGCTTCGATCGCCCGGATCACCCCCCATGGAAGGGCTAACCGATCACCTGACATTCAAATCCCCCTATCTTGGAACGAACGGCCCGGATCATAGGATCCAGGGATAGGGTTGTCAGCGGAAGGGAAAATTTCGGTAATCATACCAAAAGGCCTTGGCATTGTCAAAAAACCCAGAGCGAAGTGCTAACCGCTACGCTTAGGGAAGCCTTATTTGACATAACCTGCCAAAAGGTGTAGGTTTCAATCCATATCCAATCAAATGGGTATTTTTGAAAATACGAAAGGGTATATGGACAACCCAGCAGGGGAGCACACGGCTTGCAGGGCAGAGAGAGATGAATAAAAAAACCATCTTGTTGGTCAACCCCAATCAGATGAAGCCTCCGGTCACCCCGGTGGCCCTCGATTACCTGGCCCAATCCCTGGAAGAAAAGGGGTTTAAGGCGGAAGTGCTGGATTTGGCCTTTTCCACCGATGCGGAATCGGATATCCAATCTGCTTTGAGAAGAATGGATCCTGTATTGATCGGGGTGACCGTTCGCAACCTCGATGATTCGTACCTGGCCAGCCAGGATTTTTGCCTGGAGCGGACCAAGAAAATTATCGATTGCATAAAGTCCCATTCCCGAGCCAGGTTGGTCCTGGGGGGCGTCGGATTCTCCATTGCTCCTGAAGCGGTACTGGATTACTGCGGGGTCGATTGGGGAATCTGCGGCGAAGGAGAGAAGCCTTTACTCATGCTGGCCAGGCAAATATCGGGAAAGGGAGATGTTCATAATATTCCCGGCCTGGTCTTCCGGGCGGGGATGGGCTTTCATCGGAATCCGGAGCGTTCCTTCCCATTGAAAGACGCGGCCCTTGGCCGTCGCCAGGCGGTTGATAATCTCCGTTATCTCCGGGAAGGAGGGATGGTGGGGTTTGAAAGCAAGCGGGGCTGCAATCAAGGATGTTCCTACTGTGCCGACCCCATCGCTAAAGGAACGCGCGTGCGCTTGCGAAATCCAGAACTCGTAGCCGAGGAGCTGGCGAATCTCTACCGTCAGGGGATTGATCACTTCCATACCTGCGACAGCGAGTTCAACATTCCGGAAAACCATGCCCTCGAGGTATGCAGGCGGATCGTGAAGAAAGGGCTGGGAGATAAGATCCGATGGTATGCCTATCTCAGTCCCAAGCCGTTCTCCAAAGAGCTTGCCCGCTGGATGCAGAAGGCCGGGTGCGTGGGTATCGATTTCGGGGTGGATCATGCCAATGAAGACATGCTGAAAACCCTTGGGCGTTCCCATGGAGATGAGGATATTATTTCCTTGGCTGGCCTTGCCAGGGCGCATGGTTTTTCATTGCTTTTTGACCTTCTTCTGGGAGGGCCTGGGGAGACGCGGAAAACCATTGCCGAGGCGATTGAGTTGATGAAAGAAACTTCTCCCGAGCGGGTGGGGATCAGCCTGGGTTTGCGCCTCTATGCGGGAACTCCCCTTTTTCGCAAAATTCAAGCCCAGGGTCTGAGGAAAGAAAATCCCAACCTGCATGGGCCGGTGGAAGGAAATCCGGAACTCCTTCGCCCGGTCTTTTATCTCGAATCGGGGCTGGGGGAAGATATCGAGGATTACCTGGACGGCTTGATCGGCGATGATCGCCGCTTTCTCTTCGGGAATCGAAAGAGATTGGACCGGAATTACAATTACAACGACAACAGTACCCTGGCGAAGGCGATTGCCGGAGGTTACCGGGGCGCTTTTTGGGACATCCTTCGCCGCATCAGCCCTTGAAGGGATCGATCCCTTATCCGGCCTTAACTTCCATATTTACGCCGAATGATCTTGCAGAAGCCCGTGGAGGAAGGGGACGTCCCCCAGCTTTTACACTTTCTCACCCTTTTCCACCTCCGCCAAAAAGCCCAGCACCGCTTGATTGAAGTCAGCCGCCTTCTCCACGTTGACCATATGTCCCCCTTCGCCGAGGATGATTAGCTTGGCGTTGGGGATACCGCGGGCCAGCTCCTCCGAGCACTTGACTGGTGTGATGATGTCCTCTTTGCCTACAATCACCAGTGTAGGGGCTGATATCTCACCTAGCCGTTCCCTGGTGTCATGCTCCTTGTAGAAAGCTCCCTGGCAGAGCCAGGCATAGGCAGGCCGCGGATAGGGATTGCTCACCGACATGTTCACGTAGGCTTGAACCTGCTCCTCACTTTCAAAGAACTTATCAGTGTATACCCAGCTAAACTGCTCTCTGAACCGTGTCTCCTGATCTACCCCTGGCTGCATAAGCCTGTACCATACGTCAGCGACGTGCCGCATCAAGCCGGTTATCTTAGCCACGGTACCAAACAGGATCAGACTCTTCACCTGTTGCGGATATTTCAGGGTAAAGTTCTGGGCTATGGCACCACCATGGCAAAACCCTGCAAGGTGGACTTTATCGACGCCTAGGGTGTCCAGCAGCCCCGCTGTATCTTCCACCATCATCTCCATAGAGTATGGATGGTTGGGGGCATCGGTCTGACCCTCACCCCGGTTATCGAAACTTATCACCTGATATTTCTGGGAAAACTCGCGGATTTGACGAGCCCATCCCATACGCCCCGGACCGCCCGGAATCAAGACCAGCGGCTTCCCCTCCCCATGGATCTCGTAATACATGTTGATGTCGCCGATTTTCACTTTAGGCATTTTTTATTTCACCTCCTCTATTCCCCTATGTTTAAAAATAAGTATCATATGTTGTTATGAATTTTATGAATTTCTCGACCTAAATAATCTATACTACCAGATGAAACCTTAAAAATTGGGCGATTGTAGACTACCCAAATAAACCTTGTGTAAAAAGGGGTCAGTCCATGAATTTAGGAATATCTAGCTCCGAGAAGGAATTATTCCTCTTTTCATGGACTGACCCCTTTAACCCATCCTTCATGATCAGATGAATATGGTTTGAGGTCACAGAATAATTCAGAATCGAAACCCCAAACAGTTTCTTCGCCTCAAAAACCCAGTTCAACCAGGCGCGCTGATCCCGGCCAAACTTCGATAGGAATTCACCTTTGTGGCACCGATGAGTAATATGCCATACGTAGCCGGAAAGGAAGTAGGGATTGGCTCTCGGCATTTTGGCCACCTTAGATGGCTATTTTCAGGGCCAAAAATGATGGTTTAAGGCCAAAAAATCAGCCTTTTTATGGAGGTTCTTCTGCAATTTCCAATATTTACACGGGTCCGACCCATAAAGAATAACCGTTTGCGAAGCTACAGCGGAGCAAATCCGCTGCATGCCGTGGTTGGGCGGCGTCTATCGGGCGCTACGCCGAGGTGTCGTCACACCATTAAGTTCCATCCATTTCTTTATTTCTGGCTCATTCTGTGCCAATTCCTTTACGCGGGAATCGCTAAATGCAACTTCCAGATCAGAATTAATGGCCAGCCTCGTCTTCTCATCAGATTGCTTCCCATTCTTGAATGCTTCGTCAAGATTGATTCTGCATATTGCTCTAACAAACTCATAATGGGGCAACCACCCGCTCGTTTGCCAATTTCCTCTAAGCTTAATGGCTTCAGTGAGTTCAGCCTGTGCCTCTACCCAGTTGGGATTTCTTTGATCCTTGAGGGCAAAGCCAAGCTGACCATGATTCGCATGATACACTCCTTCAGTATCGCTTGCGATTAAGGCTCTGAAAATCGGTATTGTTCTCTCCATTTTCGGTTTGCCCTCCAGATTTTGCCAGTTCTCGCTTCTAACTTGTTGCGCTGCCCAGAATATCTGTGCCTTCATGTTGCTTGTTGCTGGCGCAATAATGGCATTGATCTCTTCCTGTGACGGTGGAATGCTACCTGGTGCCGGATTGAGTAACCGTTGAACCGAGCTCCATGCCTTGGCGTCAATATCTATAATGTCTAACTTAGTTTCAACTGCCGCAAGTCTACTGGAAGCATCAGCTTGTCTAAGAGCCCCTGCTAGATGTAGTCTGGTCCAAAGGTAACTAATCAAGAAGCCGTTGATCAGAAAGAATAGCAGTAGGGCAATTGAAAAGACTCCGCTGTTTAGAAAGTTGCCTAAACCTGTACCTACAAAATCTGCATATTCTCTTAAGGCTGCTGGGAGGGTCGAAACTTGAGTCAGTCCTACTCCAACCAATATTTTCGTGAGCCAATCCGAGATCTGCTCCAAATTAGTATTGACGGCATAGTTAGTCTCTTGTGGCTGGTCCTTACGATTTTGCTGAGTTGCCTGACTTGCTTCTTGTTGAAGAGTCCGAGGAATGCCGAATAGAAAGCCTAAGAGTCCTCCTATCAGTAAGGATGAACACGCTACCACTAATGCCACACCAAAGACAGATGCAAATTGACCTAGACTGCTAGCTTGACTGGCATAGAGTGGAATAACTAAACAACCTACAACCAGGCTTCCTGCGAGTACAGACATGGCTCTTTCGCTTTGAGGTATATCAGGAGGTGTTTTGGGGTGCATGTTTGAGTCTCCTATTATTGAGCAGGTCTCCTATTGAAGCGAAGCTGAGCATCGGCGCCCAACGCGGCGCTGAGCGGTGCCCGAAGGGCATCCGTCTCCAGTGCCTTGTTCTGCCCGTAGCGGAGCGGAGGGGTGGACAAGGCACACACCGCTCAGCGCCACGTTCCCCCCGGAGCGAAACGGAGGGGGGAACAAGTTATTCTATGGTTTCTGTATATCTCCAATGCCTGGTAAAGTCTGCGCCCAGGAGCAGGTCCCATTTCTCATTAATTGGCTGGCCTCTTAAAACCCCGGAACCCCGTTAACCCTAGAATTTAAAAATAATATCTTGACAAATATAAAAGGGGAGATAAAAGGGGTCTGCCCAACTAACTAATATCACAAGAAAAGCATGATTTGGTACGTATAGCACCTGCTAAAGGATTGGCTTAACGATGGTTGGGCAAGAAAGAACTGGAGCATTTGCCCTCTTCTTTTGACCCAATAGGGACTTCAGGTCAGATGGAGATCAGTTGGATAATAAGAGTTGAGGATAAATAAAAAACCTCCAAGGGAGTTATTTACCTCCCTTGGAGGTTTCGTAGGATCATCTTCTGATAACCCCACCTTCTCATTTACACCTCAGAAGGCTAAAGGTTAGGTTGATCGGTTTACTGAGATCAGGAAAGGAACTTTGACTATTATGTTATGAATTCCAGTTCATGACGTCAAGAGGAAAAATCGGGTGTTTTATGGAGAAAGATTTTTTCCATTGACATGCAAGTCAATCCCCTCTATTGTTATTTCGCCCAAAAAGGATCCTATCGGTAATTTCTTCTGATCCCTCGAGGAGTTGCTTGAAGGGAGGACGTTTATGGCCCGGAATCAGGAATACATGGTGAATTGCGGCACCACAAGAATTTCCGCCCGCCTCCCAATCGACCGTACTCGTATTGTTGCGGGACCGCCCCCGTCGGCCCCCCCTCTGCCCAATGCCGAGGCTGCCCTCCAGCAGACGCTAGCCAATCCAGTCGGTATGCCACCGTTAGAAAAACTAGTGGGTAGAGGAGCCAAAGTCACTATTGCAATTCAAGACGGACGGAACCCTAATTACCATCCTGAGGATCAGGATTTGCGCATTTTTGGCCTCCCCATCCTGTTGGATCTGTTACAGAAGTATGGCGTAAGCCCCGAGGATATTCAGATTAAAGTGGCCAATGCCCTCCACCGTATGTGGACGAGGAAGGAGATGACCCACATTCTTGGCCCCAAACTTCCTTACACCTTGGGAGGACGGCTGTCTTGCATGGATGCGGCCGATTCAAATCAGTAAAAAAGGGGTCAGGCTTGCAATTTTGGATTTATGATTCCCCATCAAGAGTCAGGATTTGGAAGATGGGGTACGCCCTTTACTTTTGCAGTTTTACAACAAATACGGCGCTCCCATTGTTCTTAAAGATTTTTCTTCCCATGGAGTATTTTCGGCTGGGACGTAGCCCCGCTGGTTTCGATATTTGGACCAAAGGCCATTGATAAATAAAGCTACAATCCTGATCTTGGAAGGGATTACTTTGCGGGAAGAAAGGCTATGGTATAGGGCGTTAATCCTGAAGGATGATTGGAGGCGAAGGTCTTCAATAGGGTGGCCATGCGGGAGAATTGATCGCCCGGAATGGTATGGGGAATGATAAGGATTCCATGATGCGGTCGTTGGTCGTTGAAGAAGCGAAGGGTGAGTTTGACGAAATCGTCTCGATTCCGGGTTACCAAACATCTCCCTTCTTTGGCCGCGAACTCCAGCTGCTGCAAATCCGAGGCCTCCACAGCTCCAATCTCATGGGTGCTTAGAGCGTCCACTCCTTTTTTCCTCAGAATATCGGCGATCTTCGGGCTGAGGTCTTCATCGAGATAGAATTTCATGCGGGTGGGCTCATGAAGGGATAGCGTTTCTGGATCTCTTCCCGACTCCAGCGCCGGTTCTTTTCGATTTGTTGGTCGATTTCCTGGGGATAAGCGGAGTAATAAGCCAGGGCCGCCCGAAGCTGTTCGGGCGATAACCAGTGATAGGATTTTTTGAGCCTTCTGGCGTCTTTCTTTACGCTCTGATAGGTAGCGATGATCTCCCAGACTTCGATTCCGGTCCCGGCCACTCGGGCCCTCCTCCCGCTCGTCCCCTCAACAAACACAACCCCGGGGCAGCGTCTCATCTTGATGGCTTCTTCCAGGAGATCCTTGGTAATAGCGGAAAAGTCTTTTCCCGAATCCTGGGCCATCCGCTCAATTTCCCGCAGCGTTTCCTGGGGTAACCGCAGGCTCTTCTGCACACCAGCCATGATCGAACCTCTTTTTTTTCTGACCAATCGTT
>LJUR01000091.1 GCA_001304105.1 Deltaproteobacteria bacterium SM23_61
ATCTACTGGCTCCAGCAACGACCGCATAAAGAAACCCCTGTCGGTCTCGATTTCAGGAGAAAATTGCCGGAATAGACAACTTGCAGGCAGATTCCAGATCCAGGTAAATCCGTACTGCTCCATGCATCCGGAGAGCGGAAGATGGGCATCGGGAGGTTATGGGCCCTTCCCACATTTTTTTTACCGCCTCCGCTTTCTGCGGGCCGGGAACGATGGTGTAAATCTCTCTTGCGGCCAGGATCGCCGGAACGGTCATGGTAAAGGCCCGGCGGGGAACCGCGTGTAAGGAGGCATAGCGTGCCGCGGGGTTGGGGTGATCTTTGTAGTCCCGGTACTGCTGCCGGACGGACCGGTTGTCGATGTGGATGATCCGTATCATCCGGGGGTCGTGAAGGTCAGAACCCGGCTCGCAGAAGGCGATGTGTCCATTCTCCCCGATGCCGATGCAGGAAATGTCAATCCCGCCGTTTCGTTTGATCGCTCCGGCATACTGGCGGGCGATCTGGTCCGGCGTGCCTCTGAGGGCTTTGAAGAAATATATGCGCCGGGGTTTTACGTGGTTGAAAAGGTGTTCTTGCAAATATTCCTCGAAGCTGTTCGGATGGTGCCGCGGGAGGTCCACGTAATCATCCAGATGGAAGCAGATAGCCTTGGACCAGGGGATGCTTCGATCTTTCCGCAGGTGGGCCAGGAATTCATTCTGCGAGGGGGCGGCGGCAAAGACCACGTTGACTCTCCCCTTCTCTTTGACAAACCGCTTCATGGCAGCGGCCACCTCTCTTCCAGCCATTTTCCCCATCTCGTTCCTTGTAGGCAGGACGTTCAGTTCCCAAGAACGTTTTTCCGGTAAACTCTTTTTCTTCATTTTTTCACCAGCTCCAAGAGGGTTTCAAAATTGCGGGGGCCCCGCTACCCGAATCAGCTGCTCCATTTCTGTTCCGAGCCGTCCTTGCTGATGGCTCCCCTGGGGACGGGGACCCCCACCTCGATAATACTGCTTGAATAGCGGACATCCTTCTTCACTTTCTGGAAATACCGGGAAACATCAAGGAGGGCCTCCATCTTCACCCCCGTGTCCACTCCCATCTCTTCAAACATGAAAACCAGGTCTTCCGTGGAGGTGTTTCCCTTCGCTCCCGGAGCAAAGGGGCACCCCCCCAGCCCGCCCACGGCCCCGTCATGGATGCGAATCCCCGCCTCGTAGGCGGCCAGGGAATTGGCCAGGCCCAATCCCCGCGTATTGTGGAGGTGAATGTCCCGCAGACCCAGCTGATAGAACTGCCTGACGTACCCCAGGGTCACTTCCGGTTTGATCTTCCCTTCAAAGGGGCAACCGAACACGCAGGGCATTCCCACCTTGACATCCATGTCGGGATATTTCCCCCGCAACTCTAGGATCTTCTTCAGCTCATCGATGGACTCTGACCGCGTCCGTCTTACATTGCTAATATTATGGGACTCACTCACGGACATGAAGAACCCCAGCTTGCGCATGCCGTTTTCCAAAGCGCCTTCAGCCCCCTTCAAGTTGGGGACGAGGCACGAAACCTCCAATCCCTCTGGCTTCATCTTCAATACCGCCTGAACCATCTGGGCGGCATCCCGAAATTGGGGGATGGCCTTGGGGCTGACGAAGGAGGTAATCTCCATGTTCCGGACCCCGCTGGCGGCGATCAGCCGGAAGAGCTCGATTTTGGCTGCGGTGGGAATGAATTGGGGAATATTCTGCAGACCGTCTCGCAGCATGACTTCCCGGATGACAATGCTGGATGGTTTCACTCTCAAGCCTCCTGAAGGAATCCTTTTCGGAAAAAGTCTAGCCCAGTTCTCCCGCTGACCTCTGTGGCGAAGACCATTTTCCCGTTGGGGGGGATCATAACACGTTTTCTCTCTTCATTCCTTTATTTTTTCTCTCGAAAAACCGAATTTGGCGGGGATATCCTGAGCGTGCTATCCAACTGAGGTTCCCAGCTTATTCGCCTAACGCCCTTGTTCCCCGGCCACGAGCTTGTTTTCCCATCGGGAAGAAAATCGCCAAAGCGGATTGGGGCGCAGAGTGTCGTGTCCCCAAAATAATAGGCACAAAATTGCACGTGGAGCCGAGGGTCAGACGGATGCGCGCCGCCAAAATCCGGCGGGGGAAACCCCTCTTCGACCGTATCCCTGCGCTTCCGCAGAGGAACGCGGGCCCAGAGGCTGCGCCTTGGTAAGGGCTCGGAAAACGAACCCTTTGCCAGCATCCACAGTAAGAACTCCTTGGGCTCCGGAGGAACCAACGCCTATTTTGGCAAGCGCATCGGTCTGACTTTCGGCTCCTGACACCAGGATTCGACTTTGTCAGCTTACTTTCGTGACACGACAAGGGAATCAGATTTGATATTTTAGGTTGACAAATGCAATCGAGGATTTTAGCGTAATATTATCCTGAAGGTTGCTCATTTTACCCTGCCGAGAAAGGATGAGCCATCCATGACTACACCGGTTAAAGTTGGAATCGTGGGGGCGGGTTTCGCGGCCGCCTTTCATTTACGCTGCTACCATCAGGTCCAGGGGGTCCCGGTCGAAGTTGCGGCGATCGTGGATATTAACAAGGACCGGGCCGAAGACCTGGCCAGACGCCATGGAGTCTCCAAGGTCTTTGACGATTTTCGTTATGTTCTGGAAGACAAATCCATTTCGGTCATCGATCTGGTCGTCCCCAATTCCCTTCACCTTCCCATGGTTTTAGATGGAGCCAAAGCGGGCAAACACATCATCTGTGAGAAACCCCTGACCGGCTTTTTCGGTCAGGGAGAACCCGAGGAGAAGGTGGGCACCATAGCCAAAAGGAAGATGTTCCAGAAAGTCCGGGAAGACCTCCAAACGGTAAGCAAGGTTATGTCCTCCCACCCGGTCAAATTCTGTTACGCTGAAAATTGGGTCCATGCTCCCGCCTTCAAGAAAGCCCTGGAGCTGATGGAGAAGTGTTTCGCCACGGGCAGCATCCTGGAAATGAGGGCTGAAGAAGCCCACAGCGGATCCCATTCCGAATTCGCCAAGTGGTGGCGCTATTCCGGCGGAGGGGCGTTGGCCCGGCTCGGTGCCCACCCCCTCGCCAGCGGCCTTTTCCTGAAGCATTTTGAGGGAGAGAAAAAACACGGCAGGCCGATTCTCGCCAAGGAAGTCTGGGCGGACGGGACGGACCTAACCAAAACCCCTGCCTTTACCGGTGCCAAAGGAAGCCCGCTGGTTACCGGTTGGGGCGATGTGGAGACCTGGGCGCAGATCACGGTGACGTTTACCGACGGAAGCAAAGGGACTTTCTTCGCTGCCGATGACCTGCTGGGCGGGATGGAGTCCAACATGGATGTGCGCCTCTCCAATGCCCGAATAAAATTCGATCTCGGCCCGGTCCGGGTCTGCCAGTTTTACACCGTGGATCCCGCTCCGGTAAAGGACGTCTATTTCAACGAAAAGCAGGAGACCAAGGCCGGCCTCTCCTTCCCCAACCCCCACGAGGAATGGCTCCTGGGCTATCCCCACGAGATCCAGGACTTCATGGAGGCCATCGCCTTTGACCGCCAGCCCTTGACCGGATTGGAATTGGCGAAGCAGGTTGTCGAAGTGTTGTACGCGGGGTATGTTTCCATGGAAGAAGGACGAAAAGTTTCCTTATTGTGAGGTGTGAGCCGAGAGTTGTGAGGCGCTAAAGAATCATCCTCAATCCTCAACTCTCAACTCCCAACTCACACCTCACGGTCTTTGGGGGGTTCAATGGCGAAGGACGATTTATTCCACCTACCCGTTAAAATCGGCAATGTGCAACTCCGGAATCCCTTTATCGTCGCTTCCGGCCCCACGACCAAACGCGTGGATCAGCTGGAGCAGGCCGAGAAGTCCGGCTGGGGCGCGGCCTCCATCAAGCAGACCTTCAATCCCCTTCCCTACCTTAACTACCAGCCCCGCTACCGCTGGCTGAAAAAGGAAAAGCTCCATGTTTTTACCGCCGAATACCGCCTGGATATGGAGCAGGGATTGCGCCTGGTGGAAGAGGCCCGGAGGAAATGCAGGGAGCTGGTGATCATCGCCAACTACTCCTACGTGGCGGGGCAGGATATCGATGGCTGGCTGGAAGCGGCCCGCCGCTTCGAAGCTGCGGGGGCTCAGATGCTCGAACTAAACTTCTGCTGCCCCAACATGTCTTTTAACGTGGACATTTCCGAACGGGCCAAGAAAGAAGTCCGCCCCTCTTCCGGCGCCAGCATGGGACAGGATGAAGACGCTGTCCGCTGGGTGATCGAGAATACCCGCAAAGTCACCCCGCTTCCCCTGATTGCCAAGATCACCCCTGAAGGGGGCCGGATTTCAGAAGTATCCAAAGTGGCCTTTGAGGCGGGAGCCGCGGCGGTCTGCAGCGTGGCCAACCGGCTGGGCATTCCGGCCATCGACGTCTGGAACTACAAGAAACCGATCTACAACCTCCAGGGTCAGAATACCATGGCCTGCCTATCGGGGCCCTGGATTAAGCCCCTGGCCCTGCGGGATGTTTTCGAGATCCGCAAGCTCGTCGGCCCTGGCCCCCACATCAACGGCACCGGGGGGGTCTCCTCCATGGAAGACGCCGTACAGATGATGATGTGCGGCGCAGACTCCATCGGAATCTGCACCGAGACCATGATCAGCGGCTTCGGCTTCCTGGAAAAATGGATGAAGTCGCTCAAGGACTACATGAAGAAGATGGGGTTCAAGTCGGCCAGGGATATGCGGGACTTGCTCCTTCCAGAGATCAAGCCGGCCTCCGAATTAACCGTCTGGGCCGGCTATGCCCGGGTGGACCCGAAGAAATGCTCGAAATGCGGTTTGTGTGTGGAGATCGGCCACTGTAACGCCATCGTCATGACCGACGAATCCGCGTCCATCGATTCAAAGCTCTGCCAGGGCTGCTCCACCTGCATCGACATCTGCCCCAAGAAGGCGATCACGATGATGGAAAACAAAAGAGCGGCCTAGGGGCGACCGGCCAATCGCTCCCCCCGATTCGCGACCTACACCCGACTGAAAGCTGGGTGATATTTAACCAATCCTGCCCAGCCTGAAAGAACGTTGGGGATTCGTTCTGGGGCCATAAATGCCTCGTCCGGCGCGTCGAATTCGCACCGCAGACCCCAAGAGGAAGCGCGGCAGAATCCGAACCGCTCGAATATGAACCGAACCGCCCCTCTCCTTCAGCGGAAAAATTCATCCCCCCTCAATCAAGGTCTCTTAGAACCAACTTCCCCTTCTTCTTTCATGCAAGGAGCCTGGGAGAAGCGAAATTTGGTACAGATCAGATTAAGTATCCTTCGGGTAGAGGAACCAAAAGCAGCTTGTGGAAGGCAAACCAGAAAGCCAGAACCACGGCAATGTAAACCGCGATCACGGAAATTACCCGGGTGAATTTTGGTCGCTCCAGGTCGAGGAGGATGGTTAGAATGGATAAAAAGATGACTCCCGATACGACAAAGCCAAGAATATCCAACAGAATAATCCAGACGAGAACAATTGGAATTGCCACCAGAATATATCTTAAATCATCCCGACTTTCACGATCTTGGGGGGGCCTTACTTTGCGGAAGGTCTGCCCAAACAGGATGGCTGACCAAAAGATGAGGAGGAAGACCAAAAATCGGGGGAATATATAGCAATTATACTGTAAACCTCCGCTCTGCAGCCAGAAAGCCAAGCCTACGAGGATGAATACAATTGATGTAATCCGATCGGATTTCATCTTCTTCTACATCTCCTTGATCTTCCACCCCTTGGCCAGTCTTTTGGCAATCAATGGCCAACAGAGCGATACGGCCGACATAATGATTAGAACCCAGGACAGCGGACGATCGAAAAAGATCATCCATTTATTGGGCAGCGTGGTTCCCATCAAGAGAGCCTGAACGAAACCCATCTCGCCTATCGGGCCAAGGATCAAACCCAGGGTAATGGGACCGGGGTGGAAACCGAGACGTTTCAGGATGTATCCGAGCACTCCGAGAACCAGCATAATGAATACGTCCGTAATGTTATTACGGATGGAATAAGAACCAATGACGGTCAAAAAGATGATCAGGGGTGCAAGATACCTTATGGGAAGGCGAACCACGGTTCGATGCAAGGCTCTCCCGCAAATGACCCCCACCGGAAGCATCAGGATCGTTGCCATGAAGAGAGACAGGATGAAGGTATAGATGATTTGGGAGTGGGTGGTGAATAGTTCTGGGCCGGGTCTGAGACCATGAAGCAGAAGGACCCCGTAGAGGACGGCATCCGGTGGGGCTCCCGGAATGCCGAGGGTTACCAGGGGAATGATGCCTCCTCCAACAACTGCGTTATTGGAAGATTCCGTGGCGATGATGCCGTCGATGTAGCCGGTTCCGAACTTTTCGGGCGTTTTGGAAGCCCTTATCGCTTCATTGTAGGCCACGAGATTGGCGACGCTTCCCCCGGCTCCGGGAAGGATTCCCACGATGGTTCCGATAATGGACGACCGCAGCAGGTTTCCTTGCCTTTTCATAACTTCTTGTAAGGTTCCCAGAAAAATTCTCGGCTGTCTTTTCGCCTCCGCGAGGTGAAATTGTTTGGTTCGCTGGCCGATCATGGTCATGGCTTCAGGAATGCAGAAGAAACCGATCAACGCCACGATCAATTCAACCCCCCCTTGGAGTTGGGGAAAATCCGCGGTGAAACGGACCTCCCCTCCAATGGGTGCAATCCCGATGGTACTGATCAAAAGCCCGATCCCCCCCCCGATAAACCCTTTGACAATGTTCTTGGATGCAAGGGATGAGATAATGGTGATTCCAAAAACCGCCATCCAGAAATACTCGGGAGGGCCGAATTGAAGAGCCACACTGGCCAGAGGCGGGGATAGAAAGAAAAGAAAAATCACCCCGATGATCCCGCCATACACCGAGGCATAGGTGGCCACGAGAATGGCCCGTTCTCCTTCTCCCCGGAGGGCCATGGGATATCCATCGAAGGTAGTCCCAATCGAAGAGGGGGTACCCGGGGTGTTCACCAGGATCGCCGAAAAGGATCCGCCGTAGATGCAGGCCATGTAGATGGCCCCAAGGAGGATTAAACCATCGGTGGGGCTCATGGCAAAAGTGAAGGGAACCAGCAGGGCGACCGCCATGGTGGCGGTCAGCCCTGGCAGGGCGCCGGTCATCAAGCCGCCGAAAAGACCGGCGATAATCATCAGAATGATCTTTATGGAAAACAGCTCATGGAAAGCAACGGAGAGCGCTTCGAGCAAGTCCCTCTTCTCCTATTCCATTATTATTTCTTCAACAGGCCTAAATCTTTCAAAAGGTTTTTGTAGTACACGGTTAATTTCTTGACCAGTTCTTTCGATTTTGCCTCTCCGTAGTACTCCATGATGAATCCCAGATCTTCCATCTTCTTGATCACCGTTGGATCGTAATTCGCCTTTTCCATGGCCTGCTCGAGCACTTTGCGCACCTCTGGCGGAGTCCCCGGCGGTACCGCCGCGCCCCGGTAAGCTCCTTCCACATAGTCAAATCCCAATTCCTTAAAGGTGGGCACACCGGGGAGCGCTTTGGCCCGCTTATCAGCAGCCACGGCCAGAGCCCGTATCTTATCGGGGTAACTGGCGGCCATCGTGGTATAGGTCATGAGGGCCTTCACGTGTCCTCCCAGAAGGGCGGGGACGGCGGCACCCGATCCGGTAAAGGAGATATAGGTCAGTTTCAAATTGGCGACCTTGGCAAAAGCTGCCGTACCCAGGCTATTGGCAGAAGGCTGTCCACTGCCTCCCACCGAAATTCCCGGATTCTTTTTGGCAAATTCGATAAAGTCCTTAACCGTTTTGATTTCACTGTCCTTTTTAACCGCCAGAATGTTGGGGGTAAACTCAAAGAAATAGACGTTGTTGATCTGTTCGGTTTCATAGCCCGCATTCTTGCGGGTCATCGGTTGAACGATGGTATGAGGAAGGTTCGTGCCATAGATGGTGTAGCCGTCCGGTTTGGTCCGGGTCAACTCCGACCAGCCCACGGCTCCACCCCCGCCCTTCTTGTAAACGATGACAACGGGCACTCCCAGAATCTTCTCCAGGGGCTGTTGCTGAATCCGGGCGGTAATGTCGGATTCCCCCCCGGGGTTAAAACAGATCACATAAGTGATAGGTTTGTCCGGAAATTTGGCCAGACCTGTGGCCGGAAGAGACAATCCGATTACAATGATCAAAAACAAAATCCATAATTTTGAGCTTTTCATTTTTCTCCTCCTTAAATTTTTTTTGGTGTTTGCCAGGGAAAAAATCTTACCATGGATCCTCTTTGGTTAACAGCTGACTTTTGGCCTGGGTAAGTATAATGGGAAGGGTATTTTGTGTCAATGCAATTTTGATCTTGCGAAGGCCACCTCATTAACCCGGCAAATCCCTTCAAAATCCTCCTTCCGCTCCTCCCGAATATGAACCAAAACCGCCCTTTCTTATTTTAATGTGGTTCATCTCCAAATTCGTCGATCGAATTTTTCATGAAAGCCTGCCAAGGGCCCGGAAGGAAAGCCAGATTGCGCAGCAAGCATCGGCGGGAGATCCGCCTTCCATGAATACCCTGTCGGTCGTCCGCAAAGCGCAGCGGGGGCGGGATAAGTGAGCCTCGAAGAAATAACCGACTCCCCCGTCACCGGTGGGGAGAGATAGGCGCCTCATGATTGCCAGCAAGATGACTTTTCTTCCGGGCCCATGAAATAACAGGAAACCCTGAAAAGACCAGCTCTTTGGTTTTCAACGAATTTGGAGATGATCCTTAAACGTTTAACCCCTGAAAGGAGATCGTTATGGGCCCCGCCCGGTCAGCCATTGGCGCGGCATGTCGATCCAATTTTGAATCTTGACTTTTGTAAACCTTTGGCAAACAATTCAGGTCTAGGGGCAGCGGAGGGGCCTCTCACGGAGAGGAAATAGATGCCCAAAGGGCTCAAACAGCTTGGCACTATGCGGGAATAAAAAAATGAATGAGGAGGTGTTTCATGAGTGAACCCGAGGTTATGGATAAAACTTTTCATTTCATCTTGAAGCGGATGATGGAAACCGGGGTGGCGCCGCACTATACGGAGATCTTTGGCATGAGAATCCCCGCCTGGCTATTCCCGGGGACCGACTACATCGTCTCCTTTGCCCCCTTCAACAACCTTCCGACCCAATACCGCTTGACGATCGACGGCCAGCAGAAGTGGTTCGGCCAGTGAGCTTTTGAATCGCTGGCAGTCTGCTGGCTTTTCCCCGGGAAGACCGTTCGGATCGATGCGCCCTGCCTGGATTGCGGGTTGCCGATGCGGGTGGATATAAAAGATGGCGTTCTCCTCCATATTGAGCCTGAAGGGGTGGTGGGATATGTGGCCGTTCCCATGTGGAGATGGTTCGAAAACCTTCCTTATGCCTGAAGCACCATGAATTTCTTCCGGTCGGAAGAACATATCCGGAATTGGGCCCAGTTCGATCCCCGTACCGAAGGGGGAATCATTTCCCTGAATGATCTGCTAAAGATATTTTCGGGTGAATTCTTTCGCCGGCGCCTGGAGCCGGATTATTTTTCTCACAGCCAGGAGTATCGAAAGGAAAGGATGGGCCAGCTTAAAGAGATTGGAAAGACGGGACCTTTCTGGGTGCAACCAGAGTCACCCGCCTAGCTGGATTCGATCCTGGAATGCATACCGCACAAACGGCGTTTTCATAGCGAACGCCCCTTCTCCGGGTCTGCCTCCTTCTCGGGGGCGGACCCGGCCACTTCAGACACAGGTCCGACCCATGGGAAATGGAAGACCCGAGGGAAAAGGCTAAGGTCGAGATTGAGCTTAAGAATCATTTCAAGCCGAGAACGTCCTGCATGTCATATAGTCCGGGTTTTTGCTTGACCACCCAGGCGGCGGCGCGCATGGCCCCGCGGGCGAAGTTGTCACGGCTGTGGGCTCGGTGGGTAACTTCGAGGCGCTCTCCGATTCCACCGAAGATCACCGTGTGCTCGCCGACGATGTCCCCGGCGCGGATGGTCTGCATGCCGATGTCTTTCTTTCTCCGCTCCCCGGTCATCCCCTTCCGCTCGAAGACCGCAACTTCTTCATAATTCCGGTTGAGGGTCTTGGCCAGGATCTGGCCGATTTTTATCGCCGTCCCGCTGGGGGCGTCCTTTTTCATCCGGTGGTGGGCTTCGATCACCTCCACGTCAAAATCATCCCCCAGGATTTTCGCCAGGTCGGAAACGGTTTTGAACAAAACATTCACCCCTACGCTCATGTTGGGGGAAAGGACAACCGGGATCTTCCCGGTCAGGATTTTCACCTCTTCCATCTGGGCAGTAGAAAAACCGGTGGAGCCGATGACCGCGCACTTACCCTTTTCCGCGGCGATCTGCAAATTTTTCAGGGAAGACTCGGCATTGGTGAAATCGATGATTAAATCACCCGAGTCAATGGCCTGCCGGAGATCGCCCACAATGGGAACGCCCCATTTTTCCATGCCGGCAACTTCCCCGGCGTCCCGCCCCAACGCAGGGTGATCCTTCCGCTCCACGGCCCCGGCCAGGTGAATATTGGAGGTTTCATGGAGAGCCCAAAGAATACGATTCCCCATCCTCCCGGCCACACCGACGATGATCGCCCTTATCGTATCCATACTCTTTCCCCTCCCCTATTGCGGATTGCGGGTTTCGGATTGCGGCTTTAAAAGGTGGGCCTCGGTCCTCGTTTTTCAGGCCTAGACCCTCTTTCCATGTTTTTGCCTCGAGCGAAGCCCATGAACCTAATATGGTTCAGGGCGAAGCGCTCCTCGAGTCACGCCTTTGGCGTGACGCTTCTCAAGCAAGGCAAGTTCTTGTTTTTTTCTTTACTCTGTGATCTATGCGCTTTATTTTTTGCGTCTTTACTCTATGCTCTTTGCTCTCTGCTCTCTGCTTTTTAGTACTCGTATGCTTCGTCCCACAACTCCCCTTCGTACACCACCCGGGCATCGCCTTCCAGGAATACGCGGTCAAACCCATCCCCTTCGGCCTGGAAGTAAATCCTGAGGATCTCGCCGCCGCTGGTCTGGACTTCCACCGGCGAGTCGACGAATCCCTTCCTGGCCGCGACCAAGGCCGAGGCCACGGCGCCCGTTCCGCAGGCCAGGGTCTCGTCTTCGACTCCCCGCTCGTAGGTCCTCACCCGGATATGTTTCCGATCCACCACCTGGACAAAGTTGGCGTTGGCGCCGGCCGGCTGGAATTGAGCATGGAAGCGGATCTTTCTCCCCAAATCCTTCACCGCCACCGAAGCCGTTTGATCCACAAACTGAAGGGCATGAGGAACTCCGGTATTGATGAAATGCATCGGGCGTGACTGGCCTTCGATGGGTACATCGATATTGAGCTTTAATCCCGTGGGCGGAACCATCAGGGCCTTGACCTGCCTTCCCTTGACCTCAGCCTCGATGATCCCCGCCAGGGTCTCGAAGGCCATCTTGGGGGGAGCAATTCCTTTTAACACCGCAAATCGGGCCGCGCATCGCGCAGCATTGCCGCACATCTCCGCCACGCTGCCGTCGGAATTAAAAAAACGCCACTTGAAATTTACCTTCTGGGAAGGTTCGATGAGGACGAGTCCATCCGCCCCGGCAGAAAGCTTATGGGCGCAGACTTTCTGGACGAAATTCCCCAGATTGTCCGCATCAAGGATTTTCCGGCGGTTATCGATGATGATAAAATCGTTGCCGCAGCCGGTCATTTTGGAAAAAGGAATCCTGGCCATATTTTTTCCTCAATGATATTGGACACAGATGGACACAGATGAACACAGATAAACACGGGTTCTATATTCGCAAAAGACGCAAGGACCAAAGAATGAATGGGACATGGATGAACACGGATAAAAATGTTTAGAAAGAAAGACGCAGAAATCAAAAAGGACTTTTGCGAGCGGCCATGCATGGCCGCCCTTACATCAATAGAACAAAAACCCACGTTTCTCTTTTTTACATCCAACCAAAATATTTTGTCCTAATCCGTGTTCATCCGTGTTCATCCGCGTCCCAATCATTCCTTTAAAAAATCCGGAATGACCTCGCCACGGATGAGGTCGTCGTAATCTTCCCTCTGCCGAATGACAAAGAACTTGTCCTTGGCCACCAGCACTTCGGCGACCCGTGGCCGGGAGTTGTAGTTGGAGGACATGGAGAACCCATAAGCCCCGGCGCTCATCACCGCCAGGAGGTCTCCCTGCTCCGCCTTGGAAAGTTTCCGGTCCCTGGCCAAAAAATCGCTGGATTCACAGATGGGGCCAACCACGTCCGCCGTCCATTCCGGCCTGTCGCTCCGGCGAACGGGCTGGATTCTTTGGTAGGATCCGTAGAGGCTCGGCCGGATGAGGTCGTTCATGGCGCCATCCACGACGATGAAATTCTTCTCCTCCCCTTCCTTGGTGTACAGTACCCTCGTGACTAGAATGCCCGCATTGCCGACGATGACCCGGCCGGGCTCCAGGATCAGGGTGCAATCGATTTCCTTCAGTTCCTCCATCAACGCCCGGGCATAATCGCGGGGATGGGGTGGCTCCTCCTGGTGGTAGGTAATCCCCAGCCCACCACCGATATCTATATATTGAACGGGCATCCCCTCCGCCCGAAGCCCCAGGACGAGTTCTCTGATTCGTTGCATGGCCTCGACGAAGGGCCCCACTTCGGTGAGTTGAGAGCCGATGTGGCAGCTCACTCCGATGACTTTCACATTGGGCAAGGTATGGGCCAGCCGGTAGTCGTCCAGAGATTTCTGAATATTAATCCCGAATTTATTCTTCTTCAAGCCGGTGGAAATATAGGGATGGGTCTTCGGGTCCACGTCCGGGTTGACGCGCAGGGCAATAGGAGCCTTGGTTTTCATCCTCCCGGCGATCCGGTCGATAAGGACCAATTCCTGGGTGGACTCGATGTTGAACATGAGAATGGGCAGTTCCAGGGCATATTCAATCTCGTCTTCCCTCTTGCCCACGCCGGAATAGACGATCTTATTCGGGCTGGCGCCCGCTTTCATGGACCGGAAGAGTTCTCCGCCGGAAACCACATCCACCCCGCCTTCCATGCGGATGAAAATCCGAAGGATGGAGATGTTGGAATTGGCTTTCACCGAAAAGCAGATCAGATGGTCAATCCCGGAAAAGGCGTTCTGAAAGGCCCGAAAGTGATTCTCCAGCGTGTTCAGGCTATACAGGTAGAGAGGAGTCCCCACAATTTCGGCGATTCCCCTGACCGGAACCTCCTCACAAAAGAGTTCATTTCCCCGATATTGAAAGTCATGCATCGAACTTTTCCCCCAATAATTTCTGCAATATAACATAGCCTTAGGGGGAGGTCAAACCAAATCCGGGGAAAAGCTATAATGGGACACGGATGAACACGGATAAACGCGGATACCGCCCAGGCGAAGATAAAATCAACGACCAAACGACTTCATTGATGGGACACAGATGAACACAGATAAACACAGATTTTAGATCTGCAAAAGCCGCGAAGACCAAAGACCGAATGGGACACGGATGAACACGGATAAACACGGATAAAAATAATGGCTCAAAATCAAGATAAAGACTCTGGATTCGCCTTTACTTTTTACCCCTCACTCCTCACGCCTCACGGCTCTTGTCGGTGCGAGGATGAACACGGATAAGCACCGGTAAGAATCGTTCGGAGTAATGGGGTTCGGAGTCCGGATGAAAGACTCCATATTTTTTGCTCCGAACTAAATTTCTCCGAACTAAGTTACTTTTTGAAGGGTATTTATCGAAGTAGAAGATTGATGAATAAGTAGGAATGAACTTTCTACTTAGTCGGAAGGGGAGAAATCTCGGCATCCGTTGAAAAATCGCTTTCCTTGGGGAGGGGGGAGGAATCCACCGCCTTGAGGCGGTAGGTGTAAGATTTCCCGGGATCAGCCGAAAGATCCAAAAAATGCGGTACCCTGACCAAACCGGTATTTATCTTGCGAAAGGTTTCTTCCCCTTCCGCCCGGCGGTAGATATCATAGCCGGCGATGTCGGGCTCGGGATTTTCATTCCAGCGGAGGGCTACCCCGCCCTCCTGAGGGACAGCAAAAAGCCCCCTTGGAGGGAAGGGAGGAAGTCTCTTACCGGGAATCCCTTCAACCACGGACGAGGCCGGCCCTTCAATCAGGGTTCCCCGGAAACGGCGCACCGCCCGCACCTCATAAGAATATTTCCTTCCGTTCTGCAGCGCGCCGTCCAAAAATCGCTTTCCCTGGATCGGTTCGGGGTTCAAGGGCAGGAAACCGAAGCGTTCCCCCTCGGATCGGCGGTACAGATTGAAACCCGCGGCCGACGGCACCCCTCTTTTGGGCTCCGGAAACCTCCAGGTGATTTCCAGCGCCTGGTTCTCACTCCGAATCTTCACATCTTCGGGGGCGGAAGGGGGGGTATTCCAGGAAATTTTTACCCGATTCGACTCCCGACTGGGGGTTTTATAGGAATTGTAACTTCTCAGCAAATAGGTGTACTCGGTTTCCGGCTTGACCGTTGGATCCGCCCACAGAACTCGCCCGCCCTCGATCCGCGCCGCGCGGGGATAATCGATGTCGATTTCGGCCACCACTTTGAAATTTCGGGGGCACTCCGGGCAGTCCTTAGAATTCAGGGAACGGTCCAGCCGGAAAACGCGAAAGCCCAGCAGATCCTGGAGCCTGGAGCCATCCACGTTGCGGGTCGGGATGGTCCAACCGAAAAAAACCGTTCCTTCCCTGGGCCAGGCCCGCAGGTCGGAGACCGCCGCGGGAACATTGCTTTCCGGGGGCAGGGGCGGACCCTTTTTGCCGCATCCCCAAGGAGCGGTAACAATCAGGAGGGCCAAAAGGAGAGTTCTGGCTATCAGAGCCTCATCCCTTTCTCTTCTCCCGCTGCAGCGCTCGGATCCGCAGCCGCAGGGCGTTCAGACGGATGAAACCCTCGGCGTCTTTCTGGTTATAGACCTGATCCTCTTCGAAGGTGGCGAAATCCGCCGAATATAGGGATTCGCCGGACTTTCTTCCCTCCACGATGCAATTGCCCTTGAAAAGCTTGATCCGGGCCGTTCCGCTCACCGTGGCCTGGGCTTCATCCATCATCTTCTGAAGGACTTCCCGCTCCGGGGTGAACCAGTAGCCGTAATAGACCATCTCCGCGTACCGGGAAACCAAGGAATCCCGGATGTGCATCACTTCCCGGTCCATGGTGATGGATTCCACCGCCCGGTGCGCGGCATGCAGGATCGTCCCTCCAGGCGTTTCGTACACCCCGCGGGATTTCATCCCCACGTACCGGTTCTCCACGATGTCCACCCTTCCGATCCCGTTCTTTCCGCCCAGGCGGTTCAACTCGGTCAGCAGCCTGGCCGGTGACATTCGCTTTCCGTTGACGCCCACGGGGTTGCCTCGGTGAAACTCGATCTCCACGTGGGTAGGCCTGTTGGGGGCCTTTTCCGGAGAGACGCTCAGGATGAACATGTTCTCGGGCGGCGCCTTCCAGGGATCCTCCAGGATCCCTCCCTCAAAGCTGATATGGAAGAGGTTCCGGTCGCTGCTGTAAGGTTTGGCAGCCGTCACCGGAACCGGAATCCCGTGCTTCCTGGCATAGCGAACCAGGTCCGTGCGGGACTTGAAGTCCCAGATCTTCCAGGGGGCGATGATCTTGATGTGCGGGTCGAAGGCCAGGTAGGTCAGCTCGAAGCGGACCTGGTCGTTTCCCTTTCCCGTGGCCCCGTGGGAAACCGCATCGGCTCTTTCTTTCCGGGCGATCATCATCTGATGCTTGGCAATCAGGGGCCGGGCGATGGAGGTTCCCATCAGGTAGCCTCCCTCATAGATGGCATTGGCCCGGACCATGGGGAAGATAAAGTCCCGGACGAACTCCTCCCGCAGGTCCTCCACATAGACCTTGCTGGCCCCGGTCTTTCGCCCCTTCTCTTTCAGGCCGGTCAGTTCCTCCGCCTGGCCCAGGTTAGCGGCAAAAGCAACCACCTCGCAGTCGTAGGTTTCGATCAGCCACTTCAGGATCACCGAAGTGTCCAGACCTCCGGAATAGGCCAAAACGACCTTCTTCACCTTTTCTTTCATCTTTTCCCTATCCTTATTTAGTATTCTCCACAGAGAGCGCAGCGTGATCGAACCGCAGACAAAAAGCAATTAACCACAGAGCACACAGAGACCACAGAATAAAAACTGGAATGTTGGAATGATGGAATAATGAAACAACGGGGAATTGGAATGGTGGAATGCTGGAATATTGGGCCAAAAATCTTTTTTTATCTTAACCCATCCTTCCATTATTCCATTGTTCCATTATTCCGGTCTTCCCTCCATTATTCCATTATTCCTTTCTTTTAACTCTCTGTGTTCTCTGTGATCTCTGTGGTTGAAAGGTCTTTAACAAAAATTCCAGAATGCCTTTCTGACCGTGGAGGCGGTTTTCGGCCTGGTCGAAGACGATGGACCGGGAGCTCTCCAGAACCTCGGCGCTGATCTCCTCGCCGGCATGCGCCGGAAGGCAATGCATAACCAGGGCGTCTTTCCCCGCCTTCTCCACGAGGTTTGCGTTCACCTGGTAGCCCTGAAACGTCTTCAGACGCTCTTCCCTCTCTTCCTCCTGACCCATGGAGGCCCAGACATCCGTGTAAACAATGTCTGCTCCCCGGACGGCCTCATAGGGATCCTGGGTAACCGTGATCCGACCCTTAACCTTTTCGCGGGCCTCTTTCAAGATCTGGGCATCGGGTTCATACCACTTCGGACAGGCCATGGTCAGGGAAAAGTCCAGCATGGAAGCGGCTTCCACCCAGGAGTTGGCCACGTTGTTTCCATCGCCGATGTAGGCCACTTTCAATCCCCGGTAGGTCTTCTTTTTCTCCACGATGGTCAAAAGGTCGCAGAAGATCTGGCAGGGATGCAGCAGGTCGGTCAGGCCGTTGACGATGGGGACCGACGCCCACCGGGACCACTCTTCCACGATGGTGTGATCGAAGGTCCGCAAAACGATCCCGTCGAGGTAACGGGACAGAACCCGGGCCGAATCGGCTACACTCTCCCCCCGTTTGATCTGCGTGGTTCCCGGATCGAGGTAGATGGATGAACCTCCCAGCTGCCGCATGGCCACTTCGAAAGAAACCCGGGTCCGGGTGGAGGCTTTGTCGAAGATCAAGCCGATGCATTTCCCGGCTAGAGAGCGATCTGGCAGACCCTTTTCCCACCGCCTCTTTAAGGCCAGGCTCCTCTTCAATAGAGCGTCCACTTCCCCGGCGCTGAAATCCGTGAGTCGCAGGAAATCCCGTTTGTTCTTCTTCATCGTTGCTCCAAGGCCTAAACTGGGAGTTGGGAGTTGAGAGTTGGGAGTTGTGAACGCCCCCCTTTCAACTCTCAACTCCCACCTCTCAACTCTCAGTAGATCTGCGTCCCAATCCCCTCGTCGGTAAAAATTTCCAGGAGGATGGCATGCTTTACGCGGCCGTCGATGATGTGGGTCTTCTTGACCCCTTCCCGTAGGGCCTCCAGGCAGCATCTCACCTTGGGAATCATTCCCCCGCTGATGGTCCCTTCCTGTATGTACCGGCCGGCGATTTTGGCGTCCACGGTGGAGATCAAGCGTTTCTGGCCGTCCAGGACTCCCTCCACATCGGTGAGAAGGATGAACTTCTCCGCCTCCAGTGAGGAGGCCACCTTTCCCGCCACCAGATCGGCGTTGATGTTGTATACCTCTCCCCGGGATCCCACCCCCACCGGTGCTATGATGGGGATCCACTTGTTGGCAATGAAGCTGCGGATCACCCCCGGATCGATGGACTCCACTTCACCCACCCTTCCCAGGTCGATCCGCTCTTTCTCCTGTCCTTCCTTCCCCTTGGGGAAGGCCCACATCTTCCTTGCGCGGATCAAACTCCCGTCGGCGCCGGAAAGGCCCACAGCCTGGCCGCCGTTGGAGTTAATCCGGGAAACGATCTCTTTGTTGATCTTCCCCACCAGGACCATTTCCACCACATCCATGGTTTCCGCGTCGGTGACCCGCATGCCCTGGATGAATTGTGATTTTTTTCCGATTTTGTCCAGCATTCCGTCGATCTGGGGTCCCCCCCCATGGACAATGACCGGGTTCAGGCCGATGAAGTGGAGCAGAATCACGTCGCGGACGAAGTTGGTCTTGAGCTCTTCGTCCTCCATGGCGTGGCCCCCGTATTTGATCACCATGGTCTTGTTGGCAAAGCGCTGGATGTAAGGCAACGCCTCCAGGAGAATGTCGGCCTTTTCGATGTATTTTTCCATTTCCCTATTCCTCGGATTTCTTCGGTTTAGAACTCGCAACCCAAGGTTGTTTGCCTTTTCCTGCGCCCTGCACCCGGCCCCCTACGCCCTTCTTTACAGAATATACTTGCTTAAATCTTCGTCCTTGATGATCTCGGCCAGCTTCTCCCTTACGTAGCGGGCGTCTACGACCACTTTCTTCTCCGGCCGATCGGGAGCATCGAAGGAGATTTCATCCAGGAGTCGTTCCATGATGGTGTGGAGCCGGCGGGCGCCGATATTCTCCATCCGCTGGTTGACCTGGGAGGCGATTTCCGCGATTTCCGCGATCGCATCTTCGGTGAAAGAAAGGGAGATTCCCTCGGTTTCCAGCAAAGCCAAGTACTGTTTGATCAGGGCGTTCTTGGGCTCGGTCAGGATGCGCACAAAATCCTCCCGGGTCAGCGAATCCAGTTCCACCCGGATGGGAAAACGGCCCTGGAGCTCCGGAATCAGGTCGGAAGGCTTGGCCACATGGAACGCTCCCGCGGCGATGAACAAAATGTGATCCGTCCGCACCATTCCATAGCGGGTGTTCACCGTGGTCCCTTCCACGATCGGCAGGAGGTCCCGCTGGACCCCTTCCCGCGACACATCCGGTCCCTGGGTGGACTCTCTGCCGGCAATCTTGTCGATTTCATCCAGGAAGATAATCCCGGCCTGTTCCACCCGCTCGACGGCCAGGCCGCTCACTCTATCCATGTCCACAAGCTTCTGGGACTCATCTTCGGCCAACAGCTCCAGCCCTTCGGAGACCTTGACCCGCCTCTTTTTGGTCTTCTTGGGTAGGATGCTGTTGAACATCTCTTTCAGGTTGAAATCAATTTCCTCCATCCCCGTATTGGAAAAGATCTCCACGATGGGAACCTGGCGCTGGGTCAGTTCCAGCTCGACCATCCGGTTATCAAGCTTTCCCTCGCGGAGCATCTTCCTCAACCTCTCCCGGGTGGGAGAGGTCTGGGGGGAACCGGGCAGGATCTCCTCCGGCCCCCCGTTATCTTCCCTCCCCTGGGGAAGGACTTCATTCTCGGCCACTGGGGGGGGTTCCCGCCGGACGGGCGGAAGGAGCAGGTCCAGCATGCGCTCCTCGGCCATTTCCCGGGCTTTCACCATCACCCTGTCCATCTCCTCCGCCCGCACCATATTCACCGCCAGCTCGGTGAGGTCCCGGACCATGGACTCCACGTCCCGCCCCACGTACCCCACTTCGGTGAACTTCGAGGCTTCGATTTTCAGGAAAGGAGACTGAGCCAGTTTGGACAGGCGCCGGGCAATCTCGGTTTTGCCCACCCCCGTGGGGCCGATCATGATGATGTTCTTCGGGGCAATCTCATCCCTCAGGTCTTCATCGACCCGTTGCCGCCGCCACCGATTCCGCAGGGCGATGGCCACGGACCGCTTGGCATTCTTCTGGCCGATTACATACTTGTCCAGCTCGGCCACGATTTCCCGGGGGGTGAAATACCTAGTCTCTTCCTTCTCCGTTCCTTTCCCGCTCATTTTTTTCCGCCGGTCTAACCCCCATGCGGACCTGATCTTTACCCATAACTGGTTTGCTGGGCACAGGGGGTCTTATTTTGTTCAGTTAAGCCATTAATTAAATTCGAAGATCGAAATTTGTTTCGATATTCGTGTTTCGAAATTCGAAATTTTGTGTTCTTCAACCCTTTGACCGCCCATACCCGCGCTGCCCAGTAAAGGATATGGGACCTGCTCAGTAGGTTGATGGGAGGTATTTTTTCTCCATGCTCTATGATCCATGCTCCATGCTCTACGCTTTTTTATCCCCCGGACTCGACTCTCCCAGCTCTTCGGTCACGACCTGGCTGTTGGTAAAGATGCAGATTTGGGAAGTAATTCGCATGGCCTCCTGGACGATGGATTTCGCATCCAGGTCGGAGTACTGGATCAGGGCGCGGGCCGCGGCCAGGGCATAAGGGCCCCCGCTGCCGATGGCCGCCACGCCGTCATCGGGCTCGATGACATCTCCGGTCCCGGAAAGAACCAGGATTCGGTCCCGGTCGGCGACGAGGAGGAGAGCCTCCAGCCGCCGGAGCATACGGTCCGTCCTCCAGTCCTTGGCCAGCTCCACCGCCGACCGGTACAGATTGCCGTTATACTGTTCCAGCTTGGACTCAAATTTCTCGAAGAGCGTGAAGGCATCGGCCGTGGACCCGGCGAACCCGGCGATGATTTGGTCTTTGTAGAGCCGTCGCACCTTGCGGGCGCCGTGCTTCATCACCGTGTTTCCGTGGGTCACCTGCCCGTCCCCGGCCATGGCGATCCGTCCTTTATGACGGACAGCAATGATCGTAGTTCCCATGAATCTTTCATTCATCGATCAATCCTTATCTTCTCACCACAGAGACACAGAGAACACAGAGAATTAAGAGAAAAGGAATAATCAGTAGGCGTTTTTATTTTGCTGTTTGCTTTAATCATGATTCCATCATTCCAACATTCCAGTTTCTTACTCTGTGTCCTCTGTGCCTCTGTGGTGAAAGTCTTTTACTTTGCCCTGGGGTGCGCTCGATCGTAAACTTCCATAAGCTTATCCATGCTCACGTGGGTGTAGCGCTGGGTGGTCGAGAGGCTGACATGGCCCAGCAGTTCCTGGATGGCCCTCAGGTCCACCCCGGCATCCAGCAAGTGGGTGGCGAAGGTATGGCGGAGGGCATGGGGGCTCACCTTTCTCAG
>LJUR01000092.1 GCA_001304105.1 Deltaproteobacteria bacterium SM23_61
CCCCCAGCCCGAGCGCGCCGGCTTCCAGGGCCGCCGACGCGGCCACCGCGGTCCGGGCATGGTCGGCCACGGCTTTCGCCTCCCGGTCCCGGTCGTACCCGTCCACAACCCGCCGGGCTTCCCGGGCCACCCCCTCCACCAGCCGGTCCCGGTCGTAGGGAAAATTCCCCGGCTCCATGGCCCCGATGATTCTTTCATTCTGCTCGCGCCGCCTCCCGGAGAGGTGTTGATGGATGGCTTGCCACTGGCGCAGGTCGGATTCCACCAGCCAGTCGATGAGGGCGGTCACTTTCTCCTCCGTCTGCCGGGGCAAGTCCGCCACCACCTGGCGTTCGAACTCCTGCTGGATGCGAGGCTTGCTCAGGAGGTCGAAGACCCGCCCGAACCGGAAGGTCTCGTCGAAAAAGACCTGCCCGCGCTTTTCCATTTCCAGGAGGATATTGTCGATGTCCGCCATGCGATAGCCGAAATTGCGCTGCATATCCTCGCGGTAGAATTTCATCTGGGATTCCACGTCGGCCAGGAGGTCAAGATCAGTTTTGAGGGAAGCCATGCGGGAATCGACCCGATCCAGGTATTTTTCGGTGAGACGGATCCCTACCCCCAGCGGGTTGAGGAGTTTGAGCCGCAGGCGGCTGCTCTCATCCAGGGTATGGTGGATGTATTCCTCGAAGGGAGCGAACCGGCTCTCTTCCCAGAAGCGGGCCTCCCCCTGCTTGCCCCGCAGGGCGGCGCGGGCGCTGAGGGCAAAGGCTTCGGGGACCATTCCCAGGAGAAGGCGGGCGTTTTCGAGGACAAAATTTCTGACCTTGGCTATTTCCCCTTCTTTTTCGAGGATGTCGACCTTATTGATGACGATGACCACCTTTTTTCCCCAGTCCCGAATGCGCTCCAGAAAAACTCTCTCGCTCTCGGTGAAAGGGCGGTCGGCGGAGGTGACGAAGAGGACCAGATCCGACCGGGGAACGAAATGGTTGGTGATGGCCTCGTGGCGCCGGATGACGGCGTTCGTGCCGGGGGTGTCGACGACGGTCATAGCGGAAAGGAATTCCACGGGGAAGGTCACCAGAGATTGGTCTTCTCCCAGGGTGGTTTTTTCGTGATTGCCGTGGCGGATCAGGTAGATCCGGGTTGTGGTCGGGGTGACGCCCTCTTCCAGCAGCGCCTGTCCCAAGAGGGCGTTGATGACCGCAGTTTTCCCCGAATTGAACTCCCCCACCACCACCAGGAGAAAAAGCTCGTCCAGTTGCTGAATCGAACCGCGGAGGGTGGCCTCGTCTTCCGATTCGGCTCCCAATTTTACCAGTGCCGTCCGCAGGTCGTTCATCAAGCCGCGTTCTTCCCCGAGAAGACGCTCCTGCTCTTTGGTCAGCACACCCATGAAATTCCCTCTCTTTCGGCTTCCATTGTATAGGGGACGGGGGATTCTTCCCACTCGTATATCCACGGATTTCGCAGATTACGCAGAAAAACAAATAGGTCTTTTGAAAATATAAAACCTGTGTTTATCTGTGTTCATCTGTGTCCAACAAAGTCTTTTGTCTTTAAATCTGTTGCCAATATGAATCCGTGTTCATCCGCGCCCAAACAGGTCTTTTGTCTTTCTTTCTTCTGAAAATATAAAATCTGTGTTTATCTGTGTTCATCTGTGTCCCATTCGGTTTTTCCGCGAATTCCCGAAAACCCCCGAGGGCCGGCCCCTCATTCGGTCACTTCCGGCGTTGCTTTGGGGTCGAAGGGATTGGTGCGGATGGCCAGGGAGAATAGGTATGGATAATGCGTTTTCAGGTGGAGCATGTAATCCAACCATCCCGAAATGAGGCTCTTGTAGGCCCGTCCCATATCCCCGGCCAGATGGGCGTAGTCAGTGCGGGGGAGGTTCTGCAGGTTCCTGCGGCAGGTCAGTTCCTCGGCCAGGTGAAGCACCGCCCAGAGAATGTCGGTGAATTTCTCATGCTCGAGGAGATTCGGGTTTTCGAGAATGCGGAGGAAAAAATCCTTCTTTTCCTTCAGGAAGTCGCGCAGGCCCTCCAGCCCGCCCTTCTGGCTGTCCATCGTGAATTCGAGGCCGCGGATCCGTTGGCTGGTTTCGGAGAAACCCTGCTGGTTCCAGCGCTCATTCCCGACGAGTTCCTGGCGGATCCGCTCCACCTGGGGGTCATATTCAGACAGCATGCGCAGGAGCTCCGACCCCCCTTCGCTGAAGAAGACCCCGATGATCATGTTGAGCTTGTGGAGGAGGGAACGCTTCTCCCGCTGATGGAGGAGTTGATCGATGATGAGGGTGACCAGAAGGACCTCGATGAAGACGAAGCCGATGTCCGCCACCAGAAAAATGAAGATGTGATGGGAGTCGCGGAAGATAAGGAAGTGAATGATATAGACCACCGCCGAAAGGACGACCAAGAAAAATCCGATCCAAATGCGCCAGTTCCATTTTTTCATCTTTTCCCCTCATGGCATCCAGAGGTAAAGGAAGCGGACTCCCTGGGAGGAGAGGAGATTTTCCCCGTCGATGGAAACCAGGTTGAAAACCGGGCTTCCCCCTTCGCCCAAGCCCGAGTAAATCGTGCTCTTGTAGCTCCCCGGCCGGTAATAAACGACCACCGAAGCCTTGTCCAACCCCAGATAGGACTTCACTCCCTCGATGGCGTCGTCGAGGTAGCCGACCCGGTCGACCAGCTTGTGCCCCAGGGCCTGCTGGGCCGTGTAGATCCGGCCGTCGGCCAGTTTGGCCACCCTCTCTCGGTCCAGGTTTTTGCGCCCTGCGGTGACGACCTCCAGGAATCTCCCGTAAAGCTGGTCGATGAGTTCCTGGAGGATTTTCTTTTCCTCCGGAGTGCTCGGCCGGAAGGGGGAAAGAATGTCCTTCTTGTCCCCCGACTTGATGGTTTCCTGGTCCACGCCGATCTTGTTGAAAAGCTCCTGCACGTTGAACTTCACGGCGATGACCCCGATGGACCCGGTGACTGTGGTGGGATGGGCGACGACCTCATCGGCCGCCATGGCCACGTAGTAACCGCCCGAAGCGGCCACGCCCATCAGGCTGGCGACCACCCGTTTGCCGGTCTTTTTCTTGAAGCGGAGGATCTCATGATGGAGGATATCGCTGGCCGTGACCGTTCCCCCCGGGGAGTTGATCCGGATGACCAGGGCGGCGATTTTCTCGTCGGACTCCGCTTTCTTCAATGCCTCTCGAACCTCGTCGATCATGGAAATCTTCTCAAACACGCCGGGAATCCGCCGCTTCTCCTCGGAAATGGTGCCGGCCACTTCGAGAAGGAGAATTTTTGCCTCCCCCTCCCCGTCGACAACTTTCTCCTCCAGGGGCTGGGGGCGGGAGATCAGCGGCACATAGACAAAGGCGCATCCCCCCAGAATCAAAATCCATAAGAGGGAGGTCAAAATCTTTATCCATCGCATAAGAGATGTTTTCATGGATCTTTCCTTTGCCCTTCTCCGGGTGAATGCCCGGTTCTCGAGAATACCGTTTGTTGCTTTCGGGTTGCGGTTTCTAAAATACCATAAAAGCGGACGGAATTGAAGGATTCCGCCGGGACTTGAAGATTCTTTTTGAGGGGCTTTTTTTAAAAATGGCCATTCTCCCGATCGAGTGGGTAAAAAGGGTACCGAAATATTCTCCACCCAGGGGGATATGCCAAAATACAGGGTTTTTCACGAAAAAATAATATATTCACCCCATATCAGCTTCCGGGATAGGGGAGTAAAATACCCAGGATTAAGATGGAGGTGATACCCATGAGAAAAATTCTTTTCGGCCTGTCGATTTTCATCCTGCTGGCAGCTTGGGCGGGGGCGGCGGAAGCGCCGCTGGGATTGCCCAAGGTGCCCGTCCCCAAGGACAATCCCCAGACTCCGGAAAAGATTCAGCTAGGGGAAAAGCTATTTAACGACGAACGTTTCAGCACTACGGGAAAAGTCAGCTGCGCCACCTGTCATGCGAAGGACAAGGGGTTCTCCGACGCCTTGCCCGTTTCCGAAGGAATTGACCAGCTCAAGGGCACCCGGAACGCCCCAACGGTCTTGAATGCAGCCTATTTCCGAAGCCAATTCTGGGACGGCCGGGAGCCTTCCCTCGAGGAGCAGTCTGCCCAACCCTTTCTGAATCCGGTGGAAATGGGGCTGAAGAATCACGAGCCCATTCTCAAAATCGTCCGAACCGACCCGGAATACGTCCGCATGTTCGAAAAGGCCTTCGGGGTGAAAGCCCGGCAGATCACTATGAAAGAAGTCAAGAAGGCCATCGCCAGTTTCGAACGGACGCTCGTTGCCGGGGATTCGCCTTTCGACCGGTATCTCTACGGCGGGGACAAGAAAGCTATCAGCGCGGCAGCGGTCCGCGGTTTGGAGATCTTCCGGGGACAGGGCCGGTGCGTCTCCTGCCACACCATCGAGCAAGACCATGCCCTTTTCACCAACCATCTTTTTCACAATATCGGGGTAGCTGCCCAGCGGATGCCGGCCAATCTTGACGAACTGAGGGCCGCGGTCAAAGAGGTCAAGGAAAAGGGAGTCGATGTGGCGGTACTCAGCAACCCCAAGACCGAGTCCCTGGGGCGTTACGCCGTTACCCGGGAGTTGTCCGACATGGGCGCTTTCAAGACTTCCACCCTGCGGAACATCGATCTCACCGCCCCTTACATGCATGACGGCAGTCTGAAAACTTTGGAAGAAGTCGTCCAGTTCTACAACAACGGGGGAAGGTTGAAGGAGACCGACCCGATCCCCGAGCTCCTCGACGGGGGCATCCGGCCGCTCAACCTCACCCCGGAGCAGCAGGCTGACCTGGTGGAGTTTTTGAAGGCTTTGACCAGCCCTCAGTTCGTCAAGAAGTAATGGCGAAGCAGGGAAAGAAAGGAGAAAACAAACATGATGAGGCTGAATCGTCGTGATTTTCTCAAATCGAGCGGCGTCGCCATATTGGGTAGCGCATTACCTTTCGGCTTGGTAAAGGTGGCCTCAGGAGCCAAAACCCCCGCGCAGGATTTCACCTTCGGCTACATATCGGACGCCCATATCCAGCATCTCGGCGGGCCCAACTTCGTCCGGAACTGGGACCGCGGACTGATCCGCGCGGTCCAGGAGGCCAACCTGCTCAGTCCGCGCCCGGACTTTTTCTTCTTCGGGGGCGACCTCGCCCAGCTGGGGACAAAGGAGGAGATCGACCACGGCCTGGAGATCATGTCCAAACTGCAGGGCAAGGTTCACTATGTCATGGGAGAACATGACTATTACCTCGACCTGGGAGAATACTGGGAAAAAGCCGTTGGGCCCCATTATTACAGCTTCGACCACAAGGGGGTGCACTTCGTCGTCCTGAACAGCATTCTGACTTACGACAAATGGATTTTCAGGAACTGGCCCACCCCCATGGATCGCATGCTGGCCATGGCCCGCCTGGACAACCCCGACGGATCCCCCTTCATCGTGGGGGAAAAGCAGCGGGATTGGCTGAAGAAGGACCTGGCCAAAGTGGATAAGAATGTCCCGGTCATTGTGTGTTCCCACTCCCCCCTGCAGAAGATTTTTAAGGGATGGAATTTCTGGACCGACGACGCCGAGCAGGTTCTGGCCCTCTTGAAGCCCTTCAAGAAGGTCACGGTGATTTACGGCCACGTGCACCAGATCCAGTACAACCAGATCGGGAACATCAGCCTCCATGCGGTCATGGCCACCGCCTGGCCCTGGCCCTATCCCAAGACCTACACCCAGGTCAAGAACGCTCTGCCCGTGCTGACGGTGCCTATGAACCGGGCGGATCCTTTCTTCGAACGCGACGCCACCGGGTGGCAGTTCATGGATTGGAAGACCGGCCACGTGGACATGCATTACCAACTCCCGAACAACAAGGATCGGGTCGTGGCCTACAACCGTAAGACCGGCCGGCCGGAGGATACCCGGTATCAAGACTCGAAAAAACGCATCCCCCCGCAGAATCATTTTTAAAAAAAGACTTAACCGCGGAGGTCGCGGAGCACGCAGAGGATAAAAAAAGGAATAATGGAAGAATGGAATATTGGAATGATGGGCAAAAACATTAGCAGGGTGCGAAAAAATCCACTGAGCCGTCGCTCCCGCGAAAGCGGGAGCCCAGAAAGCCTTGAAAAGACTGGATTCCCGCTTCCGCGGGAATGACAATTTGGGCCTGAAAAAGAGTTTTTTCGCAACCTGTTAGACAGCTTAAACCCATTATTCCAGTATTCCAGCATTCCAATTTGTTTGCTCTGCGGTTCAATTCTTTTCTTTATGGTTTTCTGAGCAACAGGGAAAGGAGTAGCCCCATGCGAAAATTTGGCCGAATGATTGGAATCTTGATGGCGATCCTGGCCGGGTTTGTGTTTTACCTGCAGTCGAGCGCCGACGAATTCACCGCCGACGACCTGAAAAGGTGGGAGCAGCAGTTTATGGCCGTGGTGAACCAGGGCGAAAAGCTGTTTCACAGCGGTGACCTGGGGAAGAACCGGGTTTCCTGCGACCAGTGCCACCCCAACGCGGCCAACACCCACCCGGAAACCTACCCCAAGTTCCAGAAGCAATTGGGCAAGGTGGTAAAGGCGCAGGAGATGATCAACTGGTGTATCCAGAACCCGCTGGAAGGGGATCCCCTGGCCCTGGATGACCCGAAATTGACGGCCCTCGAGTCCTACATAACCTACGAGCGCCGCGGCGTCCCCCTAGCCCCCGGCAAGCATTAGAACAGACCTGCTGCGATGGGGAGCCGGTTGATCTTCCCGCCGGCTCCCAAACCCTCCAACCTCTTCAGGTTCCAAAGACATCCGCGCAAAATAGATCAAGGCTAAGCCTCACCTTTTTGAGCGGTCCAAGTTTTTCAAGCCTCCGGGTCTGTCGGAGGTCATGACTTTGCTCTTGCATACCTGGGTCGATTCGGGTCATACTTCAGCGAAAAGAAACCGACGGTCTTCTGCGAGAAACGCCCCCAGGGGAAAGGGGAGGTGGAGGTCCGATGAGCGAGGGACAAAAAAAATTGATCCAAAAACTTCGGGAAAAGAAGGCCAAAGCCGCGCTGGGGGGGGGTCCCCGGAGCATCGAAAAGCAACACGAGGGGGGACGCCTGAGCGCCCGGGAAAGAATCTCCCGCCTGGTTGACCCGTCTTCCTTCCAGGAAATGAATATGCTCGCCGCCCTGCCGGCGGACAGCAAAAAGGATTTGTACGGCGACGGGGCCGTAGTGGGGTACGGCAAAATCGACGGCCGGAAGGTCTGTATCTACGCCCAGGATTTTACGGTCCATGCGGGGACCACCGGCCCCATCCATCGCAGCAAGATCACGGGCATTATGGACATGGCGGTCAAGATCGGCGCTCCCCTGGTGGCTCTCTGGCATTCGGGCGGCGGAAGGCTGGATTCGGAGAATCGGCCCCTTCCGGTCTCCCGTTCCTCCATCTTCTTCCGCTGCACCCAGGCGTCGGGGATTGTCCCTCAGGTCTCCGCGATGATGGGCCCGGGGGCGGGCAACGCCGGCTACGCCATGGCGCTCACCGATTTTGTCCTGATGGTCGACCAAAAAAGCTACACCTTTGCCACCGGGCCGGTGGCGGTGAAAGAAGTTCTGGGAGAAGAAATTAGCATGGAAGACCTGGGCGGGGCGAGGGTCCACAGCCAGCTTTCAGGCCTGGCGGATCTGAGAGTCAAAACGGAAGAGGAATGCTTTCAGCAGATCCGGGCGCTGCTCAGTTATTTTCCTTCGAATTTCCGGGAGAAGCCCGCCAGAATTCAGACCGGGGATGACCCGGAGCGATTCGACGAGGAGATCGGCGATTTGATCCCCACGGACCCCCGGAAGAGCTACGATATGAAAAAGGTCATCGCCCGTCTCCTGGATAACGGCGTTTTCTGGGAGGCGAAAGCGGAATTCGCCCGGAACATCATCACCGGTTTCGGCCGGCTGGGGGGCTACTCCGTCGGCGTCATCGCCAATCAACCCCTGTTCCTGGCCGGCTCCTTGACCATCGACTCCTCGGACAAGGAGGCCCGTTTCATCCGCTTCTGCGACGCCTTCAACATTCCCTTGATCTTTCTGGTGGATACCACCGGATTCCTGCCGGGCTCCCAGCAGGAACACGGGGGAATCCTGAGGCACGGGGCCAAAGTCCTGTACGCCATCGCCGAATCCGTGGTCCCCAAAGTTTCGGTCTTGATCCGCAAGGCTTACGGGGGAGCGAAGCCGGCCATGGGAATCGATAAAGACATCGGGATCGATCACGTCTATTCCTGGCCCACGGGGGAGTCGGCGATCATGGGCGCTGAAGCGGTGGCCGAGGTGATCTACGGAAGAGAGATCTCCACCGCCGACGATCCGGAGAAATTCAGGCAAGAGAAGATCCAAGAACTGAGAGAAGCCGCCAACCCCTACCCCATGGTCCACGGTGAGCTGGTGGATGATATCATCGAGCCCCGGGAAACCAGAAGGAGATTGATCGCCACCCTGGAGTCCCTGGAGGGAAAACAGGAGATTCGGCACCCCAAGCGCCACGGCAATATTCCCCTCTAAATTTCCTGACGGCCCTTATCCAAGTCTGGCAGGAACCTGAATGAAAAGGTGCGCCCGGCGGGCCGGGCGGGACGATGATGAAGGGGATCCGGACTAGGTTAAGGGCAGGGGAGGTCAGACGGCAAGGTAGGTAAGGGGAAACCCCGGTGAAATGAAAGTATATCAGGAGTCCTGGTCTCGCAAGAGAGGCAAAAGAAAAGCTTAGTTGGTGCTATTTTCTGGTCGTCACCCGAACGGTGTCCTCAAAGAACTCCGCTGCTTTATGGGGGGTGGACGAGCCTTCCTTTCTCCCGCCTATTTTGATGCCCCGGGTCTTCATGCCCACATCCTCCGACCTGGTTTTGACCTGGAAGACACCACCTTGGGCGGCGGTGCTGATCTCTCCCAGGGGTTCGCTGCTGGCGTACAGGATGATGCTCTCTTCGCCAAAGGGCGGGGTTATCTCGAGATCGAACCGGTCGCTTCCGGAAGGGATTTCGTAGATTACACCTCCGTTGAAGTACTTTTCGGAACGGTAGGGATTGGGCAGGATCTGAACCAGGTCCCCCGAGGCACTCTTGTACATCAGCCGGGCATAGAAAGGTTTGTTGCCCCGGAGATAAATCTTGATCTTTTCTGATTCCTTGTACTCCTTTTTGTCCGTCCACGCCTGGACAAAGAGCGGACCCGAGGGGTCAACGGATATGCCTTGTTCAACCCGGTTCATCATCCGCGAATCAGGAACCACTTCTGCTTTGATCCTGACTCGAAAGCAATCCCCCGAAGAGGCATCCTTATACCAGGTCCTTTCGATTTCCTGGATGATCTTGACCGCGGCATGGGCATAGGCCTCAATCAGGTCTTTCTCCAGCTCAAAATTTTTCACCTTGGTCTCGCTCTTGATAAATGTCGAGGCATATTCAGCCGCTTTTCTCCTGGCCTGAGCCAGAGCTTCCTCCTCGGTCTGCTTTCGGGACTTGTCATATCCCATGCAGGCGAGGCCTTCTGCTTCGGCAATGGTCGATTGGGAAGCATGAAGAGGGGAAGCAAAGAAGAAGACTGCCAGCAGGACAAGAAGGCAATTTTTCATATTCTTGTCTCCTAAAGATAGATAGAAGGTTTATTTCACCGTCCCCAGAATGAATCGTTATCAAAAAAAGGAATGTCTAGGTATGAGGAATCTCCTTGGGGTCCATCGGTCAAAAACCACCAGCGATCCCGGGAATTCATCCGGCTTATCGGCATTTCAAACAATTTTTTTAATTCAGACGCTTTCCATCTTGGGCCCTTTTTTGGTATAAATATTTGATACTATACATATTTCTCATAAAGCGGCGGCATAAGGAGGGGAGACACAAATTCTGAATTGATTTACGATCATCTAGTGTCCTGAGTCACAAATTGGGTTCATAATTTCCCCATGGGCCGGGCGGAGGATCGATGGGCGCCGCCAAAATCGGCGGGAGCAACCCCGATTAAATCAGGTTCCCCCTGCAATCCGCAAGGAGACCCTGGCCAATAGAGAAAAGCCCACGTAAGAACAAAATAATATTTCCTTCAGGAGGAATCGAAATAAGTTCCCCGTCGACCCAAGATAGACCAGCGCCTCATTTTGGCAAGCCCAGCGAGCCTTCGCCCGGGCCATCGCTTCCCCCCTTGATTCCATCAACGGACTTTTGATTCAGGACACTAGCCATGGATATATCAAGATGGTTTTAGGACCATAAGGGGGTAATATCTGGAAGGACGCCACTCTCCTCCGCAATAATTCCTTGGGCAAAATTCAAAAATAGGGTATCCTGACACCTTGAAACAACGGAAAGGGATCAGCAAAGAGGATGGATGGGAATAAGATTTCCTTTGAATGGATCGAGACCCCGGTGCGCCTGGAAGAGGCAGCCCGGATTCTGGGCCAGGCGGAAATCATCGGGGTGGATTTGGAAGCGGACTCGATGCACCACTACTTCGAAAAAGTGTGCCTGCTGCAGATGGCTACGGAATCCGCCTGTTATGTCGTGGATCCTTTGGCAGTAAGGGACCTTTCCGCGCTCCAGCCCGTCTTCTCCAATCCCCGGATCCGCAAAGTATTCCACGGAGCGGATTATGATATCCGTTCCCTGTACCGGGACTTTCAGATCGAGGTCGAGAACCTCTTCGATACGCAGCTGGCCTGTCTATTTTTGGGCCTACGGGAGACCGGACTGGAAGCGCTGCTGCGAAGCCGGTTCCAGGTGGACCTGAATAAAAAATTCCAGCTGGCCGATTGGTCCCGAAGACCCCTTTCTCCGGAGATGGTAGAATACGCGGCGATGGACGGCCGGTACCTGATTCCCCTTGCGCGGGGTCTGGAAAAGGAACTGGAAGAGAAAGGCCGTTTATCCTGGGTCGAGGAAGAATGCCAATTCCTGAGCAAGGTCCGCTTCCCGCCACCCGGCCAGGAGCCGCTTTACCTGAGAGTGAAAGGGGCTTCTCTCCTGGATCCCAGAAGCCTTGCGGTTCTAGAGGCTTTGCTGGAATTCCGGGACGACCAGGCCCAAAGGTCGGACCTCCCGCCCTTCAAGGTCCTCGGCAGCGAAGCGCTCCTGGAGCTGGCCATTAAAAAACCATTGGGGCTGGAAGAAATGGAAACGGGGAAAGCCCTGAGCGGGAAGCTCATCCCCAGATATGGAACCCGCCTGCTGCAGGAAATTCACCGGGCCGTGAACATCCCCGGTGAAGATCTTCCGGTCTATCCCCGGAAAACAAGGGTGGATTTGCCTGCGCCCGTTCGCAAAAGGGTGAAAGCGCTGAAAAACTGGCGGGATATGCGGGCCAAAGATTTGGGAATGGAGCCGGGAATTCTTTTGAATAACGCCCTGATCAATGACCTGGCCTGGAAAAATCCCAGGTCCTTGGAAGAAATGGAAGAGATTCCCGGCCTGAGAAAATGGCGGTTGAATCATTTTGGAGAGGAGATTCTAGCTGCTCAAGCAGCAAGGCGCGGAGGCGATGGGAAATGAGGATTTATGGAAAATAGGTTTTTATTCCTTTAGAACACGCCCGGTGGAGGCGAGAAGAAAACCATTGTTCCCTTTTCCCATGAACCTTGGAGCGATTTTAGGATTTCGGCATCTTCCGGCGGCTAACCCCCGCAGGATGGATGAAGCGGCGTAAGATCGATCGAAAGGAGGATTCTATGAGAAGAGGTTTTGGTAAAGTTTTCCTGCTGGGTCTGATTTGGGTCTTTTCTTCAGTAATTTCGGCGGAAGCCGCCACCCTGGAGTCTTTTGGTTGGGCCGGGAAGGGCAGCGACCGGGTGGGAGATTGGGGCAGGGGCACGCCCGACGGGCGGCCGGACGGCCATTTTCAACTGCGGCTGAACATTCCCGGACAGAGGGAAGTGCAGTCGATCGCGGTTTACAGCTCCAATGCCTCGGGGAACCCGGCGGGGGGCCAGGTGTGGCACAGCCGGGAGACCCGGTGGTGGATGCTGGGGGTTTTCCGGGGCGGCCGGCAGCTCAACCGGAGCCATGTTTCCACCCTGGGATCGTACTCGGGGCAGGTTCTTTTCGACCTTTTCTG
>LJUR01000093.1 GCA_001304105.1 Deltaproteobacteria bacterium SM23_61
GAGGAGGCGCTCGCCCATCGGCACCTGGATGGGGGCCCCCGAATCCTCGACTGCCGCCCCGAGGGCCAGCCCCTGGGTCGGGGTGAGGGCGATCCCCCGCACCCGCCGGGAGTCCAGATGGGTGATCACCTCGATTTTGATTTTCCCCCCCTCGCCGGTGTGCAAAAGGTTGTAGATGGCCGGAATCCTCTCCGGAAAGAGGGCGTCCACCACGCTTCCCCGGATGGAAACCACCGTTCCCTGATTGGCTTCTTTCACTTCGTCCTCATCCGCCATGCTTTATGAGCAGAGTCCTTCGCGCCGATCATCATTCCGGCCCCTTCTTTTCTTTGAACCGGGAGACGGCCTGTTTCACGCTCTTTTTCATCTCCCCCAGGACCTGGTCCAGGCCGGTCTTCAGATCCCCCCAGGCCTGGCTTCCGGATTGTTTCAATTCCTGGAGCTTCTTCTTCGCCGCTTCCTGTTTCTTCCGCAGATCTTCCGCCTGCGCCAGGTATTTCGCTTTGACTTCTCCTTTCGAGGCATCCGCCTTGCTCTTCAGGGCTTCGATCTTGGCCCCCCAGTCCTTGAGCTGGCCTTCCACCTTCTGGGCGTACTTTTCTAAGTTCACGACTGCTCTTTCCGTCGTCGCCGAGCCCTTTTGCTTCAGGCCCGATACCGTCCCCTCAAAGGCCTCCTTCAGTTCTTCCAGCCCCGCTTCCATCCTGCCTTTCAGCCCTTGCCAGTTTTCCACGCCCGATTCCTTGAGATCCTGCATTCTCTGCCGCAGGGCTTCCTCTTTGCCCCGAAGCTTTTCGACCTCTTCTTCTCCTTTCAGCCATTCGGATATGGCCTTTTCCGCCCGGCCATGGAGTTCTTCAATTTTGGCCCCCCACTCTTTCAGCCGGGCTTCGATTTTTTCCTCCTGTTCCTTTTGCTTCTCGGATTTTTCCAGGGATTTTCCGCCTTCTTCCCCGGCAGGGGAAGCAGCCTCCCGGGCCGGCTCACGGACCGGGCGGAAGGAAACGGTCAGAACCGGGCACTTGGCGAGGCGCACCACCTTCTTGGCCACGGAACCGAAGAGGAGGTATTCCAGGCCGGTCCGGCCCCGGGTGCCGATGGCGATTAATTCCGCCTGTTCCTGCTCCGCTGCCTGGACGATTTCCTCCGCCTCGTTTCCCCGCAGGACCCGGAATCCTGCCCGCAGGCCCTGGGCCTGGAGACGACCGGCCATCTCTTCGAGCGATCGTCTGGCCGAGGCCTCCAGCTCCTGCTCGGTGAGCGGAAGGTTGACCGGCGGGACTTCCATGGCGGGAGGGACGGCTGAGCCGGGGACGACCACGTGAAGAAGAAGCATCTCTGCCCCGAAATGGGAAGCCAGCTCGGCTGCCACCCGGACGGCCTCATGGGACGGATCGCTGAAATCCGTCGGACAGACGATCTTTCTTAAAGGCAGCATTTTCCTACCTCCTTCTGAAGGAATTCCCGCAGACTTCCTGCCCTCCGGCGAGGGATTTTACTTACCCGACCGGTCCTGCAGGAATTTGAAAAAGTCACCCTTGGTGGAGAGCAGGAGCCAGTCCTTTTCCGACAGGGTGTTTTTGTAGCTGTCCATGGTCTTCAGGAACCGGTAAAAATCCCTGGATTCCGGGTTCTGGTCGTAGGCCCGGGCGTAGATGGCCGTCGCCTCGGCATCCGCTTTCCCCTTGATCTCCTGGGCCTGGCGGTAGGCCTCGGACTCGATCTTCTTCAGGTCCCGTTCCCTGTCCCCCTGGATCTTGGCCGCTTCCCCCTGCCCCTCGGAGCGGAATTTTTCGGCGATCCGCTTCCGCTCGGAGATCATGCGCTCGTAGATCTTTTTCTGGACCTCCGCCACGTAGTTGATCCGCTTGAACCGCAGGTCGAGGAGCTCGATGCCCAGGACCTGCAGGCGGGGGACCGCCGCGTCGATGATCTGGCGGGTCAGTTTCTCCCGCCCCAGCTGGATGTCCAGGTCGATCTCCGACTCCTGCAGCTCCTCCAGTTCCTCGCTGACCTCCATCTCCCGGTTGGTGGAACGGATGATTTCCACCAGGTTGTTGTTGGCCACGGCGTTGCGCGTCTCCCCGTCGAGGATGTCGTCCAGCCGGGTCTGGGCTCCCCGCTCGTCCCGCACCCGCTGGAAAAACAGGAGCGGGTCGATGATCCGCCAGCGGGCGTAGCAGTCCACCCAGATGAACCTTTTGTCCTTGGTGGGAATCTGGTTGGGGTCGCCGTCCCAGGCCAGGAACCGCTTGTCGAAAAAATTGGCCTCCTGGATGAGGGGGATTTTAAAATGAATTCCCGGTTCGGTGACCGGGTCGCCCACCGGTTTTCCGAGCTGGGTGATGATCACCTGCTCGGTCTCCTTGACGATAAAAGCCGCGGAAAAAATGGCGATCAGCCCGGCCACCAGGATCACCCCGATGAAGATTCCTTTGCCCTTATTCATTCTTGCTTACCTCCTTCCTGACCTCTTTTTCCCCCTCCTTGCCCAGCTGGATCAGGGGAAGAATTCCAGTGGTTTTTTCGTCGGTAATCAGCTTCCGGCCCACCCGGGCCAGGACCTCGTTCAGGGTCTCCAGGTAAATTCTCTGCCGGGTAACCTCCGGGGCTTTGGAATACTCCCGGAAGACGGCGCTGAACTTGGCCGCCTCCCCGCGGGCCTGGTTCACCCGCTCCACGGCGTAGCCCCGGGATTCCTCGATCACCCGGGCGGCGTCGCCGCGGGCCTTGGGAATCACCTTGTTGTACTCGGAGCGCGCCTGGTTGATCAGCCTCTCCCGCTCCTGCTGGGCCTCGTTGACCTCGTTGAAGGCGGGCTTCACCGAGTCGGGGGGATTCACGTCCTGGAGGACCACCTGGTCGACCTTGATGCCCATCTCGTACTGGTCGCACAGGGCCTGGAGCCTTTCGGTCACGGTGTTGGCGATCTCCACCCGTCCAATGGTCAGGACTTCGTTCACCGAGCGGTCCCCCACCACCTCCCGCGTCAGGGCCTCGTTCATGTCCCGGAAAGTGGTTACGGCGTTGCGGACCTTGAACAGGAACTTGTAGGGATCGGCGATCCGGAACTGGACGATCCATTCCACCTCGGCGGCATTCAGGTCACCGGTAAGCATGAGCGATTCCTGCTGGTAGTCCCGCCTCCCGTAGGTGGACCGCACGCCGGCCTCCTGGGTCCGGAAACCGAATTCCTGCTTCAGCTGCCGCTCCACCGGAACCTTGGTCACGGTTTCGATCCCCACGGGCAGCTTGAAGTTCAAGCCGGGGGGAACCGTCCGGGTGTATTTCCCGAAACGCAGGATGATCCCCACCTCCTCCGGGTTCACCGTGAAAAAGGAGGAAAACAGGATAATCAGGGCCAGGATTCCGATTACCACCCAGCGAATGGGCTTTCCCCCAATTTTGGGGACCTTAATTTTGGGAAAATCGAACTTGGGGAAATCAAAAGGGCTTTCCTGATTCATGGGAGTCTCCTCTCGGCATTTTTTCCGGCTTCCCTCTCCCCTCTGGGATTAGGCGAAATTAAAGAGGGCACAGATGTAAAAGGTAGACCTTTTGAGTATGACCAATAACCAAGAAGCATGCCAATTCTGGGCAGGTCAATGACCCTGTTTCATTCTGAGTACTTAAGCACACGTCGGCAATTATGGGACGCAAAAGATAATAATTGTTGTCCTGCCTGATTGGACAGAGTCTTACAGAATGGGAGTGTGTCTATCATGATAAGACTTACTAATACAGTTGGCAAGACGATAGCCCAGCAGAGAGTGACCCGGGAAAAAACCCTCTCCCCCGAGAGATTTTTAGCAATTATTAGACTGAGGGGTAGTGTCGTGTCCCAGAAATAAGCTGACAACGTCGAACCCTGGTGCCAGGAGCTGAGGGTCAGACCGCTGCGCTTGCCAAAATAGGCCTTGGTCCCTCCGGATTCAAGAAACGCCGCGCGGCACTTGGGTGTCCAGGGAAACCGGCCGCACGAAAAGTGTGAGTCCCCTGGTTCCCTCCACCGTCACAGTTTCACCGGGCGGGATGGACCTCGCGCGGTCCGCCGCCTCCGCCCGCCACAATTCCCCCTCGATGCGGATGTACCCTTCGGGGGAGAGGGATTTGACCACCACGCCCCGGGACCCGGGGAAAGGGCGCTTTGCCCCGTGGCCGGCGCCATAAGCCGTCCAGGTGTAAGAGAAGAGGATCAAATCCTTGACCACCCAAACGGCCAGGGCAGCGGGAACGAGCCACAGGGGAAATTTAAAAAACTGCTGGAGGATGAGAAGAACCACCGACCACAGGGCCCAGCCGGGAAGCTGGTACAGCAGGTAGCGAAGAAAAATCCGGCTCTTCCATGGAGTTTTTTCCGTCATGTATTTCCCTCGGGTATACCTGCAGAGCTGCCGGAGAGAATCCCCCTTTTTCAACCTTTTTCCTTCCAAGAATGGAAGGAGAGGAAAGGCGGGAGAGCTCATTCTTTGGGGAGGGTGAAATAGACGGTCGTTCCTTTCCCCGGAGCGCTCTCCAGCCAGACTTTCCCGCCGTGGCGGAGGATGATTCGATTCACCGTCGCCATGCCGACACCTGTTCCCGGGTATTCTTCCGGGCTGTGGAAACGTTGAAAAGGCAGAAAGATTCGGCCCATGTCCCGGGGCACAACAAAACCGCAGCCGTTATCCCGGATGAAATAGGCGCGGTCCGGGCCCTCCTGCCGGGTCCCGAACTCGATCCGCGCCGGGCAGCAATCCCTGGTAAACTTCCAGGCGTTGGATAAGAGGTTGTCCAGCATGGATCGCAGCAGACGCTGGTCCCCCCGGCAGGCTGCGCCCGCGGAGAGGGCGCATTCAACTTTCCTCGTCGGGTCTTTCTCCCGGTACTCGGCAAGGAGCGACTCGGCCAGCCCGGTGAGGTCCACTTTTTCGATTTTCAGGGAAGCTTTTGAAACCCGGGACATCTCCAGCAGGTCGTCGACGAGCTCGGTCATGTGATCGCAGGTGGAGTAGAGCATCTGCAGGTACTCCTTCCCCTTGGCGTCCATTTCTTCCCCGTACTTCTTGATCAACCGCCCGGTCAAGTTCCCCATGACCACCAGCGGGTTCTTCAGGTCATGGGACACGGTCGAGGTATAGGCGTCCAGTTCCCGGTTGATCCACTCCAGGTGGAGGTTTTTACGGGTCAGCTCTTCAGTGCGCAGGCGGACTTTTTCCTCGAGCTCGGCGTTCAGCCTGCGGATCTCCTCTTCTCTTTTCTTCCTTTCGGTTATGTCCCCGAAGGAGGCCAGCCAGCCAAAGGATTCTCCCTCCATATCTACGAGCTCGGAGAAGATGACCAGGCTGTCGAATCGCCTGCCGTTGCGATGCTGAAAGCGGAGTTCGTATTCCCGGCTCGTCTTCTGATGGCTGAGAACCTCCAGGAAGGCATCGGTTATAACCTTCCTTTCTTCCTGCGGCCAGTACGGGAAGGGAGGCTTTGTTCCGATCAATTCTTCCCGGCTCCATCCGACCATCCGGCAGAAGGCCGGGTTGGCATAGATGATTCTCCCCTCGTAATCGAAGGCCGCCAGCCCCAGGCGGATGGAGTTTTCAATGGTCTCGCGGAAAGCCTGTTCGGCCCTGATTTTTTCCTTACTCGCGCTCAATTCGGTCACGTCCCACAGGGCGGAACGGACCTGGGTGACTTCTCCGCTTGAATCTTTGCCGGCAATGCTCTCCAGGACTACGTCCAGAATTGTCCCGTCTTTCCTCGTTACCTGCAGCTCACACCTCTGCCGGGAGGTCTGCCGCAGGGTATTGTTCCTGTGCTTCCGGAACTTATCCCGGTCGCCGGGAACGACAAAATTGCTGAATGGTTTATCGATCAGGCCTTGCCTTTCCCGTCCCAGGAGCTCGGCCCCCTTGAAGTTGACCTCGACGATCGGCCCGTTCCCTTCGAAGGTAAAGTAGGGGATGGGGGCGAAGTCGAAGAGGTCGGCGAACCGGCTTTGTTTTTCGTCGATTTCCTCCTGGGCACTGCGCAGCTGTTCATCCTGCATTTCCAACTCGAACTGGTGGGCACGGAGCTTGTGGAGTAGCTCCTGCCTATGCCCCGCGTCGATTTTCCGCAAGTCTCGGGGTCTCTTCACGGGCGGTCGGTTGGCTTTGGACCTCAGGTTGCTGGTTTTCCCGGATGCCTTCCTTGCTTTGGGCGGCGATTTTGTCCTCTTCATGGTGAATGACTCGTTCCAGGAGGCCCGGTTGTTCTCCGGATATTCTCTCTCCGAAGGGCACCGTGGCTTTACGACGGAAGGTTTGAATTCATGGGATGATTATCCACTTCCTTCAGTCGAAACGACAGGCGGCAAAAACTCATTTTCGATTCTTCGTGGTGGTGGATGATGGGTGGGTAAAAAAATCCAATTCTTCTAAAACCGTCGCATAATTAGAGAGAAATCTTCCCCCCTTCAGATAAACTGTAAAACCTGTTCTTTACATACAGGAAAACAAGGAGAATGTCAATAATAACCTGTTCCTGTTCCTTGCGGCCGCCGCCCGGCAGAGGCTCCGACTGAGATTCACTTTACACGTGGGAATGTGATACACATATTTCCGTGATGTTCAGAAAGGAGGGAATCGATGGAAAGACAGAATGTAACCCTGTCCCTGCCCAAGTCCCTGTTGAAAAAGGCGAAAGTTTTGGCGGCAAAAAAAGAAAAATCCTTGAGCCAGATTCTCAAAGAGGCCATTGAAGAGAAAGTCGTGGAGGACAGCGGGTATGAAATGGCAAGGGAACGACAGCTGAGCCTGCTGAGAACCGGCTTGAATCTGGGGACCCGCGGACGGGTCTCCTATTGCAATTGAATATCCAGTTCTTTGCTGATCAACAGGGATAATTTTAGAAACGAATCTCTCGTAGCACTGAGCCAATCTGATAAGACCATTTTATTTTGAGTAAGAGGTTCATGAATTTTAATCGTATCATCTGACGGTATCATTCCGAGAAGTCTGGATAACTCTGCAATCTGTATGATGATTTTTGTTTTCTGGCCTTCAGATTTTTCTTGGGGCTGGTTCATTTCTCATTTACCTCCTATTTTAATGAATCGCCCGGCGGTTTATTCATCAATTCGCCAAAATAAAGCTGGCATCACCCGATTTTTGAGGAGCTTCCGACAAAAAAGTTACGGCGTATGCACTTGCTAGTTTAATGAATATCTTATTCTATCTTCAGGAGAATATGAACGCTTGTGATATCAATTACCGAATCCGAAATACTGTCGTACCCCGGGTATGGGCCGGACTATAGCTCGGATCAAAGGTCTACTCAAACATCAGGCTTTTCATGATTTGCTCAAGTGGTTCAAACCCGCTGTCATTATAGCCCGCTACAAATAACCTTTTTCCATTCTTGTCAACGAAGGTAAAGGCTCCGACCAGTGAATCGGTCTTGGTTTCAAATTTTATGGCGGCGTACAAAGCTTTGGTTCCGTCCGGCGTGGTAAAAATCTCGGTCGAAAGAATTTCCGGGTTTTTCATGCCCAAGTTTAACATTATCCTTTTTATCCAGTTTTTTCCGGCTTGCGGATCCAGCGGTTGATCTGCGGGAATCACATTCTTTCGAACCTTCAAAAACATAGTTCTTTCCGGGTGCTTGATATGGAAAAGCATATCGGAGGAGGAGAGTTTTCCCTGTTTATTCATACTTGTCGGAAAGGTTATTTGAATACCGAACTCTTCGTTGACGTAAAGTCCCGGTTTCGCTGGAGGCGGTGACAGGTTCCCCCCTTTCAAGGATACCACCAGCAAAGCCACCACCAAAACAAAGAAGAAACCTGAGATGACGGAGAGAATCGTCTGCAGATTTCTCTTGTCACTTTTTATTCTCATCCCGAATAAAAAGCGAAGCACATTAAAACGCCTTATCAGAATCGCATAGATCGCCACAATAATGGCGAATGAAATGATAGATATAAGTAAGAATTTGCTAACGACATTCCCACTCCCCTGAATTACATAGTAACCGATTGTGTAAATTACCGAGTGGTGCATTATGTAAAATGGGAGGACGGCTTCGTTGCCATAGGGAAGGAATTTATTGTTGATATTCATCAAGCGGTAGCCAAGACCTAATAATCCAATAATCCAGCACCAGGCCAGTAATCCTCTAAACCCTTGAACAACTGTCCAAACGGAATGATTTAGAGGCAAGAGCGCACCGTTATTGAGAAGGTCATGTCTTGTCACCCCAGGGATTTTCAAGTTAAAACCAAAATGTGAGTCCACATACAAAGCTGTTAGAATTAAAGCCACGGCGAGGTAGATCGGACTATACTTACTTATCGTCTCCCCAATTCTCGCATTAGAGAAGATCAGATATCCATAGCTGAAGAACAATAGGTAGGATATTGGATCCCAGCCCCCCATAACTCTCACACCCCCCAGTCCAATAATCTCGAAAGCTGCTGCAAATGCAGAAATTGGCAGGAAGAGAAAAAATAAAGCCCAAGGCTTTCCAAAATGCATTGATAATCTTGAAAGAAAGCTTGTTCCTCGTTTCTTGGATCGAACAAACAACGGGAGAAGTATCAATGAGTAGATAAAGAGGAATTCCAGATACCAGAGATGCGTTCCCTGCCCCAAGGGCGCAAAATTGCCGCCAAATCCATACATGCCATCGAAAAATTGCGGGTACCACTGGAAAAAGCCGGTGGAAGTTTCACCACTGGATAACCGTTCAATGTATACATAGACTGGATTTATTATGAACGTACCAATAATAATCAGGGGAACCAGAAGGCGCAGGAATCTCGATTTGATAAATTCCCATTTTTTGTCAGTCCCTTTAGACAAAAAAACTGCAGCCCCTGATAGGATGAAAAAGAGGGGCATGACCCAAAGAAGACTGAATTCTCTAAAAGCCGACAAAACAGGGCTTCGAACCGGGTTGAAAACAACTGTTGTGTGATAATCGAAAATTTTACTGCAATGAATAAGGAAGACTACCACGATAGCAAAGACCCGTAACCAGTCAAGGTAGTATAAACGATCGCTTCCAGTTGCTCCACCGTTCTCAGTGAAAGTGAATGGTTGATTTCGCATGAGTAAATTCCCCTCCCCTAGTTAGGGATCAATGCAGTTCGATAAGAAAACTCGAATGAAAATAATTATTGCCGATAGAGTGATTCCTATAATCACGGGATGTCGTACTCCCATAACCCTTTAAAAGTGGCTGACGCCTGCCATCAGCAGCCAAAACCGAACCATTCTACGAGCCCAATGGCGCTTCGCTATCCATCGAAATCATATAGACGCTCTGCATTCTCGCGCAGAATCCCGCGGCCCAATGAAGTAGCCTGTTCAACGGTGATCAGGTCGTCTCGCACCAAGCCGGCAAGAGCCCGGTTCAGACCTTCGCGAAGCTTTTTGGAGATCACGATATGCTGAACCTCCGGGCCGCCAGGCACGCTCGGGTAGGACGACACGTCGGTGCCAAACAGCATGCTTGACGGAGAGTAAATCAGGTAGATCCGCAGCCGTTCCACAAGTTCGCGCATGGGATAAAAGAACGCCAGGGCAGAGACATCGACCCAAACATGTGGCTTTAAGCTCAGGTACGCAGCATCCTCAACGAGAGGGAATCCGCCGTGGATGAGTACGAACTGAGTGCGAAAGAACCTTGGGTCAGTAAGAACCCCTTCCAGATGCCGGACGTCGTTCTCGCCGAGTTGCAGGAAGGGTGGACTGCTTAGCGCGGCATGGATATGGACCGTCAGATCGTGTTCCGGCGCTTTGAGAAAGATATGACGGGCAATATAGTCTTGCAGCCTAAGGAACTCGTCGCGTCCAAGGGCCTGGGATTGCCCTGTTCTGTAGAGTTCAGCCGCCTCATCTGTGCCGACCTTGGAAAAACGCAACGTGCGGGTCAGCCCGTCAATGAACTTGATCCCCACAGCGCCGTCCCGGGCCCAGGCGGCCAACGTCTCATCCACGAACGCCAGGTAGGCGGGCAAGTCCGCCGGAGCCTGACCATGCTCCGGAGCATTGTCGGCCAGCCATGCCCTCGCACGCTTGGCGATGTCCGCGCCAGCAGGATTACGGGGATAGTTGGCGGCAGGAACCGGAAACAAGAGGTAGGTGGCATACGGAACCCACAGCATCCGTCCGCCGGTGTCGGGCAAGGGTGCCATCGTGTTGACCAGCGCAATCCGCGTGCGGGTCGCATCCAGGTGGCGTATCCAGTAAGCGCCCGCTTCGGATTTGATCTTCCGGTCACGGATTGCAGCTGCTTCCACCGGGTCATCGGTGCCGAATAACTCTCTGGCCAGGGCAAGTTGCTCTGGTACGGCATGCCGCATGGCGAGTGGCATATATCCAAAGAGCCTCTCGTCGTAATGCGCGCCGTAAACAATGTGGGTATGGTTGTCGATCGCCCACTCGTCCTCAAGTGCTGCCTTTATCGCTGCGTAAGCCTGGGCTTCGGTCAGCGGGCTTGGCTGCACCGCTTTTCTGTAACCCGATTGGGCATGCAAGCAACCCGTCGACATGCTGACCGACAAGAGCATGAAGAGAAGAAAGAAAAGAGTGAGCATGCCGTGCAAGGGACCGACGAATGGCAAGCATGCTCCTTGTTCGTCCGGAATCGGCGTTTCAACCTTGGGCATGGTCCGAACGGACAGGGGATACAACCCATAGGAATTTCTAGTATTTTTTGTATTAACCATGACCTCGCTCCCTTTTGGCTAAAATTATTGAATATATGGTCTCAGTAGTGTCCCAACGTTGAGTTGGAAAAGTCTTGTAACGATAAATAATTATTCAGGTTTCTGAAGAAAATGGCTGTAATCGATTTGAATTCCAAATCCCCTAAATGCCATACTTCTTTCATCTCAATGAAGGGGATGGCACATGAACTCCGGCAAAACCATTTTCTCTCAGCTCCTGGATTTCCTTCCCAGCTACGAGTTCCGCCAATGCGTCAAACGATATCGAGGCCACTACAAGATCAAATCCTTTTCCTGCTGGGATCAATTCCTCTGTATGGCTTTTGCCCAACTCAGTTATCGCGAAAGCCTCCGAGACATCCAAGCCTGCCTGCGGGGCAATCAACAAAAACTCTATCACATGGGCTTTCGAGGAAAAGTCTCTCGCAATACCTTGGCTCATGCCAACCAGGTCCGCGATTGGAAAATCTACGCCGACTTCGCCCAACTCTTGATCGCCCAGGCCCGCAGTCTCTATGCCAAAGAAAGCTTCGGTGTCGAGTTGAAGCAAACCGTTTATGCCTTCGACGCCACCATCATCGATCTGTGTTTGTCTCTTTTCCCCTGGGCTCAGTTCCGCCAACACAAAGGAGCGATCAAACTTCACACCCTGATGGATTTACGAGGCAGCATCCCAACGCTGATCTTCGTAACCCATGGCAAAATCCACGAGACCAAGCTCCTCGACGAACTCATCCTAGAACCGGGAGCCATTTACATTCTCGACCGAGGCTATCTGGACTTTGCACGTCTCTACAGGATTCATCAGGCCAGGGCTTTTTTCCTCATCCGGGCGAAAAGCGATTTTCGTTTCCGACGGATGTATTCCCAGCCAGCGCAAAAATCAAAAGGCATTCAAGCCGATCAGCTCATCGAGCTCCATGGTTTTTATGTCCGCAAGGACTACCCCGAACGGCTTCGCCGGATTCGCTACTTCGACGCCGAAAAGAACAAGCGGCTGATCTTCCTAACCAACCATGTTGCGCTGCCGGCATTCACGATTGCCGAGCTTTTTCGTTGCCGGTGGAAGATCGAATTATTTTTCAAATGGATCAAACAACATCTCCGAATCAAGGCCTTCTATGGGACTTCGGAGAATGCCGTAAAGACTCAGATTTGGATTGCTGTCAGCGTCTATGTCCTGGTTGCCATCGTTAAGAAGAAGCTCAAATTGAAGGCGAGCCTCTATACCATGTTACAGATTTTAAGCGTGTCTCTTTTTGAGAAAACACCATTATTCCAATTGCTTTCGCAAATTAAACCCGAAGAAAAAAAGGCTGATTCTTCTAACCAGTTAAAATTACTCTAATAACGTTGGGACACTACTG
>LJUR01000281.1 GCA_001304105.1 Deltaproteobacteria bacterium SM23_61
GGGTCCGTCATCTGCCGGGATATCCAGAACAAAGTCCTGGGCCGCTACTACTACCTTCCCGACCCCCAGGAGTTCGAGAAGTTCCATAACGCCGGGGCCCATGACATCCATTGCCCGGAAGTCGTGGGCAAAGCCGCCCAATGGATGACCGAGATCATCCTGGAGGAAGGCCTGCTCCCCCAGCAAAAAACTTAACCACAGAAGTCGCAGAGATCGCAGAAGTCTTAAAAAAGGAATAATGGAAGAGGAGGATTTCGGAATGAAGGTTCGCATTACCATCCTGAGTGAAAATCTGATCGGACGGGCCATGGGTGCGGGTGAGCACGGTTTCTCGGCTTTTATCGAAACCGAAAGCGGGAATTACCTATTCGACACAGGCGGCGGTCGGACGGTGGTGGAAAATTCCCTGGCCCTCAATAAGGACTTGAGAACCGTGAAGAGGATCTTCCTCAGCCACGGGCATGGCGACCGCAAAGAAGGGGACCGGGAGTCGAGGCGTTTTGCGGGGATGATCTACAAGAGGAGTTACCTCGAATTCCTCGGCGCCCGCTTCACCCTGAATGCTGATTTCCGCGAGGTGGAAAAAGGGATGTTCCTGACCGGCGAGGTCCCCCGGAAGACGGCTTTTGAGAAGAACGACCCGAAGCTCTTCCGGGAGGTGGACGGGAAAATCGTCCCCGATACCCTGCCGGATGACCAGTCCCTCATCCTGGACACGGAAAAAGGCCTGGTTCTGGTCTTCGGCTGCGCCCATTCGGGAATGATCAACATCATCAACCATGTGACCCAGCGGATGAAAAAGGATCATTTCCTTGCCATCCTCGGGGGAACCCACCTGGGTTTCCTCACCCCGGAACAGCTGGAAGAATCGATTCGCTGCCTGAAACAGATGAAAGTGGACCGGATCGGAGTCTCTCACTGCACGGGCTTCCGGGGGGCCTGCCGCCTGCAGCAGGAATTTGGCGATCGATTTTTCTACGGATGGGTGGGAAGCGGATTAGAGGTCTGAGAAGAATATGATTTCAATCGAGATCCCCGGCTGGGGAAACCTGGAGATCGAGAACGTGGTTTTCGACCTGAACGGAACCCTGGCCGAGGATGGTGTGCTGCTTCCGGGGATGAAAGAAAAGATTGACCTCCTTGCGGAAAAGGTGAGGATCTATATTCTTACCGCGGATATCCACGGGTCGGCCGGAGCGATCCTCCGGGAAGTGAAGGCCGAGTGGATCAGGGTTACGGGGGAGGACAGCAAAAGGGGGAAGGGAGAATTTCTTCAAACCCTGGGGCCGGAGGCGACGGTGGTCGTCGGGAACGGGAACAACGATCAATTCATCCTGAAGGACTCCGCCCTGGGAATCGCCGTCCTGGGAAAAGAAGGACTGTCTTTGGCGGCAATGAAGGAAGCCGACCTCATGGCAAAGGACATTTCCGATGCCATCGACCTTCTGCTCAAGCCCAAGAGGCTCATCGCTACCCTTCGCGAATGAGCCCACCGATGGAATAAGTTATCATTACCCGCTCCCTTCCCTCCCCCCTCGAGGGGTAGCGCTGAGGGGATGCTTTTTGCTTATTACAAATTTCAGAGTTCTGACGAAGGGAGGGCAGATATGGCAATTTATTTGCTCTGCGGTGATATTTTTGAAATAAACCAAGAAAGGAGAAGGTATGAACGAGAAAGTGATCTTTCTGCTGAACCAGGCCCGCTCGGCCGAGCTGGGGGCGATTTCCCAATACATGATCCACCACTATGAGCTGGAGGACCAGGATTTCGGGAAACTGGCCACCAAGCTAAAGGAGACGGCCATCGCCGAAATGAAGCATGCCGAAAAGCTCGCCGAAAGGATCCTCTTTTTGGGTGGGGAACCCACGTCGAAACCCGATGTCAGCCCCAAGAAGAAGCAAACCATCCCGCAGATTCTGGATACCGATGTGGCCCTGGAGAACAAGGCCATCAAGATGTACAACGAAGCGGCGGCCCTCTGCGCCGCCCAGAAGGACCACAAGTCGAAGGACCTTTTCGAGGAGCTGATCAGCGACGAAGAAGAACACCTCTACCTTTTCCAGCGGATCCGCGACCACGTGGCCCGGATGGGGAATTCCTTCCTGGTCACCCTTTCGGGAAAATAATAGGCTTCCCCACAGAGGTCACAGAGCGCACAGAGAAAAAAATGGCCAAAGGCTCAAGGCCCAGGGCGCAAGGACAAAAGCGGAGGGTACCAAAAAAGAAAGCTTCTCATCATCAAATTCTTGTGGATCACCGAATAGAGGTTTCAGATCCACCCGGTAGGAGAACAAGAACAGATAAGGAGGAAAAACATGGCCGAGGCGAAAGACGGTTGTGTGACGCCGGCCAAAGGGCCGATTTTGAAACCGGAGGGTCAACCATCAGCCCCATCCCAAGCCTACAAGGAGGAGCCCAAAATGATCGCTCAAGTGGGAAAACCGGCCCCCGATTTTGAGGCCAGCGCCTTTTTTGAAGGGGGATTCAAGAACATCAAACTCTCGGACTACAAGGGAAAGTGGGTGGTCCTCTGCTTTTACCCGGGTGATTTCACCTTCGTCTGACCCACCGAATTGTCGGCGGTCGCCGCCAAGCACGAAGAGTTAAAGTCTCTGGGGGTTCAGGTCCTGTCTTGCAGCACGGACAGCCGTTTCGTCCACAAGATCTGGCAGGAAGAGGAGCTTTCCAAGATGGTCCCGGGAGGTGTCCCCTTTCCCATGCTCTCCGACGGGGGGGGAAAGATCGGCCAGGTGTACGGGATTTATGACGATGCCGCGGGCGTGGACATTCGGGGTCGTTTTCTGATTGATCCCGACGGGGTGATTCAGGCCATGGAAGTGGTCTCTCCTCCCGTGGGGCGCAACATCACCGAGCTGATCCGACAGGTGAAAGCCTTCCAGCACACGCGCAAGACCGGGGAGGTCATGCCTTCGGGCTGGCAGCCGGGCAAACCCACCCTGAAACCGGGGGTAAAATAGGAGCTAGGAGCCAGGTCGGAATTGTTCATTTCTGTTTCGGTTACCGGTCTGAATCCCTCCCCCTTCGGGGGAGGGATTCGAGAAAACTCAGGACCGACGAAGAACATCCATCATGATTCGACGAGGGGATTTTCTCCCTTGTTCCCTGGAGGGTCCTCAGGTCCTCCGGGAAGTTGCCCTGTTTGCCAAAAGAGGAAGAAATGACCGACGATTCCCGGCGGGGTAGACCCCCTGAAAATCAGTCCGCGGTTAGCTGGAGGGACGTGTGTTTGCGGGCCATCCTGGAGAGCATCAGCGAGGGGGTTTTCACCGTGGACAGCGAGTGGAGGATCACCTGCTTCAACCGGGCCGCGGAGACAACCGGGCCGGCCGGACGATTCCCTTAAGCATCCGCACATCCGAGCTCAAGGACGAGGAAGGCGAGGTCATCGGCGGGGTGGTCACCTTCCGGGACTTCTCGGCGGTGGAGGAATTGCGCAAGGAAGTCCTGAATCGGTACACCGTCCAGGACATCATTAGCAAGAATAAAAAGATCCAGGAAATCTTTTTCATCCTCCCCGATGTGGCCGAAAGCGAAAGTACGGTCCTCATCGAGGGGCCGAGCGGATCGGGGAAAGAACTCTTCGCCCGGGCCATCCATGCCTTGAGCCCCCGCAAGGATTACCCCCTGGTGGCGGTGAACTGCGGAGCCCTGCCGGAAACCCTTCTGGAATCAGAGCTTTTTGGTTACCGGAAAGGGGCTTTTACCGATGCCAAAAAGGACAAGCCAGGACGGTTTGCCCTGGCCGAGGGGGGAACCCTCTTTCTGGATGAGGTGGGAGATCTCTCCCTCTCCATGCAGGCGAAGATCCTCCGGGTTTTGCAGGAGAAGGCGTACGAACCCTTGGGGGGAACGGCTCTCCAGAAAGCCGATGTGCGCATTATCGCCGCCACCCATCACTCCTTGGGAGAGAGGGTCAAGCAGGGAACCTTCCGCGAAGACCTCTACTACCGGTTGAATGTGGTCAGGATCCACCTCCCCCCATTGAAGGAAAGGAGGGAGGACATCCCTCTCCTGGTGGACCATTTCATCCACCGATTCAACCTCAAACAGAATAAAAACATCCTCGGCGTCCATCCGGAGGTGATGGACCTTTTCATGACCCATGATTTTCCGGGAAACGTGCGGGAACTGGAAAACCTGTTGGAACACGCTTTCATCCTCTGCCGCGGAATGGAGATCCAGGCGGCCCACCTTCCACCGGATTTTCTCCAAGCGCTGGGAGAAAAACCTTCCCGGATTTCCCTCGCCCCCTCCATTCCCCTTCTGCACAGGACCGAAGCCCAAATCATCATCGAAACCCTGCATAAATACAGGGGCCACCGGGGAAAAACCGCCAACGAACTCGGGATCGACAAAAGCACATTATGGCGGAAAATGAAAAAACACGGCATCCAAGCCTGAAATTGCATTTTTGAAACATCGCCTTGCAAAAATCTTGCATTTTGCAATCCTTTTTCTTTTCTTTCATCCCTTGCCATTTTATCATCCCTGGTAACCATTCGAAATAATGATAAAAACCAGATTTTCCCCGGCAGGCACTTTTTTTGCTCCTCTTTGACAATCAGGAAGGGTGGACCATGATTTTGGCCATTCCCATATTCGGGTGCGAAATATCTCCGCGCTTCGATTGTGCCCGGGAGATGATGCTGTTCCGTGTGGAGGGCGGGAAGATTGTCGATCAAAAGACTCTGCCGATCATAGAAACCAACCTTCTTAACCGGGCAAGAATCCTTTCCGCCTTGAAAGTCCAGCAGATCATCTGCAGCGGGATCGATGACTTTTCTGTCCGGATGCTGAATGGAATGGGAATAAGAGTTTTTCCGTGGGTCTCCGGGGATGCCTATCAGGCCTTGAAAGGATTCCTGGCCGGTATGGAACCAGGGAGTAACCCGCAGGGACGATCATCATGAATGAAAAACCACCCGCCCCCGCCACAGGGGGGGAAAGCATGATAACCTCTTAGAATCGGGGACGAAATATTCAGAAGGAGGAGGAATGGTCCCGCCGGTTAAAAAACCATCCTATCAACCCTACAGCTTTTTCATCGAGGGCCCGGTGGGGGATGAACGGCCCCGAAGGTTCCTGGAGATTTTTGCCGCCATCCTGAAGCACAGCAATTACCGTTTCTTGCTCGATATCTACTCCCGTCTGGCGGCCAAATGCGGCCGCTGCTCGGTCATGTGCCCGGTGTATGAAGCGACCCGGGACCCCAAAGATGTGCCTTGCCACCGCTCGGAACTCCTCTTGCGCGTCTACCGGCGCCATTTCAGCCTGGGCGGGATGCTCTACGGAAGAGTATTCGGGAGCGGTTTTCTCACCGACGCGGAAATCGACTCCATGGCCGAGGCTTTTTACCGATGCACGGCCTGCCGGAGATGCAATCTCGAATGCCCCATGGGCATAGACCACGGGTTGATCACCCGCCTCGGACGGTACATCCTGAGCGAAATGGGGATCGCGCCGAAAGCCCTGGTGGTCGCTGTCCGCGAGCAGGTTCAAGGAGCCACCCGGAACACCTCGGCCATCCCGGAAAGGGCCCTCGTCGATTCCTGCGAGTTTCTCGAGGAGGAGATCCGCGACGCCAAGGGGGTTGAGGTGAAATTTCCCCTGAATGTGCCCGACAGCGAATATATTTTCTTTGCCCCGGTGAGCGACTACCTGATGGAGGCGGATACGTTGATGGGCAACGCCGCCGTTCTTCATGCTGCCGGGGTGTCCTGGACCATCGGAACCCGGTATTTCGACGCGATCAACTATGGGCTGTTCTACAACGACCACCTGTTGGGCCGGATCGCCCGCCAAATGGTCGAAGAAACGACCCGGTTGCGATGCCGCAAGATCCTGATCGGCGAATGCGGGCATGCCTCCCGGGCGGCGAAATTTTTCATTCCCAACTTCTGCGGGGGGAGAGAAGCCCCGCCCGTGGTGAACTGCCTGGAATTAACCTGGAAGCTCATCCAGGAAGGACGGCTGAAGCTGAACCCGCGGGCCATTCCACAAAGGGTCACCTATCATGACCCCTGCAACATCTCCCGGGAGGGCTGGGTGATCGACCAGCCTCGGCAGATCATCCGGTCTTTCATCCCCAACTTCGTGGAAATGTCCCCCATGGGGGTTCAAAATTATTGCTGCGGGGGAGGCGGGGGGACCGTTTCCGTGGATGAAATCCGAGAATTTCGCACCGGAGTGGGCGGAAAGCGGAAAGCGGAACAGCTCCGGGCCACCGGCGCGGAGATCGTCATCGCCCC
>LJUR01000282.1 GCA_001304105.1 Deltaproteobacteria bacterium SM23_61
CTCTTCACCACCATCCAGGACCAGGGACGCTGGGGCTATCAGAGCTACGGCGTGGGCATTGCCGGGGCGCTGGACCCCTTCGCCCTTTCGGCGGCAAATCTTCTGGTGGGAAATCCGGAAGGAGCCGCCGGCCTGGAGATCACCCTGCAGGGCCCGTCTTTGAAGTTTCACCGGGAAGCAGCGGTGGCGATCGCCGGCGCAGATCTGGATCCCAAACTGGAAGGTCAATCCATCCCCGATTGGGCCTGCATACTCGTTCCCTCCGGATCCACGCTCAGCTTCAAAGGTAGAAAGAGCGGTGTCCGGGCATACCTGGCCGTCTCCGGCGGCATTGACGTACCCCAAGTGATGGGGTCCCGATCCACCTACCTTCTGGGCAAGTTTGGAGGCCTGGAGGGAAGGGCTTTGAGGGCTCAGGATCTGCTTCCCATCGGTATTTCATCGGGGAATGGCCGGGCTTTTGTGGGGAGGTCTCTCCCAGGCGAGTTGCGCCCTTCTTATTATAAAAACCCGACCTTGCGGGTGGTCATGGGCCCTTTTGATGAATTCTTTTCGGAAGAGGGGAAAAAAACTTTCCTTTCAACTCCCTACTCCATTACGCCGCAATCCGACCGCATGGGGTACCGCCTTCGGGGAACACCGATCGCCCGTCACAAGAAAGAGGAGCTGATTACCTGCGGCCTGGCCAACGGGACCATCCAGGTCCCTCCCGACGGCCAGCCAATTCTTCTGCTCGTGGACCGGCAGACGATCGGCGGGTATCCGATCATCGCCACTTTAATCCATGCCGACCTTCCCCTCGTCGCCCAGAGCGCTCCCGGGGATCAACTCCGGATCAGCGGTCAGCCTTCAGCCTAAAAGTGAAAACCGAATTCCGGCTCCTCCTTCTTACACCCTATCCCTGATGTCATTTTTGCCATATAATTACCTGTGGTTTTAGCTGACCGCTGTCTTTCCAGGAGGCCCCATGAAAAGGTACTTCGCCCTATCAGCCATCGGCAAGGACCGGCCCGGGATCGTGGCCGATGTCTCCGGCCTGATCTATGAATGCGGCGGGAACCTGGAAGATTCCCGTATGACCCGCCTGGGCCTGCTTATTCTCCTGTCCGGCAGCGGGGAGGAATTCCAGTACCGCCTCTCCACCGGGTGCAAGCGGCTGGAGTGGGAAAAACACCTCTCCATCTTTCTCACCCCGCTGGAAGCCTTCGAGGGGAAACCGGGAGAAAAAGGACGCATCGATCTCTATGAACTCTCCACCACGGGAATGGACCGGATGGGAATCGTCCACCGGGTTTCGCGGCTCCTGGCCGATCACGGGATCAACATTGCCGACATGCAGACCCGGGCGACCCCTTCCCCGGAAAGCGGAAGCCCCATCTTCACCATGAAGATCCTCCTGGAGGTTCCGGCTTCGGTTTCCGCCCAGGCCCTGCTGAAGGAGCTCAACCGCCTCGGCGAAGAGCTGGCCATTGATATAAGTTTGAAAAAATCGTGAGGTGAGAGTTGAAAAGGAATTTAAAAAAACGCCTTACAACTCCCAACCCCCTGTTCTCTATGAAACCAATTGTCGCCATCGTAGGCCGGCCCAACGTGGGCAAATCGACCTTCTTCAACCGACTGGTGGGACAGCGCAAAGCCATCGTGGAGGATCAGCCCGGCGTCACCCGGGACCGCAACTACGCCGAAACCTCCTACGAAGATCACCCCTTTATCCTGGTCGACACCGGGGGTTTTGAGCCCGCCTCCGGCGACCGCCTCCAGCAGCAGATCAAGGAGCAGGTGGAAGTGGCGATCCAAGAAGCCGACCTGATCCTCTTCCTCATGGATGGGAAGGAGGGGTTGAACCCCACCGACGAGGAAATCGCCGGCTACCTGCGAAAAGTCACCAAGCCCACCTTTTACGTCGTGAACAAGATTGACGGGGAGAAGCAGGAAGATTCGGTTCCGGACTTCTACCGCCTGGGAGTTTCCCCTCTCCACTCCATCTCCGCCGAGCACGGACGGGGCATCGGGGACCTGATGGACGACGTGACGAGGGTCCTTCCTTCAACCTCACCGGGGAGAGAGAAGATCGAGGAGGGGGTCCGGGTGGCCATCGTGGGCCGGCCCAACGTGGGGAAATCTTCCCTGCTCAACAAGCTCATCGGCCGTCCAAGGGCCATCGTGGATCCGACTCCCGGCACCACCCGGGATGCCCTCGATACCCTCCTGCTTCGCGGAGGGCGAAGGTACGTTTTTATCGACACGGCTGGGATTCGCCGCAAGAGCAGGGTCACCGAACGGGTGGAGAAATATTCGGCCATCCGGGCCCTGAAAAGCCTGGAGCGCTGCGATGTGGCCCTGGTCCTGATCGACGGGTTTGAGGGCTTGACCGAGCAGGATGCCCGAATCGCGGAATTCGCCGCCGAGAGCGGGCGGGCCCTCATCCTGGTGGTCAACAAGTGGGACTTGGTGTCAAAAGAGACCGGCACCATGGAAAAATACAAGGAGAGAATCCGGGGGGAGGTGAGGACCCTGGATTACGTACCCATCCTGTTCATCTCCGCCCTGACCGGCCAGCGGGCAAGCCGGGTCTTCCAGGGCATCGACGAGGTGATTGCCGAACACCGGAAACGGATCACCACGGGAGAACTGAACACCTGGCTGAGGGAGACGGTGCAAAGCTACCCCCCTCCTGCATTCCGTAACCGCCCGGTGAAACTCTTTTTCATTTCCCAGGTCTCGGTTGCCCCGCCCACCTTCGTTCTTTTCGTGAATGAAACGCAGGGCCTGGGAGAATCCTACCAGCGATACCTCCTCCGCCGCCTGAGGGATAGGTATGGCTTTGCCGGAACCCCCCTTCGGCTCTTCCTAAAAAAGAGAAGAAAAGAAAAGGCCTAATGGGACACGGATGAACACGGATACACACGGATCAAGGGATTAAAGACAAATCCAAATAACCTTTTCCTCGCAGAGCCCGCGGGGACAGAGGTAAAACCCCGAAGGTAAAGGACCAATCAAATCATGCCTTTGTATTTTGATAAAAATATGAAGAGATTCTCTGTGGCCTCTGCGTGCTCTAGCGAAGCCCATGAACCTAATAGGGTTCAGGGCGAAGCGGGCGAGAGAAAAGTCTTTTTCGGAGTCGAATCGGAATAAAATTGTTCGCCCGATGGCAAGGAAAATATAGGGCCTGATCCCTGGGTAAACTTGGATGAATATTCTCATGACCTTGCGGGTGGCTCTAAAGGCGATCGCCCGGAATAAAATGCGTTCCGGCTTGACCATGCTGGGGATCATTATCGGGGTGGGAGCGGTTATTACGATGATCGCCATCGGCTCCGGGGCGAAGGCCCGTGTCCAGGAACAGATTGCTTCCCTGGGATCCAATGTTCTGATCATACGCTCGGGAAGCGCCACCAGCGGCGGAGTGCGCATGGGCTCAGGATCGATTCCCACGCTTACCGTGGAGGATGCGGAAGCCATTGGCCAGGAAATATCGGTGGTGAAGTATGCGGCGCCCAGGTTAAACGGGGTAGCTCAAGTCGTATTCCAGAATCAAAACTGGTCAACCTTTACGAGGGCCACGACGCCGGAAGCGCTCCTCATCCGCAATTGGCCGGTGGTCCAGGGGAGAACGATGATTCGCGCGGACGTCCTGGGAGCGAAAAAGGTTTGCCTCCTGGGGCGGACGGTCGCGGATCATCTTTTCGGGGATATGAATCCGGTCGGGCAGGTCGTTCGGATCAATCAATTTCCCTTCCAGGTCATCGGGGTTCTTGGCCAAAAGGGGCAGACGACCTGGGGTCACGATCAGGATGATATCGTCTATGTTCCCTTGACGACCGGCCAGCGGCTTCTATTTGGCGCCCAATTTCCCGGGATGGTGAATTCCATCCGGGTTCAGGCGACAGAAGCAAAAGTGTTGAAAAGGGCCGAAGAGGAGATCCGCCGGCTATTGCGGCAGCGCCATGGCATTCGCCCCAAACAGGAAGACGACTTCTCGATCCGGAATCTGACCGAACGCCTTTCCACGGCAGAAGAGTCCGCCCGGGTGATGTCCATTCTGCTGGGGGCCATGGCTTCCATCTCTCTTCTCGTGGGCGGGATCGGGATCATGAACATCATGCTCGTCTCGGTCACGGAACGAACCCGGGAAATTGGAATTGGAATCCGGACTGCGGTGGGGGCTCGCGGGCGGGATATTCTTTGGCAGTTTCTGATGGAGGCGCTGGTTTTGAGCTCGATCGGAGGGATGCTTGGCGTCCTTGTGGGTATCCTGGCCTCCCGGCTTATTTCCCAGTACTTCAATTGGCCGATGCTCCTTTCCCTATCCACTCTTCTGTTCGCCTTCCTCTTTGCCGCAGGGGTGGGAATATTTTTCGGCTTTTATCCGGCCTGCAAAGCCGCCCAACTGGACCCCATCGAAGCTCTGCGGTATGAATAAAAGGAGATACCGAGCCCGGTCTCATCAAACAAAAATCGTTAAGGTATAGGGAAAAAATCGGGACTGGAAGAGTATGGAGATCAGCGTAACGGAAGGATCAGGTGAAGTATTGATTCATGAAGTCGCCGGTTGGCATAATCGCCTGGAAGATGGAGATTTTAATGTATATTCAATGAGGTTTGCCTACGTTTTTCATTTCGGTAATTTCGCCGGATTGCAGAGGCAGGCTTTCCGCCCATTCGGCAGCGAGACAAAAATATGGAGAATTGGTCTTCAGGGCCAGTAAGCAATTCGGCGAGGAAGAAGAAAGGAGGGCGAATGAAGATCAAAGACCTAAAGACTTTCCAGCTAAAGGTTACGGTCAAGGAACCCTTCACCTCATCACGGGGGTGGTGGTACGATACTAAGGAAGCCTTAATCGTTAAAATCGTGACCGACGAAGGGATTGACGGATGGGGTGAGTGTTATGGACCCGCTTCGATAGCGAAGGCGGTGGTTGACAGCCTGTTTAAGCCTCAAGTCGTAGGAAAGGATCCTTTTGATGTCGAGGTAATTTGGGAACACCTCTATAATCGCATTAAGGACTATGGTCTTAGCGGAATGACGATATCCGGCATCAGCGGAATTGATATTGCTCTTTGGGATATTATGGGCAAAGCTGTTCAAAAACCGATTCATAAGCTAATGGGCGGCTGTTTCAGGGAAAAGGTTCAGGCGTATGCTACCGGGTTGTATTTTAAGAATATGGATCGGGTGACTGAAGAAGCAGTGGAGGAAGCGAAGGGTTTTGTGGACCAAGGATTCCGAGCGGTAAAGATGAAGATCGGCCTGGGTTCCCTGAAGAAAGACCTAGACCGGATCGCTGCGGTAAAGGCGGCGGTTGGATCGGATGTCCAACTTATGGTCGATGCCAACCACTGCTACAATGTCCCCATGGCGATCGCCCTTGGACGTGAGCTCGAACAAATGGGCATTTACTGGTTCGAAGAGCCAATCTCTCCGGAGGATATTGAGGGGTATGTTGAAGTCTCGAGAGCATTGGATATAGCCATTGCCGGAGGGGAAAACGATTCAACGCGGTTTGGTTTTCGAGAATTGATCACTCGAAGGGCAATGGACATCATTCAACCGGATGTATGTGCGGCGGGGGGATTGACGGAGTGCAAAAAGATCGCTGCCATGGCTGGCGCCCATTGGATTCAGTGTATCCCCCATGCCTGGGGCTCGGTCATCGGAATTGCAGCGACCCTTCACTTTCTGGCTTCCTTACCAGACTGTCCACCGTGTCTTGTTCCCATACCTCCGATGCTGGAGTACGAGCAGACCTTCAACCCATTTCGTTACGAATTAAGTCATGTTTCGATTAGCCATCGGCAAGGAATCGTTGATGTACCCACCGGCCCGGGACTCGGAATCGAAATCAACGAAAAAATCATCGAAATGTACAGAGTCGGATGAGTCTCAAATCCGGAGAATATCTGGGGATAAAAGAGCTGCCTGCTGACACCTGAGTACTCGGTCGAATGCTTGCCCGTCATTATGCTATCTTTCAACCCCTAATCCTCGAAGGTCAATGGTACCTCAGATTGCACCTTTGTGAAGCCGTTGAATTTGGCAGCAGGGCAAAACTTTCCGAGAAAAAGGAGGACTCCTTCCTG
>LJUR01000283.1 GCA_001304105.1 Deltaproteobacteria bacterium SM23_61
TCTTCTCGCTCTGTCGGGCCCTTTTCAGGGCAGAGGCATGGGTGGCCAAGAGACCTCCTCGATGGGCTGAAATTTTTGTTTTCATTAAAAAATAGATTGGGCAAAATGTCAAGGTTTTTCTCCCCAGAAGAAAAGAATATCACCGCATGAGCGATCGGCGCAAAATTGCGGAAGCGGCCGGCATTGTGGGCGGAGCAACCCTTCTTTCGCGGATCTTCGGGTTTCTCCGGGACATGATCATCGCCCAGCTATTCGGGGCGGGCACGGCCACCGACGCCTTTTTCGTGGCCTTTCGGATTCCCAATCTCCTCCGGCGCCTGGTGGGGGAAGGATCCCTGACCGTTTCCTTTATTCCCATTTATTCCGAATACCTGAGCCAGAAAACCCAGGAGGAAAGCGAAGGGCTGGTTCAGGCCTCCTTTACCGTTTTGTCCTTCTTCCTGATTCTGCTGACGCTCCTGGGGGTCCTTTTTTCCCCTTGGATCGTGAGAGCCATGGCCTATGGTTTTTCCCAGGACCCGGAAAAATTCCGCCTCACCGTTTCTCTCACCCGGCTGATGTTTCCCTACATTCTCTTCATCGGCCTGGTGGCTTGGGCCATGGGCGTTTTGAATACCCACGGGCATTTTACCGGCCCAGCCCTGGCCCCCGTTTTTCTGAACCTGGCCATCATCGCCTGCGCGCTGGGGCTATACGGGTTTTTGGCCGAGCCGGTGTGGGCCCTGGCCTTCGGGGTCCTCCTGGGCGGGGGGATCCAGTTTCTCTTCCAAATCCCATTTCTTCGCCGGACGGGGATCGTCCTGAAGTTTCGCTTCCCCCTTTCCCACCCGGGGGTGAGGCGGATCGGGGCTCTCATGGCGCCCTCGGTGCTGGGTCTGGCGGTTACCCAGCTGAACGTGATCATCAGCACCTTCCTGGCCTCCTACCTGCCGGAAGGCAGTGTCTCGTACCTCTATTACGCCGACCGGCTGCTGGAATTTCCCATGGGGATCTTCGCCATAGCCATCGCCACGGCAGTCCTCCCTGCCTTGTCCGAGCAGGCGGCCAAGGGCAGGATCGGGGAGGTGAAGGAAACCCTATCCTTCGCCCTCCGGCTGACCTTTTTCGTGATTCTCCCGGCCATGGTGGGTTTGATCGTCCTGCGCACCCCCATTCTGAACGTCCTTTTTCAGAGGGGGGCTTTCAGCGCCTTCTCCACGGAGATGACCGCGCAGGCCCTTCTCTATTATGCCTTGGGGCTGGCGGCCTTCGCCGGGGTGCGGATCGTCACCCCCGTATTCTATTCCCTCCAGGACACCCGAACGCCGGTTCGAGTGGCTTTCGCCGGCCTGGCCGCCAATGCCGCTCTGGGAGTCGTTCTCATGTTCCCCCTCAAACATGGAGGCCTCGCCCTGGCCACTTCCCTGGCTGCGGGTCTCCATTTTTCTCTCCTGGTGATCCTTCTGCGCAGGAAAATTGGCCCCCTTGGGGCCAGAGGAATCCTTCGCTCCTTGGGGAAGAATCTTGCCGCTTCCTTTCTCATGGGGGTTTCGGCTTATATGATCTGTCTCCCGGGGGAATGGGCCACATCCGGTTTCACGCCGGAGAAACTTGGCCTTCTGGCCCTTGCTCTGATCGTTGGGATTTCGGTCTACGGGCTGGCCAGTTACCTGTTGCGGAGCGAAGAGATCAAAGCCGCCGTAGACCTGGTCAGGAATCGATTGGCCAAAAACGCCTGACTTTCAGGTGCGGGAAAAATTTTCCATTCCCCAAACCGATCCTGCTGCCGTCCGGGAAAATCCATTTTCCTTTTTGAAAACCGGCTGAATGGGTATAATATGAAAGATAAGGCTAAGCCCCCGGAAAAATGGCAAAATCCATAAGGGACATTGTTTTTCCGGGAAGTTCCCCCTTTTCCCGGGCGTCTCTTTAATTTTCTTGACAAAACAACCGCGTGACCGGAGACACCCATCTGCCGGCGACCACGGCCTCGGGCGTGCTGGATCCCCAGGGGAGAAAGAAAGCGCTTCTGGCCGGGGCCAATGTGATTATGCCCGACATCACCCCGTTGAAATACAGGAAATATTACGAGATTTATCCGGGGAAAAGGCAATCCCAGGGCGGGATGGAACCCCTCATCCTGATGATAAACTCCCTGGGACGGGTCATCGGACGGGGAGCTGGAAACCGCCGGCCCCATTCCGAGGCATTCGAAGACCGGAAAGGGTGAGTCGTAAGGGGTCATGACCAAGAATTTTCTCCAAGGACTGATGTCATTTTGACGACTTGAAAGGAAGATTTTCATAAATCATTTGACTTTTTGTGGAAAGCCGATAATATAATATTTAATAGGGGGTAGGAGGGTTAAAAAATGGAAGTAGAGCAAAAAAGGCGGGGAAGGTGGGCAAAGAGGTAGACAAATTTGATGTTCTGGAAGACAGAATCAACCGACTGGTGGACGCCTATTCAACGCTGCGGGAAGAAAGAGAAACGCTGGAAAATCGATTGGCGGAAAGAGAATTGGAAATCCAACGACTGAAGGAGAAAATATCACATTTCTCACGGGAGCGCGAATTGGCGAGGGAGAAGGTGGAGGGTCTCCTAACCCGGGTGGATCGCCTCATCTCTTCCCCGGCGGGGATGGTCAAAGGATGAAAAATCTCGTGCAGGTGGAAATTATGGGGCGGGAGTACAATATTCGGAGCGATGAAGGAGAAGAACGGGTCAAGAAAATTGCTCAATACGTGGACGAAAAATTAAAGAAGATATCCGCGATTTCGAAAACCACCTCGACCCTGAACGCGGCCATCTTGGCCGCCATGGACATCGCCAACGAATATTTCGATGCCCTGGAAGGATGTACCCACCTTAAACAAAGGATGGAGGAGATCGAGACAAAATCAGGTCGGCTGATTGAGCGCATCGATTCGAAGACTCATTAAAAGGAGAAAAACGCGGTCCCCTGCGGTGTTCGTGATGACGCCCCTATTCTTTGAACCCGGGAAAGCCAAAAACAGGAATATGGCACCCACCTAGATTCCTAGGTTCAAAAAAAAGGCGTCACACGGCATTCGCGGGGGCTTTCCAAGCGGCCATTTGTCGCTCCCTATTCAGGGAAAGATTCGTCGCCGAAGGCGCCAGGCGAGAGGGCGATTTTCAGGGGGAATCGAGGAAGGCCGTACGGCGGAAGCCGTTCAGATACGAAACAAGAGGAATTTGCTCCCCGATCCGGCAAGCGGTTGAGGAGACTTGCTTTTTTGTACCCAAACGCTGAAAAAACAAGGCTTTCAAAAAACGGTTCCTACGGGAGCCGGGCGAATCATTCCTCTTTTTCCCATTCCTTCCTCTCTTCCTCTTTTTTCTTTCCCGAGACGCGTATTCCAGTTTTCGCGGGAAGGGAAGACCAAGAGAATTTCTACAAACCAAAGAAGGATTTTCAACCGTGGACCTACATCTAATGATCGGAATCGGTGTCGTTGTTCTGGCAATGGGCGTGGTCATCGGCCTTTTCCTGCATAAGAAAGTGTCGGCCGCCCGGATCCGCCTGGCGGAACAGAAGACGCGGGAAGCCGTCGAGGAGGCCAAGAGAAAAGCCGATGCCGTGAAGCGGGAGGCCGAGCTTCAGGCCAAGGACTTCCTGTTTCAGGCCAAGGCGGATTCTGAGGCCGAAGTCAAGGAACGCCGCCTGGAAATTACCAACTTGGAGAAACGACTTCTGCAGAAAGAAGAAAATCTGGAGAAACGAATCGATCTTTTTGACCAGAAGGAAGCCAACCTCTCCAAGCGGGAAAAGGCCATCCTCCAGCAGGAGCGAAACGTCTCCGAGCTGGAGAAGAAATACCAGTCCCTCCTGGGGGAACAGCGGCAGCTCCTCGAACGCATCGCCGGGATCACCGCCGAAGAAGCCAAGGAACGCTTCATGAAACTGGTGGAGAGCGAGATGCGCCATGAAAGCGCCAAGCTCATCAAGCGCATCGAGGAGGAGACCCAGAACCAGGCAGAAAACAAGGCCCGCGAGATCATCGTGAACGCCATCCAGCGGTATGCCGCCGATTACGTGGCGGAGGAGACTGTTTCGGTGGTGAACCTTCCCAATGAAGAGATGAAGGGGAGGATTATCGGGAGAGAAGGGAGGAACATCCGCGCGCTGGAGGCCGCCTGCGGGGTGGACCTCATCGTCGACGATACCCCCGAGGCGGTTATTATCTCGGGCTTCAACCCTGTTCGCCGGGAGATTGCCCGGGTCACTTTGGAACGGCTGATTACCGACGGCCGCATTCACCCCGGCCGAATCGAGGAGATCGTAGCCAAAGCCCAGGAGGAGATCGAGAAGGCCATTCGGGAGGCCGGGGAGCGGGCCACTTTTGACGTGGGGGTCCACGGGATCAACCCCGAACTGGTGAAAATGATCGGCAAGCTGAAGTACCGGACTAGCTTTGCCCAAAACGTGTACCAGCATTCCCTGGAGGTGGCTTTCCTGGCCGGCACCATGGCCGCGGAACTGGGGATGAACGTGAAGCAGGCCAAGCGGGCCGGCCTCCTGCATGATATCGGCAAAGCGGTGGACCATGAAATGGAAGGGTCCCATGCCTTGATCGGCGCGGACCTGGCGCGCAAGCACGGAGAGGGGCATAAAATCGTGCATGCCATCGCCGCCCACCATGACGATGAAAAACCCACGAGTCTCCTCGATGTATTGATCCAAGCCGCCGATGCCCTGTCGGCTGCCCGGCCTGGGGCTCGATGGGAGATGCTGGAGACCTATGTGAAGCGTCTGGAAGATCTGGAAAAAATCGCCTATTCTTTTCCCGGGGTGGCCAAAGCCTTTGCCATCCAGGCAGGGCGGGAGATCCGGGTCATGGTGGAGAATGAAGAGATTTCCGACGCCGATTCGACCATGCTCAGCCGGGATATCGCCCGCAAAATTGAGAATGAGTTGAGCTATCCCGGGCAGATCAGAGTGACGGTGATCCGTGAGACCCGCGCGGTGGAATATGCTAAGTAATTGAAATTGTTAATATAAATATAAAAATAGGTATTTTTCAGAAGAACTTATTTTCCTGTTGACAAGCGGGGCAGGATCCGTTAAATTAATTTTGAAAGAAAAATTTCCGCAAGGTAAACCCAGCCGAAAATTTTTCCTTGACAACCATTGGATGACCGTATTAAGATAAAGGTCTTCGATCTTAAACCTTGTTCTTTGAAAACTAAATAGCAAAGTCCTTGTCGTTGGGCTCAAACTTCGTTAAAAGCTCCGGGCCCTGAGGGTCCGGAGTCACCCTTTAACTGGAGAGTTTGATCCTGGCTCAGAACGAACGCTAGCGGCGTGCCTAACACATGCAAGTCGCACGAGAAATCCCGGGCAACTGGGAGAGTAAAGTGGCGCACGGGTGAGTAGCGCGTGGGTAATCTACCCTGAAGTTGGGAATAACACCTCGAAAGGGGTGCTAATACCCCATAAAATCCCCGAGACCCCGGTCTTGAGGATCAAAGATGGCTGAGGCTTGCAAGCTATTGCTTTAGGATGAGCCCGCGTACCATTAGCTAGTTGGTGGGGTAATGGCCCACCAAGGCCATGATGGTTAGCTGGTCTGAGAGGATGGCCAGCCACACTGGAACTGAGATACGGTCCAGACTCCTACGGGAGGCAGCAGTGAGGAATCTTGCGCAATGGGGGCAACCCTGACGCAGCAACGCCGCGTGAGTGATGAAGGCCTTCGGGTCGTAAAGCTCTGTCAGATGGGAAGAAAGTTCCGGGCATGAATAATTCCCGGGATTGACGGTACCGTCAAAGGAAGCACCGGCTAACTCCGTGCCAGCAGCCGCGGTAATACGGAGGGTGCAAGCGTTGTTCGGAATCATTGGGCGTAAAGAGCGTGTAGGCGGTAGGGCAAGTCAGATGTGAAATCCCTTGGCTTAACCAAGGAAGTGCATTTGAAACTGCCCGGCTTGAGTACGGGAGGGGGAAGTGGAATTCCCGGTGTAGAGGTGAAATTCGTAGATATCGGGAGGAACACCGGTGGCGAAGGCGGCTTCCTGGACCGATACTGACGCTGAGACGCGAAAGCGTGGGGAGCAAACAGGATTAGATACCCTGGTAGTCCACGC
>LJUR01000284.1 GCA_001304105.1 Deltaproteobacteria bacterium SM23_61
AGGAGCACCACGATCAAGTGCCTCCTGGAAGAGATTGACAAGGCCGGGAAGATCCCCGATGACCTCTGCTTTGTCAACAACTTCAAAGATCCCGATCAGCCCAAATGTATCCCTTTGCCGGCGGGGAAAGGAAAGGTCTTCAGGAAAGACATGGAAGATTTCATCGAATCTCTGAAGAAGGCCATCCCTCAGATCTTCGAGAGCGAGGATTACCAGAAGAAGCGAAGGGACCTGGTGGACAAACACCGGGAAAGGGAGAAGGCCAAAGTCAAGGAATTTGAGAACAAGGCCAAGAAGGAAGGTTTCGCCGTGGTGCAGGTCCAGGTCGGCCCCTTCACCCGCCCGGATATCGTCCCCGTGGTGGCCGCGAATCCCGTCCCCCTGGATCAACTGGAGAGCCTGGTGGACCAAGGCCAGTTTCCCAAAGAGAATTTTGAAAACCTGAAGGTGAAATACGGCGAACTGAGCGCCGAGATGGAGCAGGTCCTTAAAGAGACGCGGAAAGCGGAAAAGGTGATCCAGGAAGAGCTGAACAGTCTGGATAAATCGGCCATTTCCCGGCTGGTCATGGAAGCCATCGGGGACCTGAAAGAAAAATACTCCCAGCCTAAAATCCAGGCTTACTTCGATGAAGCCAGGGAGGCCATCCTGGAAAACCCTTCCCGCTTTCAGCCCAGGGCCGAAACCCCGCAACTCCCCATCCCCGGCCTGACCCTGCCCTCGGCCCCCGACACCTTCAGCGAGTACCAGGTGAACGTCCTGGTGGACAACTCGGAGACCAAGGGGGCTCCGGTCATCATCGAGACGTCGCCCAACTACCGCAACCTCTTCGGGACCATCGAGCGGAACATGGACCGCATGGGGGGGATCTGGAGGACGGATTTCACCAAGATCAAGAGCGGCTCCTTCCTCCGGGCCAATGGGGGGTACCTGGTCCTCAACGCCCTGGACGTTTTCATCGAGCCCGGGGTCTGGATCGCCCTGAAGCGGACCCTGCGCAACCGCTCCATGGAGATGCAGTCCTTCGACCCTTTCTACCTCTTCGCCAGCTCGGCCCTCAAGCCGGAGCCGATCGAGGCCAAGGTCAAAGTGGTCATGATCGGCGACGCCTACATTTACGAGACCCTTTACCACATGGATGAGGACTTCAAGAAGATCTTCAAGATCAAGGCCGACTTCGACTCGGTGATGAACCGGAACGAGGATTCCCAGGTCCAGTACTCCGCTTTCATCCGCAAGATCTGTCAGGATGAAAACCTTCTCCCCTTCGATCGGACCGGGGTGGCCGCGGTGATCGAGTACGGGGTGCGGCTGGCAGGCCGGCAGAAGAAGCTTTCCACCGAATTCCACCGGATCACGGATATCCTCCGGGAAGCCAATTACTGGGCCAAGAAGGACGGCAGCGGGGAAGTGACGGAAAAACACGTGGATCAGGCCATCGCGGAAAGGATCGATCGGTTGAGCATGATCGAGGACAAAATCCAGGAAATGATCGACGAAGGAATCATCCTGATCGACTCCGAGGGGGCCAAGGTGGGACAGGTGAACGGCCTGTCGGTCTACGACATGGGGGAGTACGCCTTCGGCAAGCCTTCCCGGATCACGGCCAAAACCTCCATGGGAAAGGCGGGGATCATCAACATCGAACGGGAGGCCGACCTCTCGGGAAGGACCCACAACAAGGGGGTACTCATTCTGGGCGGATACCTGCGCGGGAAGTACGCCCAGGACAAGCCCCTGAACCTCACCGCCAGCCTGGCCTTCGAGCAGTCTTACAGCGGAGTGGACGGGGATAGCGCCTCCTCCACGGAGGTTTATGCCATCGTCTCCAGCCTGGCCGACGTGCCCCTGCGCCAGGATATCGCCGTCACCGGGTCGGTCAACCAGAACGGCGAGATTCAGCCCATCGGCGGGGTGAACCAGAAGATCGAGGGGTTCTTCGATGTCTGCAGGTCCCGCGGCCTGACCGGGAAGCAGGGGGTCCTCATCCCCCATCAGAACGTGGCCGACCTCATGCTGCGGAAGGATGTGGTGGAAGCGGTGAAAGAAGAGAAATTCCACGTCTACCCGGTCCAGACCATCGACCAGGGAGTCGAGATCCTGACCGGTATGCCCGCCGGGGAGAAGGACCCGGCGGGAAATTATCCCCCCGGGACGGTCAACGGTCTCGTCGATCAGAAGTTGCATGAACTGGCCAAACGGATGATAGAATTTGAAGGCCCGGAGGAAAAGAAATAGCGGAGGAAGAAAATATCAACCGCAGAGCACGCAGAGATCGCAGAGCTTTTTCTTGGTAAAGACAAAAAAACACAATCCTTCATGAAGACCGGAGGATGAACGAAGAGGAGGCAGAGAGCGCAGAGGCAACAAATTGGAACGCTGGAATCTGTTAGCAAATGGAATATTGGAATAATGGAATGGTGGAATAATGGGTTTTGAGGGTTCAATTTTTTGTCCAACATTCCAATATTCCATTCTTCCATCATTCCTTTTCTTGATTCTCTGCGTTCTCCGCGGCCTCTGCGGTTAAGTTTTTTATTCTTTGGCCACCAGGCCAATGGAAAGGCGGAAAAATGAACGATCCGATGGATGACCTGAAAGAGAAAACGCAGAGAACGGCGGAGCTGTATTTCAAAGGGATTCCCGGGGAACGCCCTTTTGCCATGTGGCGGGCTTTTGACAAGGAACTGGCCCGGGAGATTTCCTTGTTCTATACGGGAAAGCTCTATGCCCGGGAAAAGATCCCCCATAGGACCCGGCAGCTGGTAGCCGTGGCCGCGCTCACTGTGCTGGAGAGGACGGAGGAGCTGAAGATTCATCTCCACGCGGCGCTGAACGTAGGCTGCACGCCCCAGGAGGTTGCCGAAGTCATATTCCAGATGGCCACCTACGGAGGGGTCCCGGTTATGAACTCCGCTCTAAAGGCTTTCCGGGAAGTCCTGCAGGAGAAGGGGCTGTGGCCGTTGAAAGAAAAGTGAGGGGAACAGGTTGGAGGTAAGAGGTTAGAGGCCAAAACTTTGTTTGTCTGCGACGGTTTTTTCCTCAACCCTCCAATTCTGATGAACTCGTAAGGAGCCAAAGAACAGTATTCCCTGTCATTCCGGCGAAAGCCGGAATCCAGCCAATTTAATATATTCTGGACCCCGGCTTTCGCCGGGGTGACGACCCAAGGGACTATTTACCACACCATCAATACTCCATACCCACCTCAAGAAAGCTCTTTTCCCACCTCGGTGAAGGTCTGATCCAGGATTCCTACCAGATCATCGATCTGCTCCTCGGTAATGATGAGCGGCGGGGCCAGGAGAAGGTGGTCTCCCCGGATCCCGTCGGCGCCACCCCCGCCGGGGTAGGTGATCAATCCCTTTTCGAAAGCCCGATTGCCGATGAGGCCATTCAGCCTCAACTTGGGGTCGAAGGGCTCCTTGGTCTTTTTATCCTTCACGAATTCGATCCCGCCGAACAGCCCCTTTCCCCGTACATCCCCGACGAAGCTGTGGCGCTCCAGCGATTTCAGGGCCCGGTGAAAGTATTTCCCCGTTTCTGCCGAGCGGGAGATGAGGTCGTGTTTTAACAGATAGTCAACCACCGCGCAGCCGATGGCCGCGGAGAGGGGATTCTGGCTGTAGGTGTGGCCGTGAACAAAAGCCCCCGACCCGTCCTGGATGACCCGATGGATCTCTTCTTTGACGATGACCGCCCCCATGGGGGTGTACCCGCTGCTCAACCCTTTGGCGGCGGCGATCATGTCCGGTTTTACCTTCCAGTGGTCGATCCCGAAATTTTTCCCCGTCCTCCCCATCCCGGTCATCACTTCGTCGGAGATGAAGAGCACGTCATACCGGTCGCAGATCTCCCGGATTTTCTGGTAGTACCCTTCCCGCGGGACGAGGGCGCCCGCTGTGGCCCCCACCATCGGTTCGGCCAGGAAAGCCGAGACCGAGCCCGGCTCCTCGTAGAGGAGGGTTTTTTCCAGGTCGGCCGCGCATTCCAGGGAGCATGTCTGCGGCTGGAGACTGAAAGGGCATCGATAACAATAAGCCGGAGCGATGTGGGGGGTGTGGAGCATCAGGGGGAGGTAGAGACGTCTCCTCCCGGTGTGCCCGGAAAAAGCCAGCGCTCCCAGGGTGTTTCCGTGGTAACTGGTCCAGCGGGAGATGACCTTGTACTTTTCCGGCTTGCCCCTTTCCACCTGGTACTGCCGGGCCAGTTTTACGGCTGTCTCGACGGCCTCCGACCCGCCAGACAGGAAGTAAACCCGGGTCAGCCCCTCGGGGGCCAGGCGGATCAACCTGGAGGCCAGTTCGATCGACGCCTCGCTGGTGAAGTGGGATCCGTGGGCGAAGGAGATCTTCTCCGCCTGGCGGACCATGGCTTCGGTGATTTCTTTTACCCCGTGTCCGATCCCCACCACCGCCGCCCCGGCCGAGCCGTCGATGTACCTCTTCCCCGTGGAATCATAGATGTAGATTCCTTGGCCCCGGACTGCGGTGGGGTAAACTTTTCTGGAATGGCGATAAAAAACATGATCCTTCATGGTGGCATTTGGGACCATAGATCTCTCCTTCTTAATGATTTCGCTTTTGATTCTTGATTCATGGAGCTGTTTATCCACGGATTGCCCAGAGTATACAGAGATCGCAGCGTTTTTTCTAGGCAAGGGCAAAAAAATAAGGATCATCTCCAGATTAATTGAGGGAATATTTTATAGCTCTTCTCCCAATCGAGTGGGTGGAAAGAGTACCGAAATATTCTCCGCCCAGGGGGCGCGTCCCGTACATGGCGGGACAGAATCAGCGGGAACAACCCGGATTCGGGAGCGGTTGCTTGGGTTCCGCAAGGCACCCGTCCCTGATCCCCTTGCGAAAAACCGAATCCCCTTTCCGATCCAGCCAGCAAAATAATGATCCGATGCGAACCGATGAAAGAACAACCGCTTCATTATGTCCCGCCATGTACGGGATGCACCCCCCGGGGCCCCTTCCGAATCTCCCAACGAGCATGCCGTCCGACGGAAAATCCACCGAAATCACCCACTTGATTGGGAGAAGAGCCCATTTTCTTTTCCGCGGAAAAGCAAGCTTGTCGGCCGGAAGCAAGGCTCGGGTTGCAAATCTTCGACGGAGCGACTATGCTCAGGGAAGAACCTCTGGCGGCATTGCAGCGGTGGAGGAGGGCAAGAAAACTCCTCGGAAGGGAAACGGAGGGAGGCGCCCATGAAAGCAGAGGTCGGGTTCATCGGTTTGGGAACCATGGGGAAATGGATGGCCTTTAACCTGGTCAAGGCCGGATTCCCCCTGAAATTCTTCGCCCGGAAGAAGCCGGTCATCGAAGA
>LJUR01000094.1 GCA_001304105.1 Deltaproteobacteria bacterium SM23_61
GAGGTCGGAAGATCTGATCAATATCGGGGCCTATGTGGCGGGAACCAACCCGAATATCGATTATGCCATCAAGAAAATCCCGGAAATCAATTCCTTCCTCCGTCAGGCCGTGGCCGAGAGGGTCTCCCATGCCGATTCTTTCAACCAGATGAAGGCCCTTTTTGAATAAATCATGCGCTTCCATTTTCCTCTGCAGCCGCTTCTAAATTGGAAACGAAGCCTGGAAGAGCACTCCCAGATGAAGCTGGCCGAGATGGCCGCCCGCCTGCGAGCCCAAGAGGAAGAGATCGAAAGACTGACCCTGAAAAGACTGCGGTATGAACAGAAATTGAAAGAAAAATTCCAGGAGGGCATTCAGGCGAAGGAATACACCCTTTACCGGCAGTTCGGGGAAGACAGCCGCAGGGAGCTCTTTTCCCAGGAGGAAAGGAGGAGAAAAATCATCCGAGAGATGGAAGGGGAAAGAGAAACTCTGGTGTCCCTGACCAAGGAGAAAAAGATCTTGGAGAAATTGAAGGAAAAGCAATTTCGAAAATTCAAGTACGAAGCGGAGAAAGCGGACCAAAAAACGGTAGACGAAATCACCATTCTTAAACGTCAGCCAAGCATGAAACGATAGAGGAAGAAATTTCTTACTTCCCCCTCGGGGGGGGAAGGTAATTTTTGCCGGTCCCCGATTCAAGATTCTTTCTGCCCTTCCCACCTTATTTCTAACCCTGCGGAAACAATAGTTAAAATTTTGGAAAAGGCAGGGATTGGAGTTGGCATTTCCATTGCTTTATGAGGGTCCGGAACTATGGAAACTCTCTTGCTTCCATCCGTTAATCATCCATTGGCCCCGGCTGCGGAGACGGTCCAGGCTCCCGGAGATCCTCCGGTACAGGGGGAGTTCCTACAAGTTCTGGCCGGGCGGTTGGGGGAAAGAACGGATGGGCATGGGGCGCCCGAAGATCAGGCGGCGCAGAAGCCCGATTCCACCCTGGTGGCCGCTCTCCTCGCGGCTTTCGCGGAGTGTGGCCCCACCGGACTCACCCCGGAAACGGGAACGGCCTCAGAACTGGGGCCCTTGGTCCCGGATAGGGAACCTTCTTCCATCCCCAATCCTCTGCCCGGGGGTTCTGCTCCTTTATTAGAGGGTCAGGCGGGGGGGGTAAGAAATCCGCAAATCCATGGAGAAAGGCCCGCCACCCTTCCCTCCCCAGGCCCCTCTACCTCTGACCTTCTTTTGCCGGGAGAAGAGCAGGGAGGGAAACTGGGAAGGATGGATCCTGCGCAGAACTTCATCCCGGAGGTCAAGGTCCAGGGGGAGAAGGGATATGTGGTTCCTGAATCCATACCGGGAAAGGCCGCTTCCGGTACTTTTTTAGCCCCCGACGTTCGGGCGAAGTCCAAGATCGCCGTAGAGATGAATCAGGAGGGGGTCGAACCGTTCGATCCCCCGACCCAGACGAAAAATGCCCCGGGCTTTCCCAAAGTCCAGGACCCGCTGAGCGGGAAAGGGCTTCCCGGAAAAGAAAATGGAGAGCAGACTCCAACCGCCGGAGCCCCGGCCGGGGCCAAATCCCCGGTGAGGGAAGAGGCTCAGATCCTGCAAACTACGTCCAAGGACCCGGCTTCTTCGCCCATGGCAAGGGAATTCGCAACCGCCCCCCGGGAGGAGAATGATGGCTTTTCATTTCCGGGTATTCGGCAAGGCCAGGTTCCCCCATCGGGAAAGGAAACCCAGACTCTCTTGGGTTTGTATAAGAATTTCGCCGAATCAACTTCCGGTTCCTTGGAGCGTGCGGATCATCTGGGCGGGGGGAGAGAAACCCCGGCCGCGATGAGAGGGGAGTCTCCAGAGATATCCCAGCAGGTTGGCGAAAGAGTCCTCTGGCTGATCCGCAACCAGGGGGAGAGAATCAGGATCTCCCTGGATCCCCCCGAACTAGGACACCTCTTCCTGGAGATCCACCGGACCAAGGAAAATATCCACACGACCCTCTACACGGACAACCCCATGACCAAGGTGACCCTGGAAGCCGGCCAGCGGGAGATCCAAAGGATCATCGAGAGCGAAGGTTTCAAGATGGAGAGGTTTGACGTCCTGGTACAGGAGGATTTGAGCCGTTTTCAGGAGCGTAGAGACGGCCCATTTCATTCGGATCTTGGGAGTTCCTTTTTTTCCGGAAATACGGAAGCTCCTGTTTCCAGCGAGTCGGATTCCCTTACCCCCGTCCCCCGCCGGGGGCATTCGGGGAGCCAGTATTTGGATTTATTTGTTTAAGCCTTAAAGGAGGTGGAATCATGAGTGTTGCATCGGTCGTATCGACTTCAACCTCGAGTTCCCAGGATACGGCAACAACCAAGAAAAACACCCTGACCCAGGAGGATTTTTTAAAGCTTTTCACCACCCAGATGAAGTACCAAAACCCCCTGGAACCCCTGGATAACTTCCAGATGGCCACCCAGCTCGCCCAGTTCAACACCGTGGACTCCCTGGCCCGGATGAATGAGATCCTGAACCAGCTGGTGGCCAGTCAGAATTCGATCAGCCATTTGCAGGCCGCCGGCCTGATCGGGAAGAAAGTGGAAGCCCAGGGAAACAGCCTGGCCATCCAGCAGGGAACGGTGGGCGAGGGAGTCTACCAGCTGGCCCGCCCGGCCAACGTGGTCATTCAGATCTTGAATTCCCAGGGGGGCGTGGTCCGGCAGATCGAAGCCGGCTCCCGCGACACCTCCCGCCAGACCATCGGCTGGGACGGAAAGAACCAGGCCGGGGCCGCCCTTCCGGATGGAGTCTACACCTTCCGGGTGATGGCCATGGATTCCCAGGGCCAGTCGGTTCCGGTGACCACCTACCGGATCGGCACGGTGGAGGGAGTCTCCCTGGAAAACGGTGCGATCACTCTCCAGGTGAATGGAAACAAGGTGGCCTTTAGCGATATTCTATCCATCCTGAATTAAGGAAAAGAAAGGAGTATACCATGTCCCTCGGTTCTTCGTTCTATGCGGCCTTGTCGGGGATGAGCACCAACGGCATGGCCATGCAGGTCATTTCCGACAACATCGCCAACGCCAACACCGTCGGTTTTAAGAGCACTTCAACCCAGTTTGAAGATATCCTGGGAATGTCCCTGGAAGGCATCGCCGGGTTCACCCATTTAGGCGTCGGGGCCAATGTTTCGGCCATGCCCTGCGCTTTCACCCAGGGGACCCTGATGACCACGACGGTGGGCACCGATGTGGCGATAAACGGCAAAGGCTTCTTCATCGTCGAGGATCCCGTCAACAACGAGCAGTTTTACAGCCGGGCGGGAAACTTTCACGTGGACGAGGATGGCTACTTGGTGAACGTGAACGACCTCCGGGTGCAGGGGTACCTCTATGACAGCACCGGAACGAACCTCATCGAAGTCCTGGACGATATCGTCATCAATCAAACCACCATGGTCCCCCCGAGCATAACCGGGGAAATCGATATGGTGTTGAACCTGGACTCGGCGGAAGATGCCCTTGTATTTGACCTCAACGACCCGGGGGCGACTTCCAACTATTCCACCGCCCTGACGATTTACGACACCCTGGGCCAGTCCCACACCATCACGGTCTATTTCACCAAAACCGGTATCCAGGCCTGGGAATGGAACGCCACCATCGACGGGTCCGACGTGAGCGGAGGGACACCGGGGACGGCCGAGCTCTTCGGCACGGGAGCCCTTGCATTCGACGACTATGGGGTTCTCCAAACCGCCATGCCGGTGAACTTCTACACGGGAGCCATCACCTTTGCCAACGGCATCGATGCAACGGCTATTGACGTCGATTACTCGTCCACGACCCAGTATGGGTCCCCTTCGGTCATTCAGATCCTCACCCAGGATGGATATGCCGCCGGGAACCTCTCCGGAATCAGCATCGTAACGAATGGGAATATCGTTGGCCACTTCACCAACGGAGAAGTGAAGAACCTCGCCCGCCTGGCCTTGGCCGAGTTTCCCAGCTATATGGGGCTGGAAAGGGCGGGCTCCATGCTCTTCAAGCAAACCACCGATTCCGGGATCCCCCTGATCGGCAAGCCCGGCGAGGCGGGCATGGGGGAAGTCTCCGCCGGCATGCTGGAGGAATCCAACGTGGACCTGGCGACGGAGTTCATCCGGATGATCGTAACCCAGAGGGCCTACCAGGCCAACTCCAAGGTTATCAGCACTACCGACGAGATGCTGGCCCAACTCATGACCATCAAGTAAATTTGCTCCGAATCTGTTCTTCCCATAAAGCGACCGGGGCTTTTTCCGGAGCCCCGGCCGCTTCTCCCCCCAAAGGTTTAATAATAAACGGATCATCTCCAAATTCGTTCAAAGGCAAAGAGCTGGTCTTTTCAGAATTTTCTGTGATTTCATGAGCCGGGAAGAAAAGTCATCTTGCTTGCAATCATGAGGCGCCTATCTCTCCTAACCGGTGGCGGGGAGTCGGTTCTTTCTTCGAGGCTCACGTATCCCGCCCCCGCTGCGCTTTGCGGATGACCAAGGGGGGGTTCATTGGAAGTCGATATCCCGCCGATGCTTGCTGCGTCCCGCTCGGAGCGGGGCCTTTCCTTCCGGGCCCTTGGCAGGCTTTCATGAAAAATTCGGTCAACGAATTTGGAGATGAACCGAATAGATTAATTTGAGCCTATTTCGAGAGAATTCATACCTCTTTCTTCCGGTTGTCGTATCCCCCGAATAATAGGCATAAAATTGCCCGTGGAGCCGAGGGTCGGACAGATGCCCCCGCCCTGGCGGGGCAAAATCCGGCGGGGGGAGGTCTTCTTCCGCCGCATCTTCGGGGTTCCGCAAAAGAACGCGGTCAGCCGGCTCCGCCTTCGTAAGATCCGTAGGGGCGATTCATGAATCGCCCCTACATTGGCAACATACGTCGTAAGAACTCCGTTGGCTGGGGAGGAACCAACGCCTTTTTTGTCCCGCCAAGGCGGGAAGCGGTCTGACACTCGGCTCCTGGCACCAGGGTTCCACTTTGTTAGCTTATTTCCGGGCGGGGAGATTAGGTCCCGTACAATTTTATCCGTCAATTAATTGACCTAACAATCATAAATTGACATAAATTGCATAAGAAAACAGAACCCTCTTTATTTTAAAAATATTAATAAAATCAAATTGTTTAAAAAAAGTTTACCCCTTAACTACTTGGCATGGCCATTGCAAAAAGATAAATACGTTCAAAACCGGCGGGTGATAACGAGGAGGAATCCATTCCCATTATGGACAAGAAAGACGCCCAGGCCCCGGAGAATCCAAAAAAATCATCGAAATCATTTAAGATTATACTAATCTGGGGAGCAGGTTTGCTGATACTGCTGTTCCTTGGCGGCGGACTTGTTTCCTTCGTTTTCTCTTCTTTTTCATCCGGGGACTCACCCTTCATGGAAAAGGTGAAAGGGATGGTTTCCGAATGGATGAAACCGGGGAGGGCCAACTCAGTTGCCTTCTACAAGATGGAACCTTTCCTGGTCAACCTGGCGGACCCCGGCCGGCTCCGTTACCTGAAAGTCACGCTCCACGTGGAAACCAATCAGAAGGGGGAGGAGTTCCAAAAGAGACTTCCCCAGTCCAGGGATTCTGTATTGACCATTCTGTCCAGCAAGAATTCCCGGGACATTATGACCTCGGAGGGGAAGAATGCCCTTCGGGAGGAGATCAAAGAGAAGATGAACAAGATCCTCACGGAGACCAAAGTCCGAAACATTTACTTCACGGAGTTTGTGATCCAGTAACCCGGCTATGGAAAAGATCCTCTCCCAAGAAGAGATCGACGCCCTTCTCAAGGGAATCGAAGACGGGAAAGTGGAAACCACCCCGGACTCCCCCCCGGGAGGGCCGGAGGCGGTCGCCTATGACTTTGCCAACCAGGACCGCACCATCCGCGGACGCATGCCCACCCTGGAGGGGGTCAACGAATTCTTCGCCCGTTCCCTGCGCAACCCGCTCACCCTGATCCTGCGCAAGAGCCTGGAGATCACCCCGCATAAGCCGGTCTTGATGAAGTACGGGGAATTCACCCGGACCCTCCCCCAGCCCTGCAGCATTCACTTGTTCAGGATCACCCCCCTGCGGGGCACCGGCCTCCTGGTCGTCGATCCCAAGCTAGTTTTTTCCTTTGTGGATATTTTCCTGGGAGGAACGGGGCGGATGAACTTCCGGATTGAGGGGCGTGATTTCACCTCCATCGAATCCAAGCTGATGATGAAGGTGGTCAACATCATCTTCTCCGAGCTGGAGAAAGTCTGGAGTTCGGTTCATCCCCTCTCTTTCCAGTACCTGCGGAGTGAGGTCAACTCTCAGTTCGCCTCCATCGTTGCCCCCACCGACCTGGTCCTCGCCAACCCCTTCGATGTGGAGCTGGAACAGGTCAATGGGATGATCACCCTCTGTATTCCCTATTCTTCCCTGGAACCCATCAAGGCCAAACTCTACTCCGGATTCCAGACCGATCCCCTGGAATGCGATCAAAGCTGGGTTCGCAGAATCGCCCAGCAGTTGCATACCGCCGAGGTGGAACTGGTGATCGAGCTGGGAAAGACCTCGGTGAGCATGCAAAAACTCCTTCAGTTGAAAGAAGGGGATATTCTGACCCTGGGAAGGGATGTTTCCGAACCGTTGACCGCCAAGATTCGAGAGGTTCCCAAGTTCCTGGGCAAAGCGGGAATCTACGGGAGCAACAGGGCGTTTCAAATCGAGGCCAAAATCACCCCGGCCTAAATTCTAAGGAGCATTCGCCATGGAGCAGGAGGTAGGAAAGCTGAATCAGAAGGAGATGAATGCGGCGGCCACCAAACAGGTCCCTCCCCCCGGAGGGGGGGGCCAAAAAGAGGCGCCCAACCTGGATTTCGTTCTGGATATTCCCTTGGAAATTTCCGTGGAGCTCGGCCGCGCGAAGATGCTGATCAGCGACCTTCTCCAGCTGGGGCAGGGTTCGGTGATCGAACTCAACAAGCTGGCCGGGGAGCCGGTGGAGATTTTCATCAACCAGAAGCTCATCGCCCGGGGGGAAGTGGTGGTGGTCAATGAAAAGTTTGGGATCAAAATGACCGACATCCTCAGCCCCATGGAGAGGGTGAAGCAGCTGGGATTGTGAGGCCGGGAATGATCTGGGCGACGGTGAAGATGATTTTGGTGCTGGGAGGCATTCTGGTCCTCCTCTTCTACCTGGTGCGGTTGTTCAAGCGGTGGGAGGTGGGAGGCGGAATTTCCGGACCGGATGGCGGGATCCGGGTTCTCAGCAGCAAGCTGATTGCCCCCCAGAAGCATATCTCCCTGGTGGAGATCGCGGGGGAGATTTTGGCCCTGGGAGTGACTCCCCAGCAGATCACCTTTCTGACCAAAATCGAAAATCAGGAGATGGTGAAGAGAAGCCTGTCTACCCATGACATCAGGCCCCAGGCAAATCAGGAGATGGTGAAGAGAAGCCTGTCTACCCATGACATCAGGCCCCAGGCACCTGCCTGGGTGAAAGGGATTCCCCTTTTATGGAAGAGGGAGAAGGGAGCCGTCCTGGAGAGGGAGAATGAGAAATAAGCTCTTTTTCCCGATTCTTCCCTTGGGGCTGCTCGGTTTCCTCTTTCTCAGCGGTCCCCTGGCCGCCGCCCCCGCCCCGGGCTGGCCCATTCCCACGGTGAAGATCGGGCTGGGGGAAGCCAAGGACCCGGGGGAGGTTACGGTTCTCATCCAGATCCTCATTCTCCTCACGGTCCTCTCCCTGGCCCCGGCCATCCTGATCATGATGACCTCCTTCACTCGGCTGGTGGTGGTTTTTTCCTTTCTGCGCCATGCCCTGGGAACGAACCAGATGCCGCCCAACCAGCTTATGATCGGGCTGGCTCTGTTCCTGACCTTCTTCATCATGACTCCGGTCTATCAGACGATCCACCAGAAAGCCTGGGTCCCCTACCAGCAGAAAAAGATCACCCAGGCCCAGGCTCTGGATGAAGCCCTGAAGCCTGTCCGCAAGTTCATGTTCAAGCAGACCCGGGAAAAGGACCTGGCCCTCTTCGTGCAGATGACCAAGATGGCCCGGCCCAAGAATCAGGAGGACATTCCCACCACGGTCCTCCTTCCGGCGTTCATGGTCAGCGAGCTCAAAACCGCTTTCCAGATCGGCTGCATTCTCTACATTCCTTTCTTGATCGTGGACATGGTGGTTGCCAGCGTCCTTCTGTCCATGGGGATGATGATGCTTCCCCCGGTGATGATCTCCCTGCCCTTCAAAGTACTGATCTTCGTCCTGGTGGATGGATGGAACCTGCTGGTCGGCTCGCTGGTAAAAAGCTTCTACTAAAAGAGCAGGGAGCACGGAGCGTGGAGCAAGGAGCAAAAAACAGAGAGCAAAAAGCAGGGAGCTGTGAGCAAAAAGCATGGAGCGGGGAGTGGGGAGCTTGGAGAAAAAATAGACGGAGATGAGGGGTTTATGAATTCAGAGAACAGGACAAGAACCTTAAGATCCAAAAGGAAATGGTTTTCTTCCCTTGCCTCATACTCCAAGCTCCACGCTCCTTGCTCCATTGGGGGGTATTTGAAATGACACCGGACCTAGTGGGCCAGATTGCCCGGGAAGCCATTGAGGTCACCCTTTTTCTTTCCATCCCCATTCTGGGAGCGGGACTGGTGGTCGGCCTGATGGTCAGCCTTTTCCAGGCGGTGACCCAGATTCAAGAAGCCACCCTGATCTTCGTCCCCAAAATCATCGTGGTCTTCCTGATGCTCCTGGTTCTGTCCCCCTGGATGATGCGGAAGATGATGTTCTACACCGAACAGTTGATCGTGAATCTGCCCCAGTACGCGAGGTAGGAAACGGAACGATGCCCTCGACGGCGCTATGGAACTGGTCCCTTTTCCAATTTCAATCGTACCTCCTGGTCCTCATGAGGGTGGCCCCGGTTCTATTTTTCATGCCCGTCCTGAGCTCCACCAACATCCCCAACCTTTTGAAGATCGGGTTGACTCTGACCGTGGGTCTCATTTTCTTACCCTGGGTTCTTATCGACCCCGCGCGGCTTCCCAAGGACCCCTACTCCTTCGCCTTCTTCCTGATCCCCGAGCTCATGATCGGTTTCATCCTGGCCCTTTCGGTGAAGATGGTCCTGGCCGGAATTCAACTGGGCGGACAGCTGGCCGGATTCAAGATGGGGCTTTACCTGGCCAACGTGGTCGATCCCTCCTCGGAGGTCAACGCCCCGGTCGTCTCCCAGTTCCTGTATCTCCTGACCCTGGTTCTCTTCCTGGCCGTGGACGGGCATCACTGGTTCTTCCGGGCCGTGGGCCAGAGTTTTCTCCTCCTGGCTCCCGGAGAGATTCACCTGCAGCCGGCCATGTACCGGCATTTTCTTTACCTCATGGCGAACCTCTTCGTAATCGCAATCAAAATTTCGGCCCCGATCGTGGCGGTCCTCATTTTCACCCAGATTGCCCTGGGCATTCTGGCCAAGGCCGTCCCCCAGGTGAATATCCTGATGACCAGCTTTCCCATCACCATCATGCTGGGATTCCTTTTCCTGGGTCTTTCCCTTGAGCTCATCTTCCCCTACTGTGAGATGCTCTTCCAGGAGGTCGGGAAGGGGCTGGTTTCCACCCTTCTGCCCTTGATGCGGAGATAAGGATGGCGGACGACTCTTACGGCGAACGAACAGAAAAAGCGACCGGGAAACGACGGAGCGAGGCCCGCAAAAGAGGGCAAGTGGCCAAGAGCCGGGAAATTCCCTCCGTGGCGGTCCTCCTGGCGGGGCTGTCCGTTCTCTACCTTTTGAGCACCTACTTCCTGCGGCAGATCTCTTCGGTCATGGTGGGCAGTTTCCAGAAAATCGGCACCTGGGCCATGGATTTCGACCATACCCTGGCCTTTCGGGCCGAAATTTTCTGGTGGCTTTTCCAGACCCTGGCTCCCCTCCTGCTGGCCATTTCCGTCGCGGCCGTCTTGAGCAACTTTGTGCAGGTCGGGAGCCTCTTCTCCGCGGAAGCGATTCAACCCCAGTTCAAGCGAATCAGTCCGCTCACCGGAGTTTCCCGGCTCTTTTCCAAGAACTCCCTGGTGGAGCTGCTCAAGTCAGTGGGCAAAATCGTTATCATCGGCTGGGTGGCCTATTCCACGGTGCGGCAGGAGCTGGCCGGGATCAGCTCCCTGACCGATCAGGACGTGGCCAGCATCTTCCGTTTTGTGGGACTGGTTTCGGCGCGGATCTTCTTCAAGACCCTGCTGGTCATGATCGGCCTGGCCGCCCTGGACTACGCTTTCCAGCGGTGGAACTACGAGAAGAGCCTGCGGATGACCAAGCGGGAAGTCCTGGAGGAATACAAGCAGTCCGAGGGAGACCCCCTGATCAAGTCCCGCATCCGGTCCATTCAGCGGGAGATGGCCCGGAAAAGAATGATGGCCGAGGTTCCCAAGGCCGACGTGGTCATCACCAACCCCACCCACCTGGCCGTAGCGCTTCGCTACGAACGGAAGGAAATGACCGCCCCGAAGGTGGTGGCCAAGGGATCGGGGTGGATCGCGGAAAAGATCAAGGAGGTCGCCCAGGCCCACGGCGTTCCCATTCTGGAGAACAAACCGCTGGCCCAGGTGCTCTTCAAGACGGTGGAGCTGGGGCAGATGATTCCCTCCTCCATGTACCAGATGGTGGCCGAATTGCTGGCCCATGTTTATCGGATGAAAAACCGGAGGCTCTAGGCGTAAATGCCCCCCACGGCAGATAAAGTCATTTCTTCGCCCCTGTTGACTAAAGAAAGGTTCCGCTTCGACCGGAGCGAAGTGGCCATGGCGGTCGGGGTGGTGGCCATCCTGATGGTGATGGTGATCCCCCTTCCCCCCATGCTGCTGGACATCCTTCTTTCCTCGAGCTTCACCTTCTCGATCCTGGTGATGCTCACGTCCCTGTACATCACCCACCCCCTGGAATTTTCCACCTTCCCCTCGGTTCTCCTGCTGACCACGCTCTTCCGGCTGTCGCTGAACATCGCCTCCACCCGCCTTATCCTTCTCCATGGCAATGAAGGAACCGGGGCGGCCGGCGTGGTCATCAAGTCCTTCGGCCAGTTCGTGGTGGGGGGAAATTATGTGGTGGGGTTCATCATCTTCGCGATCCTGGTGATCATCAACTTCGTGGTCATCACCAAGGGCAGCGGCCGAATCGCCGAAGTGGCGGCCCGGTTCACCCTGGACGCCATGCCCGGCAAGCAGATGAGCATCGACGCCGACCTGAACGCCGGCATCATCGACGAACAGGAGGCCCGGAGGCGACGGGCGCAGATCTCCCGGGAGGCTGATTTCTACGGGGCCATGGACGGGGCCAGCAAGTTCGTCCGCGGGGAGGCCATAGCCAGCATCCTGATCATACTGGTGAATATCGGCGGAGGGTTCATCATCGGGGTCGTCCAGCAGAACCTGCCTTTCCTCACCGCCGCCCAGACCTACACCATTTTGACCATCGGAGACGCCCTGGTCGCCCAGATTCCGGCCCTCGTCATCTCCACCGCCGCGGGCATCATCGTGAGCCGGGCAGCCTCGGAATTCAGCATGGGGAAAGAGCTCAGCAAGCAGTTCAAGGTTCAGCCCCAGGCCATCGGCATTTCGGCGGGAATCCTCTTCTCCCTGGGCCTGATTCCCGGGCTTCCCCACCTTCCTTTCATCTTTCTCTCCGTGGTCGTGGGAGGGGTGGCCTACATCTCTTTCCGGGAGACCCAGAAGATGGCCCAGAAAAAGATCGAGGAAAGGCAGAAAGCAACGACGGCCCCCGCGGCCGACGCGGCCGAATCCCTTCTCCATCTGGACCGGCTGGAGCTGGAGGTGGGATACGGGTTGATCCCCCTGGTGGACGAAGAGCAGAACGGGGACCTGCTGAACCGGATCCGCTCCATCCGCCGCCAGTTTGCCTCCGATTTCGGGGTCATCATCCCTCCCCTGCGGATTCGGGACAATCTACAACTCCGCCCCGGTGATTACCGGATTCTGATCAAGGGCAACGAGGTGGCCCGGGCGGAGATGATGATGGGATACTCCATGGCCCTCAATCCCGGGGAGGTGAAAAAACCGGTGGAAGGAATTCCCGCCAAAGAGCCGGTCTTCGGGCTTCCCGCCCTATGGGTTCCGGAGAAGAAGAAGGAAGAGGCCCAGTTTTCCGGCTACACGGTGGTGGACATTTCCACCATCATGGCCACCCATCTCACCGAAGTCCTGAAGCTGCACGCCGATGAGCTCCTGGGGCGCCAGGACGTGCAGAAGCTCCTGGATCGACTGGCCCAGCACTCCCCCAAGGCGGTGGAGGACCTGGTCCCCAACAGCCTGCCCCTGGGCGTGGTCCAGAGGGTCCTGCAGAACCTTTTGCGGGAGCGGGTTTCCATCCGCGACCTCCTGACCATTGTGGAGACGCTGGCAGACCATGCCGCGCTGAGCAAGGACCCGGAGATTCTCACCGAGTATGTGCGGCAGAAACTGGCCCGCTCCATCGCCAAGCAATACGAGACCGCCGAAGGGACGCTGCCGGTGGTGGCTCTGGAGCAGAAGATCGAGGACCTTCTGCGGGAGAAGATCCTCAGGGGAGAGCAGGGCACCTACCTCTCCCTGGAGCCGACCGTGGCCCAGAGGATCCTGATGAGCATCAATCAGACCCTGGACCGGGTGACCCAGTTGAATGCCCAGCCGGTCATCCTCTGCTCTCCCGGGATCCGCAGGCACCTGAAGAAGCTCCTGGACCGGTTTCTCCCCCAGGTTGCGGTTCTGTCGCACAATGAAATCCCTGCCCAAACAAAAATTCAATCTCTGGGAATGGTGAACCTCAGCCATGCAGATTAAGCGCTTCGAAGCACCGGACATGCAGGAAGCCATGCGGCAGGTCAAAGAAACCCTGGGACCCGAGGCCATTATCCTCTCCACCAAGACCATCCGGAGACCGGCCGGCCCGACGTGGATGCCGCGGCCGTCCCGGGTCGAGGTGGTGGCCGCGACCGATCATCCGGCGACCGAAAAGCCCAAACCGGCCCCGAGGGTCTCCCCCCTGTTTCTTCCCCAGCTGGAAAGTCAAAAGAGTTCCGCTTTCCCCCTGGAAAATCCTTTTCTGCAGAAGATGCTGTCGGCGGGGATCTCTGCGGAATTTGTCGGTGAGCTGGGAAAAGGTCTCAGTGGCTGGAAGGCCGATTCCCGCCGGGAGGGGAACACGGAATTCTGTCTCCATTATTTCCGGTGGAAATTGATGGAAGCCGTGGAGGTGACCGGACCGGAAGCGGAGGGGGCCAAGGTCTGGTCTTTCATCGGGCCGACCGGAGTGGGCAAGACCACGACCCTGGCCAAGCTGGCGGCGCACTTCAGCTTACGGTTGGCCCAGAGGATTACCCTGGTCACCATCGACACCTACCGGATCGGAGCGGTGGACCAGCTCAAGACCTACGCGCGCATTCTGGGCCTGCCCTTGGAGATCGCTACCGGTCGGGAGGAGTTTCAGGAGATCCTTTGGAACCACCGGGATCAGGACTGGGTGCTGGTGGACACGGCGGGGAGGAATCCCTATTCCCAGGAGCAGCTGGAAGAATTGAAGGGCATCTTGACCGTGGACCCCCGGGTGGAAAATCACCTAGTCCTCAGCGCGACCACCAAGGATTTCGACCTGGCCCAGGTGGTGCAGCGTTTCAGCCTCCTGCCCATCCGGAGCTACATCTTCACCAAGCTCGATGAGACCGATGAATACACCTCTCTCTTCAACCAGTTGTTGCGTTTCAAACGGCCCCTTTCGTACCTAACCAACGGGCAAAAGGTTCCCGAAGATATCGAACTGGCAACCAAGGGAAAGGTGGCCAGTCTGGTTCTGAACCGGATTCCATGGAATTGACGAGGTCAAAAGGAATGGATCAAGCCGAAGGATTACGAACCCTGATCGAAAACCGCGCGGAGAGAAGAAACCCCTCCGGCCCGCCGGAAAACGGGAAGACCGACGCCCTTCCCTGCCGCTGGCCCCGGGTGATCTCCGTGGGGAGCGGAAAAGGAGGGGTGGGGAAGACCAACGTGGTGGCCAACCTGGCCTTTGCCTTCACCCTCCTGGGCAAGGAGGTGATGGTGCTGGATGCCGACCTGGGGCTGGCCAACCTGGATGTGCTTCTCGGCCTGACCCCGAAATATACCATCCAGCACCTGCTGAAAAGGGAGAAGAGCGTTTTTGAAATCCTGACCCGGGGTCCGGGAGGGATGTCGATCCTGCCGGCCTCCTCCGGGGTCCTGGAACTCGTGCACCTGGATGAGAGCCAGAAGATCTTTCTGATGAACGAACTCGACCTTGTCGCCGGGACGGTGGACCTTCTGCTGATCGACACGGGGGCGGGCATCTCTTCCAACGTTCTTTATTTTAACATGGCCGCGGAGGAGTCCATCGTGGTCCTGACCCCGGAACCCACGTCCCTGACCGACGCCTATGCCCTGATCAAGGTCCTGTCCCACACCTACCGGAAGGAGAAGTTCACCCTTTTAATCAACTCCGCCCGGGATGGCCAGGAGGCCAAAGAAACCTTCCGCAAGATCAGCATGGCCGTGGACCGTTTCCTGGGAAGCATCTCCCTCGATTATCTGGGCTTCGTACCTTTCGACGAGAAGCTTCCCCTGGCGGTCAAGAGCCAGCGGCCGGTCCTGGAGGTCTATCCGCAGGCCCTTTCCAGCCGCAGCTTCATGGAGATGGCCAAGAACCTGATGGAGAAGCCGGCGTCCCATGAGACCCACGGCCAGATCCAGTTCTTCTGGAGGCATTTGTTCCAATGTCAACAGTTAACCGAACAGAAGGGAAGAGGCGATTGAAATCGCGGGCCCTGAACCACAAGATCTATTCCACCGGCCTCAAATCCGGCAACCTGAAATCCGGCGTGCCGCCGCCGGACCCCGCCAACCGGGAGGAGATGATCCTGAAGTACACTCCCCTGATCAAGTATATCGCCCACCGGTTGGCCATGCGTCTTCCTCCCCACGTCTCGGTGGAGGATCTGATGAGCGCGGGGGTCATCGGCCTGATGGATGCGGTGAACAAATTCGACCCGCGGAAGAAGGTGCAGTTCAAGACCTACGCGGAATTCCGCATCAAGGGGGCCATGCTGGATGAGCTCCGGTCCCTGGACTGGGTTTCCCGGTCGGTGCGGCAGAAGGCCGCCCAGTTGGAGAAGGCCTGCAGTGCCCTGGAGAAGAAAAGAGGGAGGGCCGTGGAGGACGAAGAGGTGGCGGCGGAGATGGGGATCGACCTGGAAGCCTACTACAACCTGGTCAACGAGGTCAACGGGGTTTTTCTCCTGGACTTTGAAAACCTTCGCCACAAGATCCCCAGGCTCCCCGAAGAGGACCTGATCAACCTCCTCATGGACGACACCGAAAAACAGCCCCTTCACCTCCTCGGGGTGGAGGAGCTGAAACGGGTTCTGGCCCAGGCCATCGAAGACCTGGTTCCGAAAGAGAAGACGGTCATTTCGCTCTATTATTATGAGGAGCTGACCCTGAAAGAAATCGGAGAAGTCCTGGGTTTTACCGAATCGCGAATCTGTCAGATCCATGCCAAGGCCATTTTGAAGCTGAAATCCAAAATCCGCCCCTACCTGAGGGACTCGGGATGAAGAAAAAATCCAGGACCTGAAATCCCATGCCGGATGATTACTCGGTCTTTGGTCAATTGAGTCAGATGAATCCCTCTGGATCCACGAGGAATTCCAAGGAAGTCCCGGTGGACAAGGATGCACGGCGGCGGCTGAAGGGGAAGAAGAAAGAGCCGGAGAAGGAAAATGCGGAAGAAGAGGAACTCGACCTGCAGGAAGGGACGGAATCTTCCGAAGAAAACCCCCCGGTGGGAAAAGTAGTGGATATTACCATCTGAGGACGGGAAAGGGAAGGCGAAGATGAATTTCAGCGATCCTTGGGGACTGCTTCTGGTCGAGGCCAGCATTCTGGTCTCCCTCGTGGTCATCCTTTTTTTCGTGAGGAGAACGCTGCGGATGGCCCCCCCGAAGAAGGCCAGGGGATTGACCCAGAGCAGGAAAAGCCTGGAAACCAACCTGGAAAGGATCAACCAGCTGCTCAAGGAGTCGGAGAGCCTCACCCAGGACTTTACCAACAACTTGGCGGAGAAGCGGGAGATCATCAAGAAATTGATGGAATCCCTGGATGAAAAGATTCGCGGCCTGAACCTGGTGCTGGAGAAGATCGAAGGAAAGATTCCCCCTCAGGGACCGGTGGCCAAGGGCAAGGAAGGAAACGGTCCGGTGGTGGAAATGGCTTTGGCGGGATGCGGAGTCTCCGACATCGCCAGGCGCCTGGGGCTTTCCCAGGAAGAAGTCCGCTTGATCCTGGATCTTAGGAAAATCACCGCCGGATGAAAGGATAAAACGCATAGCGCAAAGCCCATGGAGCATAGCGCCGAAAGCATAAGATTCAACGAAGGGATTTTTATTGAACGTTATGCGCTCTGCGGAGCACGCTGAGCCCGCAGAGCGAATAAATTGGAATCACGGAATGATGGAATAATGGGTTTAGGCATATCCTTTGAACGAGATCAAGATCTTTTTCCCATCTCTCTTTCTCCCCCTTCCGGAAGGATCCCGCGGTCCTGAAAAAATCCCCCTCTTCCGCCCGGGAGACCAAATCCTGGGAAGAGTCCTCCAGCAGGTCGATGCCCGCCATTTTTCTCTCCAGCTTGGAGGCCGGACGGTGGTCGTGGAAAGCAACGTTTCTCTTCCCCTTTCCGCGGACCTTCTCTTGCGGGTGGAGGAAACCGGCCCCCGGACCCTTCTGAAATGGCTTCCTCCGCAAGGCCCGGAGGAAACCACCACGGTCTCTTTCCTGAAAAAGGCCCTCGCCGCGGACATTCCCCTGGAACAGCTGGCGGCGAAACTCTCCCACCTGGAAAAGGTGAAATGGATGGTCCCCGCGGAGAAGGAGACCTGGAAGCAATTCCTTCAGCTTTTCCATCGGTTTTCCCTCTCGGATCTTCAATCCCGGGGGCCCCATCTGCTGGAGAAACTTTTTTCCCAATCGGGCTTTTTCTGGGAGAGCAAGGTCCAGCAGTGGATCGAGAGGGGGGGGCAAGCAGCGGCGGACCCCCTGATCCGGGAAGATCTCAAAGGCCTGGCCCTGAAACTCCTTCATCACCTGAAAGGACTGACCGCTTCATCCCGACCTGAATCGGGAGAGGCCACGACCCTGGAGAATCTGAAGCTTGACCTGGGGAGCTTTCTCCAGAAGATCGAACTCTACCAGATTCTCAACCTCCGCCCTTCGGACTCTCCCGACCGCTTCTTCCTCTTCCTCCCTCTCTGGCTGGGGAATCAGCTGCAGTTTGTGGAATTCAACCTTTCCCTTCCCCGGGAGAAACGGACTCAGGAAAAGGGGGATGGTTTTTCCGTCCTCTTTCTGCTGAACCTTCCCCACCTGGGAAAGGTGAGGATTGAAGTCCAGATCAAGGGAAAAGACCTTTTCTGCCGGTTCGTGGTTTCCGAAGGGAAGGTGTCGGAATTCCTCAAACCGAACCTTCCCCTCCTGCGGGAACGCATGGAAAAACTGGGATTCCAGCCTTCCCTCCAGATGAGCACCGGGCCGCCGGAAAGGGAGAAGGAAATGTTTCTGCAGGACCTGGAGAGAGAATCCCAGGCCCTCCTCAGCGTCATCATCTGAGGCCCATGAAAGAGCCGAAAAAGAAGAATCCCTTCCGCCAGGCGGTGGCTTTACATTACCGTCCCAAAGTGGACCGGGCGCCCAAGGTCACGGCCAAGGGGGCGGGCCTGGTGGCGGAAAAAATCATCGAACTGGCCAAGAAACACGGGATTCCCATCCAGGAGGACCCCGCCCTGGTTCAAATTCTGGCCCAGCTGGATTTTTATCAGGAGATCCCCCCATCGGTCTATGGAGTGGTGGCCGAGATCCTGGCCTTCATCTACCGGATGAACCAAAAATACCGGTCCCCGGCAGGGACGGAAAAATAGGCAAGAAATTCCTTTGTTCGGGTATTTTTTTCCTTGGCCTCACCAGGGTCCTCGGAGGGACGAGAAAGGCAGGGATCCGGGACGGTTCCAGGAAAATTTTTGGAAACGGGAAAACACCCCAACTATTTAAAATCATTGGTAATATTATATCAAGCCGGGTTTCCCCTCCGCCTTTTGAAGGAAATGCCCGCCAGACCCCCGGTGGCACACTCCTTGCTATCTCAGAGGACAGGCTTTTACAAGGAGGAAGAGAAGTGGGTATTTTTCAAAACACCGCGGTCATCGGGCTCTTTCGCCAGGAGAGAAGGTATGAACTCATTTCCAACAACCTGAGCAACGTCCAGACGCCGGGCTTCAAGAAGGATGTGGCGGTTTTCCATCAGGTCTTTTCCGAGGCCCTTCATCCCTCCCTCTCGATCCTCTCCATGGACTCGGAATTTTCCCAGACCCTCCTCGAACAGGGGGAAATCCAGAGCACCGGGAACCCGCTGGACCTGGCCATCGAAGGAGAAGGATTTTTCAGGGTCAAGACTCCCGGGGGGATCCGTTACACCCGGAATGGAAACTTCCGTTTAACTTCGGAAGGGGTTCTGGTCCAGTCCAATGGGTTTCCGGTCCTGAGCCGTAACGGCGAAATAACCCTCCGGGGAAATCAAATTTCGGTGGAAAGAGATGGAGTCATCAAGGTGGACGGGGTGGACCGGGACAAGCTCGCCCTGGTCACCTTTGCCGACCCGGGAGACTTGATGAAAGAAGGGAAGACGCTCTTCAAGCTGGAAGGGGAGCAGGAGGAAAGAGAGGCTGTGGGGGCTGGGGTCCTTCAGGGGGCCCTCGAAAATTCCAACGTGAATGCCCTGGAAGAGATGGTCCAGATGATCGATTCCCTGCGGACTTTTGAAGCCTGCTACAAGATCGTCCAGGTCCAGGATGAAATGAACGCCAAGGCGGTCAATGAAATTGCCAAGGTATAATTACCAAGGAGGAACACGAAGATGATGCGAGGACTTTGGGCTGCGGCCACAGGCATGGCCTGCCAGCACACGAACTTGAACGCCATCGCCAACAACCTGGCCAACGTGAACACCACCGGCTTCAAAAAAAGCCGGGTCAATTTCCAGGATTTGATGTACCAGAACCTGCGCATGCCCGGAGCCGCCACTTCCACCGGGGGGCAGCTCCCGGCGGGGATTCAGGTGGGAATGGGGGCCAAATGGGGGCCAAAGTGGTGGCGGTGGAGAAAGTCTTCCTCCAGGGAGACTACACCCAAACCAAAAACAATCTGGACCTGGCCATCGAGGGCAAAGGTTTTTTCAAACTCATGAACAACGGCAGAGAGGTGTACACCCGGGCCGGGGCCTTCAAGCTGGACAAAGATGGCTACATCTGCGACGCCCACGGGAATCGGCTTCAGCCGGAGTTCGCCATTCCTCAGAGGACCGCCACCATTACCGTGGAACCCGGCGGGAAGATCGTTGCTTCCGGTTCCGACGGTAGAGAGCTGGGCAGCACCCAGATTCAGCTTTACAACTTTGCCAACCCCGCGGGCTTGATGGCCATGGGACACAATCTCCTGGTCCCCAGCGAGGCCTCGGGCGAACCTCTCCAGGGAAATCCCGGAACCGATGAATTTGGGACGATTCTCCAGGGCTTCCTGGAGATGTCCAATGTGGACGTGGTGGAGGAGATGATCAACATGATCTCCACCCAGAGAGCCTATGAAATCAACTCCAAGGTCATCCAGACCGGAGACGACATGCTCCATATGGCTTCGACTCTCAAGAGGTAGGAGGGGGTCGCATGAGATTTCGTAGATTTTCCGCCTGGATCTTTCTCCTGGTTCTTCTCGGTTCCTTCTCCCTTGGCGGGAAGGCCTTCTCTCAGTCCGCAACCCTGCCCGGGGAAAAGGGAGAGGGGGCAGGGCAGTATCTGGATCGCTCCGAGGTGGCCCGCTACCTGGAAAATCAGATGCAAAAGGCTCTGGGGGATGAAAGGAAGACCGTCCGGATCAGGGACCTTCGGGGAGGGGAGAGAGTAACTCTGCCCCCCGGTGACCTTTCCTGGGAGGCCAGGATTCCCGCCCGGTTTTACCAGGGAGGCTCCGTTCCCGTCTCCTTGATCCTGCGGGCCGGCAGGGAGAAGGCCCGGGAGGTACGTGTTCACGCGAGGGTGGAGATTTACGCCGATGTGGTTGTGGCCCGAAACTCTCTGCGCAGACACCAGGTGGTGAAGGAGAAAGACGTGCGGGTGGTGAATAAGAATATCACTCGCCTTCCGGGGGACGTGGCCACGGATTTGCAGGAGGTGCTGGGAAAACGGATGACCCTCTCGGTCAACAGCCAGGAGGTCCTGCGCAAGTCCATGGTGGAAATCCCTCCTCTGGTAAAGAAGGGAGACCGGGTGACCCTTGTGGTGGAAAATCCCTCCTTCAGGATCACCAGCGCCGGAGAGGTGAAGGAAGACGGGCGAAAGGGAGACCGGATCCGGGTGATCAATATCTCCAGCAAAAAAGAGGTCCAAGGGCGGGTTCTGGACAACCACACCGTACAGGTGGACTTCTAGGAATGAGGGCAATGGATAAATCCGAAATCCGAATATCGAAATCCGAAACAAAAAATTCGGTTCATAATTGGGGATTTCGGTCATTCGAATTTGTTTCCAAATTCGGGTTTCGAAATTCGATACTTGGAAGGCCTTCTCTGAAAGGGAGAAACCAGGAGTCCATAACCATGAATCCATACTTTTGCAGCAAGATGATGTTGGTAGTCCTGGCGGTCCTTGCTTGGACTGGCTGCAGCACGATCCAGTCTTCCAACAAGACCACCATTTCTTCCTCCCAGGAGGTGGCGCTGCAGGCCCTTCAACCTCCGGCTACGACGGAAGGGTCTCTGTGGTCCGCGAAGAGATCCACGAATCTCTTTTCGGACCTGAAAGCCCGGAACGTGGGAGACATCGTAACCATCAATGTGGTGGAATCGGCCACCGCCTCGAAGAACGCAACGACGAAGACCGGCCGCACTTCAGGGGTGGAAGCCAGCTGGAGCGGGGTTCTTTCCAAACTCGTCGGAGACTGGGTAGGGGACGAGCAAAAGGTGGCCTTAACCAACGAGTTTGACGGCAAGGGGGAGACGACCCGGAGCTCCCAACTGGCCGCCTACATCACCGCCCAGGTCATCCAGGTCTTGCCCAACGGGTACCTGGTCATCCAGGGCCACCGTCAGGTCCGGGTGAACAACGAGAACCAGATTATCAACGTCCAGGGGGTGATCCGGAGCGAGGACATCAACGCCAATAACATCATCCTTTCCACTTACATCGCGGATGCCCGGATTGAACTCATCGGCGAGGGGGTGATCACCGACAAACAGCGTCCGGGCTGGCTGGCCCGGATTCTGGACTGGGTATGGCCGTTCTAAAGACAGCAGAGAGCATGGAGCATAGAGCATAGAGAAAAAACAAGAATATAAGTCCTATAGGGCCTATTGGACCTATTTTTCATTTTTTTAGGGGGAAGGTGTGAAGAGAACGGGATTATTTATCATGGTGATCTTGGGGATTCTTCTTGGGGCTTCGGCGGTCGAAGGGGCGAGGCTCAAGGACATCGCCTTCTTCAAGGGGGTCCGGGGCAACCAGTTGGTGGGTTACGGACTGGTGGTGGGGCTCAACGGAACCGGGGACAGCTCCAACGTTGAATTCACCGTCCGTTCCATCGCCAACATGCTGGAGAGGATGGGGATCAATGTTCCCCGGGAACGGATCCTCCTCACCCGGCTGAAGAACGTGGCCGCAGTCATGGTCACGGCCACCCTCCCGCCCTTTGCCGGCTTGGGAAACCGGACTGATGTCCATGTATCCTCCATGGGAGATGCCACCAACCTGGGAGGGGGAACCCTTCTCCTGACCCCCCTCATGGGAGCAGACCAAAAGGTGTATGCCCTGGCCCAGGGACCGATTGTAACCGGAGGGTTTGCAGTTACCGGGGCCTCGGGCACGGGGGTGCAGAAGAACCACCCTACGGTGGGGCTGATCACCAAGGGGGCCCTCATCGAACGGGAGGTTCCCCTGGCCCTGGATGGGAAAAAAGAACTGGCCATCACCCTTTTCAACCCGGATTTCACCACTGCCGAGAAGGTGAAAGAAGCCATCAACCGTGCCATGGGAGGGTCTTACTCCCAGTGCGTGGACTCCGGGACAGTCAAGATTTCCGTGCCCGAATCCTACCAGGACCGGGTGCCCGAGATGATGGCCTCTCTGGAAAGGCTGGAAGTAACCCCCGATTCGGTGGCCAAAGTGATCCTGAATGAGAAGACCGGAACCGTGGTGATGGGTGAAAAAGTCCGCATTTCCACGGTGGCCGTTGCTCACGGCGGCCTGAGTATTCAAATCAAAGAGAGATACAACGTGTCCCAGCCCCTTCCCTTCGCCCCCGAGCCCCAGGCCGGAACGCCTTCGATCGCCCTTCCTCCCCGCGAAGGTAGCGGTCCCATTTTGTCCCCGGGCGGAGCAACGGTGGTAACCCCGGAGTCGAGCGTGGCGGTCAAGGAGGAGGGCAAACCGATGATCCTTGTTCCCAGCGGGGCGGACCTGGGTGAAGTGGTGAAAGGGTTGAACGCCATCGGAGCGACGCCCCGGGACCTTATCGCCATCCTCCAGGCGATCAAAGCCGCCGGCGCCCTCCAGGCGGACCTGGAAATCTATTAATGGGACACGCATGAACGCGGATAAACACGGATAAGGATACAGAAAAAATAAATTTAAAAAAAATCAAATGGTTAAAAGGATAGGTACTATAAATTTTTTCTCTCTGGGTAATCCGCGTAATCTGCGGATAAGTTGTTTTGAAGATTCAAGAAAATGGAAAATCAGCCGATACATAAGATAGGCCAGTCCCCCGATCGGTCCACCCCGGCCTCTCAGCCGGGAGAGAAGAAGGTCGATCGGAAGAAACTGAAGAAGGCCTGCGCGGATTTTGAGGCTTTGTTCGTGGCCCGGATGCTGAAACTCATGCGCCAGTCCATCCCCCAGAATGGACTTCTGGGAAATGGCCCGGGAAAGGAAGTCTACCAGAGTCTCATGGATCAGGAGCTGGCCAAAAAGATGTCTCAGCGGGGAGGAATCGGGCTGGGAGAAATCCTCTACCGACAGGTCCTCCAGAGGGAAGAAAAGGCCCGTGCCGCGGCCCGGGAGGGGCCGCCGGAGACCCAGACCAAGGTCGATGGGAGCGAAAGCCGATGAAGGAATTGAAAGATCATCTGCGGGAGATCTGCCGGATGATCGAAGAAGAAAATTCCCATTTCCTTTTTCTCCTGGAGAAGGTGAAGAAAGGATCGGAGAGGCTGAACCGGTTTCCCTGCGGCTTCTTCCGGCAAGGGAACCGGAAGGCGTGGGAAGAGGAAAAGAGACTGTGAAACGGGTGGAAGCAGGTCTCCTGAAGGGTTTATACGACCTTCTGGAAGAGGAGATCTTTCATTACCATCTATTGGTGGAAGAGTTGAAGAAGGAGTCCGAACATCTTCGCCGGGGCTCTGTCGACTCGTTGACCGAGTCCCTGCAATCCCTGGAGATTCACGCCGCTACCATCCGCAAGGTCCATGAGTCGATTCAAAAGACGGTGGCAAAAACTCTGACCCTTTTGTCCCCCGGGGAGGCGGAAAGAGGCCTCTCCCATCTCCTGGCCGTCCTTCCACCCGAGGATGCGGCAACGATCAAATCCTACCAGAATACGGTGGACGGGTTAAAAATTCGGATGGCCCGAATCAATGAACGCAATAAGACTTACATAAAGGAATCCATGAATTACTGGAAGGACCTGGTTTCTCTCCTTACCGAGCCTCTGGCCGAATCACCGGTCTATGTCCAGAACGGGAAGAAGTCCGTCTCGGGCTCTCTTCCCCGTACTTTGAACCGGAAGGTGTGAACCCATGTACGGACTCAGCGCAATCCTGAATATTGCCCGGGGGGCCATGAATGCCAACCAGCTGGCCATGCAGGTCATCAGCCACAATATGGCCAATGTGAATACCCCCGGCTACACCCGGCAGAAGGTGGTTCTGGAAACCCAGGTCCCCTGGAATCTGAATCGGCTGAAGGTCGGGACGGGAGTCCAGGTCGATTCGGTGATCCAGTGCTTCGACCGGTATAGCACCCGGGCGATTATTCAGAATACTTCCTCCCTGAAGGATTACGAGTCCAAGGCCCTGGTCTTGTCCACGGTGGAGTCCCTCTGGAACGAAACCGAGGAAAATTCCCTGAGCCAGATTCTGGATGAATTCTGGAATGCCTGGCAGGACCTGGCCAGCAACCCCGGGGGAACTGCCGAGCGCACCGCCCTCCTGGGGAAAGCAGAAATTTTAACCCGCAGGTTCAACTCCCTGAGCCAGGAGCTGGGACAGATCGGGCAGAACCTGAACACCAATCTCCGCGCGGGAGTTGAGGAAGTAAACCGGCTGACCGGGCAGATCGCCGCCTTGAACGTACGGATTCGGACCGCGGAAGCGAGCCAGACGACGGCCAACGATTTGCGGGACCAGAGGAATCAACTCCTGGAGGAATTGTCGGGCCTAGTGGGCATCACCTACCTGGAACAGGACGACGGGTCGCTCACCGTCCTCACCCGGGAGGGCCTTCTTCTGGTGAACGGCAATGAGAGCTGGGACCTCAGCACTGAGGGAACCTCCATCTACTATAACGGGATTGAAAATGATGTAAGTGACCGGCTCACCGGGGGAAAGATGGGTGGCTGGTTAGACCTTAGGGACGAAACCCTTCCCCAATACCTGGCCAACCTGGACGAGATGGCGGGAACCCTCATCCAGGAAGTGAACAACCTTCACCTGGCCGGCTACACCCTCTCCGGCGGAACGGGGATGTATTTCTTCAAGGATTTCCAGGTCGCTCCCGGCGTCCCCAACGCGGGGGACTACAGCGGAGCGGCGGCCTATATTTCCTTGAGCAGCGATGTTCTGGGAACCCCGGAAAATATTGCCGCTGGAGGAATCTCCGGGGCGCCCGGGGACAACGGGAACGCTTTGAGCATCGCCGCCCTCCAGACCGACGGTTCGCTGGTTATCCGCAAGTGGACCATCACCGACCGGGGGCAGAGCACGACCAGCAATCCGCAAACCGGGAGCCTGTACGATTATTACCAGGGCCTCATCGGAGAACTGGGAATTTTCACCGAGGATACGAACGGAAACCAGGATTTTACCCAGAGCCTGTTGGATAGCCTGGCCGGAGTCCGGGACTCCGTTTCGGGAGTGAACCTGGATGAAGAGTTGACCGAGATGATGAAAGTTCAGCACGCCTACGAAGCGGCCTCCAAGGTCATTTCGGTCGTGGACCAGATGATGCAGACTCTCCTGGATATGAGGTAGAGAAAAATGATGAGAGTGGGAACCGCTTCTATTTACGCCGGAATTCAGCTGCGGCTGCAGCGCATGGCCGCTGACCTGAAGAGTCTGAACGAAAAGATCGCCTCGGGCAAAAATCTGAACCGGCTGTCCGACGACCCCATCGCCCTGGTGGAGGCCATGAAGTTCAAGACCGCGGCGAGGCAGATGGACCAGTACGGCCGTAACCTGAACACCGCCGCTTCCTGGTTTACCGCGAGCGAGTCCACCCTTTCGCAAACCCTGGACCTGGTGGGAAGAGCCCGGGAGCTCGCCGTCCAGATGAGCAGCAGCAGCCAGGACGCCGAGAACCGGGATGCGGCGGCGGCAGAAATAGGCGACCTCCTGGACCATGCGATTTCCCTGGGGAACACGGATCTCTCCGGGCGGTATATCTTTTCCGGCTTTGAGACCGGCACGGCCCCTTTTACCAAGATCGTGGTGGGGGGGGTTGAGACGGCGCAGTATAACGGCGATACGAACGATTTCCAGGTGCAGGTCGGGAAGGACCAGACCCTGACCGTGGGAAGAAACGGCCAGACCGTGTTCATGGATTCGGGGCTCTTCAGCACGCTGGGAGGCCTGAAGAAAGCCCTGGAGGATGATGACCTGGCGGGAATCGGCACGCAACTGGAGAATTTAACCTCGGTGGAAAACTACCTTAACAGCCAGATTGCCGATATCGGGGTCCGCCATAACCAGGCGCAAGTCAGGGAGAACATCCTGAGCCAGATCCAGTTTGAATTGAAGGATCAGCTTTCCCGGGTGGAGGACGCTGACATCGTTGAGGTCATGATCCAGCTAAACGCGAAACAATTGACCTATCAGGCGGCTCTGGCCGCCGCGGCCCGCGTGAGTGAGATGTCCCTGCTCAATTATATGGATTAACCTTTTCCTTCGATCCGGACATTTTTGCCAGGGAGGGTGAAAATGCTGATCCTGACTCGCAAGATCGGTGAATGTATCACCATCGGGGATGACATCAAAGTGCACGTCGTGGATATCCGGGGGAAGCAGGTCCGCCTGGGAATCGAAGCCCCCGCCCATGCCCCCATCTACCGGCAAGAAGTGTACGAGAGAATCCTGGAGGAAAACCGCTCGGCCGCACGGCTGAACCCGGCCGATTTCGACCAGATGATCAATGGAAGGGAGTGAGACCCCGGGTTGAAGATCCCCACGCGCCGCTTTGGAACCATCGAGATTGCCGAGGATCAAGTGGTCTATATCCCCGCCGGGTTGATCGGTTTTCCCGACCAGAAACGGTATGTCCTTCTGGAGCATAAGAAAGGGTCCCCCTTTGTCTGGTTCCAGGCGGTGGATGACGAAGACCTGGCCTTCCTGCTCATCGACCCCCTGCTCTGCAAGCCCGACTATGAATTGCTGATCAGCCCCGAGGACCGCAAGGCCCTGGAACTCCCCGATTCCTGCGAGGGGGTGCAGACCCTGGTCATCGTGAACGTCACCTCTGCAGGCCCGCTGGAGATCACCGCCAACCTCCTGGGACCGGTGGTGATGAACGTGAAGAAGAGACTCGCCAAACAGATCGTCCTCTACCAATCTCCCTACTCGACCCGGTTTCCCATTCCCGTGGTTAAAAAATAATCCGTCTCTCGCCCGCTTCGCTAGAGTCGCAGAGTACGCAGAGCTAACTAGAATATTTGTCAAAATGCAAAACCAAAATATGTTGGTTTGCCTATTTATAGGTCTTCACCTCTGCGAACTCTGCGCCTCGGCGAGAGAAAATTTCTCTGTTTTTATTCTGAATTTTCGTTGGTTACGGGCTCTGCGAGAAAAATATTAGTTGGTTGTTTTATTCCCCATTCCGAACTCCCCGTTCCGTATTTGAAGAAGGGTCTCCCCCGGACGGACCCTGCCCCCGGGTCCTGGATCCAAGAGAAGATGTCTGGGGAGAAAAAAAGGAAAGACAGAGAAGATATGGCGAAGGGAATCGAAAGGAGTTAGCGGTTAAAGTCGAAGAGAAACTCCTTGATCATTTTTTCGGCAACCCCGTCGCTGTTTACCTGGTACTGACCGGACTCGACCTGTTTCTTAAGGGATTCCACCTTCTCGGCGCGCACATCCGGCGTGGCTGCCAGGGCCTCGGAGATTTTATTCATCTCTTTGGACTGAGAAGAAAGGTCCACCTTGTCTTCCGGGGAAACCTGATTCTGAACTGGCGGGGTCGCAGAATTCCGCTCCGCATGTCCCACCTTTCCGTTCTGCTGGATGTATTGAATCAGATTCGGGTCCTGGTGGCTATCGGGGATTTTCATGAACGGTCCTCCATTTTTCACCCTAAGTTATTATACACGATGGACTGGGTGATTTCAAAAAGTTTTTTATGCAAACGCTCCGCTTCCTGGGGCGAAGCATTCCGGGTTTCCCCGGGGTATTTTCCGTCGGAAACTTTGAAAAACAGGCCCTGGCCTTCTTTCTTTTCCACGCTCACCGGCTGGCCGTATTCCCGGCTCAAACGCGACAGAATCTCCCGTTGGGTCACCCCCGGCTCCGACCCGTTGCTGAGCTGCCCGATCAGCTGGAGGGCGATTTTCTGGGCGGTGAGCCGTTTCTTGCTCTCCTGGGACAGGACAACTTCATCCTTGGGCCCCGTATTTTTGGGGGCCTTCGCGCGGGCCAGACGGGATTTCTCCGCCAGCTGCTGGCCGTAGGCTCGGAGGGTGCTCTGAACGTGGTAATTGGTGATAATCATAAACAATCTCTCTGCTTATTGTTTCGTCAAAAGGGGAAAAAACTTGAGCAATTTCTGCAAAAATTTCCTACCGCCGGGGAAAAAAATGCCGGCAATATCACACCTAAACCCTCATCGAGGCCCTTTCTTGGGCTCCGAGCCTACCCTTTCACCGGCAAGAAATTCAACTTAAACCACCCCGGAAATGGAGTTTTTTACCCACCCAGCGCCCGTTTTTCAAGTTAACTAATTAAAATAATTAAATTTTTTAAATTTTTTTCACGGCACCCCCTTTGCTAAAAAGATAAAGTGAAAGTTAAAGTTGAAGAAAATCAAGCCGATAAGACTGGAGAAAGGCCCTGCTGGATTCCTTAAAAGGTGAAAGAACATGGAGGAAAAGATTCAGCTTTTCACGATCTTGCAGGTCAGTGAAAAGCTGAGGGTTCCGCCCCACACATTGCGGTTCTGGGAGAAGGAACTCAACGGACTGCTGGTCCCGCTCCGCACTCATGGCGGGCAGAGACGCTACACTCCGCAGAACCTGGCCATGCTGGAAGAGGTCAAGAGGTGCCGGGAGAGCGGGTTGAGCCTTTCCGAGATCATCGCCAGGATCAACCCGAGCGGGGAGGAAGAGTCTCTCCCCTCGCAGAAGATCAGCCTCCTGGCCAACCGGGTGGCGGAAGCGGTGAAGACCGAGGTGTACAATTTCTTCAGAATAGAAAAGGGAAATGGATGAAACCACTGGTGCTGGTGACTGGAGGAGCCGGTTATCTGGGATCGATTCTGTGCGAGCATCTGCTCAAGGCCGGCTATCGGGTTACGGCGATCGACAGATTGATGTACGGGCAGCACAGCCTCTTCCATCTCTGCGCTCATCCTTCTTTTGAATTTGTCTTCGAGGACGTGCGGGATGAAAGGGCCCTGCAGCCGCTCATCCGGAAAGCCGACGTGCTGATTCCTCTGGCCGCGGTGGTGGGGGCCCCGGCCTGCGACCGGGACCCCTGGCTGGCCCAGTCGGTAAACCTGGAAGCGGTGGCCATGCTGAACCGGCTGCGCAGCCCCGGGCAGCTGGTCATCTACCCCACCACCAACAGCGGCTACGGAACCCAGTCCAGCGAAGTCTTCTGCACGGAGGACACCCCCCTGGAACCGATTTCCCTATACGGCCGGACCAAGGTTCAGGCGGAAACCCTCCTGCTGCAGACGCCAAACGTGATCAGCCTGCGCCTGGCCACGGTCTTCGGCATGTCCCCCCGGATGCGGCTGGACCTCCTGGTGAATCATTTTGTCTATGCCGCAGTTACGGACGGATACCTGGTGATCTTCGAGAAGGATTTCAAGCGCAACTACGTGCACATCCGGGACGTGGCT